>CAYYGL010000055.1:0-25874 GCA_964471235.1 uncultured Calditrichaceae bacterium
CCATGTTATGGGAAGAACTCCTTAAAGCTTCCCTCTGCTTGAACGTTACCTCCGCAGCCGTTCCGATAGTTTTTGAATCCCCCTCAGTGGAAGTTGCGGTTTTAGTAGCGAATGGCAAACGAAACAAATTTGACATTGTTTAACCGGCCGTAATCCGCCCAGCCAAAATCAAATTTTAAATTGGTACCGACGGCATCATATTTTATACCGGCTCCAAAGGTAAGTCCTTCCTCGCTGTTCTCCTTTAACCAGGATTTGTAACCAAGCCGTAAAAATACGGTATTCAGAATCCCCCATTCTATACCGGAATTGATATATTCCGTGTTATCGTTGGGTTGGGTGCCATCCACGGAAACAATCACACTGTTGTTCTCCGTTTGCATGGCATGCCAGGCTAATCCGATTCTCAGGTTTAACGGGAGATCATACTTTTCGGTGCGGTATTTTGCCGGTACTTCGCTTACACCTCCCTGTGGGGTGGTTGGCGGATCTTCATTAAAGAACAAATCTCTGCCATCCAGACGCATCTTAGAACCGAAATTGGTAATCGAGGCGCCCAGGGTTAACGTATTTACCGGAGTTCTGTAGAGAATGCCGATATCGAACGCGGCGCCCTGAGAGCGGGCGTTAAAAATCTTTTCCTGGATAAATTTTCCGGTAAACCCGATTGAGAACCTGTCGGTTAAAGCCCGGGCATACGTAATCCCCAGGGAGATAAAATTACCGGACCATTTTTGTCCGGTGCCCTCCGGGTGCTGAATCGTGCGCACATCCTGTTCAGGAGTGGTAAGGGAAATAACATGCACTCCCAGGGAACCGAATCCGGGTACATTAATCGAAGCAGCCGCAAAATTGTAATCCGTACTTGCCAGCCAGGCAGCGTGATTGAAAAGAGCTTCACCCTGCCCAATCACCCGCGCCAAACCCGCAGGATTCCAATACACCGCCGTGACGTCGTTGGAAAGTGCCACATAAGAGCCTCCCATTCCAATTGGACGGGCACCTGCTCCAATCTTCAAAAATTGAGCCGCTGTAGTTCCCACTCGATTTACAGACGATACTTTTTGGGCAAAAGCACCCGTAACCATCATCAAACATGATATTACCAGGAAAATCCCAAATCTCATTTTTACGTTCTTCATATTATCTCTCTGTCTTAATAGCACAAAATTTTTTTGGATCGTGAATTTGTCTATTTAATAACTGCGAATCTTCCGATTTTCGTACCAATGCCCGGGGCATCCACCTGGTAAATGTAAACCCCATAAGCAATTTCCTGGGCTTCAAACGAAAGTAAATTCCAGACTGCAAAATTTTCGTTATTATCCTTTTCAATGGTATCCACCAATTCGCCAACCAGGGTATAAATTCGAATGGTGCATTTGGGGGGGAGATTTCGAAATTCAATCCGCCTGTCATCCCGGTCGCCGGACCTTACCCCGGCAATCTCTCCGGCACTGAATGCGATATAGGGGTTCGGCACCACAATGATGTCTTTCAAGGCATCTTTTGCCGCGTTATTATCGAAATGAGCCGCCTCGGTCTTAAAGGTATATTTGTCATTTACGTCGAATGGTTTTGTTGAGAATAATAGAAAGACATCTCCCTGCCCCGGATAAATAGGCGGTTCATACACAAGACTGTCTTCACCGGTGCTGGATTGGAGGGTATCTACCGGTGGGGTGAATTTTACTTTGTAGGTAGTTTCGGTTATCTGGCCTCCCGGTTTTATTAAGATGATTTCCTCCTGCCAATCCCAACGACCATTGCGGGTATTGGGAGGACCGGTTTCCTGGATAAAAAAGTCAATGGGTTCGCCTGTTTCGGTATCAATGATTTTAAAATTGGTTTTCACATTGGTGAGTACGGAGGAATCTGCCGGATTCACCAAATCGCCATTAGCAGTGGTGTCGTAGTTGGTAAATCTGAATTCAAAATCCGAGGGATAGGGGGCAAAATTGGCAACTTCTGCCAGACCGATTTGAGTATATTGGTCTGCAAAATTGGTGGCTGTTTCAATAGATTTAAAACCACTCCTGCCTCCCTCGGTGCTGAGCGGATCGAGTGCTGTGGTATCGTCTTTCACAAAAACTTTTATCCCGTCAAACACGGGGTTGTTATCTTCATTCTTCATGGATGTGCTGGATGCCACCGGTTTGATTTGATAAGTCGCCTGAAAAGATTCACCGAGCGGCAAAGCATCATGAAAAGCACCCCGAATGCGACCGGTGGCGAAATCTACTTCGTATTTGCTGGTATCCACCGCCGCTCCGGATAGGTCTGTGACCGATACCGACCCTTCCGCAAAAGGAACACCGCCGGTAATATTCGCATACAACGTATCCCGGGAAACAAACGGAGTCGTTCGAGGTTCCAAATCTATTACGGAGTAACCAACTACCTGGGTTACGGAATCAATGTCAACCGATTCAAAGATTATGTTATATTCCTTGCCATCTTTAACCTTAAAGGGATCCAGAAACTGAATCCGGACCGTTCCGGTGGCATTTCCAACCACCTGGGTGGCTAAATTCTCATCGTTATCCACCAGCCGCGGTTTTACATACCCTTGTGCCGGTCCTCCGGGAACTACCATCGCAGTATTCACGTCGAAAGAGAATTGACGATTGACAGCGTCCCTTTGAATGGTTCTCTGAGATTCTGACGGTGGTAATTGAGCATTGACATCCCCATGATCATAGGAGGTGACTGCATAAAAATAGGTGACGCCGTTTAACACATTATTCGAATCGACATAACTATGTACCAAACCGGTATTCAAGCCCAGATCATATCGCACCCCTCTTCCCGGGTATTCAATTTCCGATAATCCCTGGTATTCATTGATCAAATCCCATTGAGCTGGTAACCCATTGGGTTGTTTTAAGGGAACGGAAAGGAAGGGAATCCCTCTGGAATCGGTAATGGTTTTGGTATCATTAAAGCTAAAATCCTGACTGCGGTAAATTCGATATCCTTCAAAGTCGAATCCTTTTTCTAAGCTGTCGGGGTTTGCCCGGGCAACAAACGGATCGAAGGACTTTTCGGCACCGGTATCCCAGTAGAGAGTCACTTTTCCATCCCCGGGGATGGCAACTAACTTCGGCTTTTTCGGCGCCTGGGCAAAACGGTAGTCCGATTCAAAAACTTGCTGGGAAATCTGAGCATTTGATATCAAATCGTCTCGATTTTGCCCCAATAACAAAGCGATGGAAAAGCGCTGGCTTTCTCCCGGTAACAGGGTGAACGGACCGGAACCGTAAATGAACACGTTGTCTGCTTCTTGTTCGATAATCGGGGGCGGATCGCCAGGACGCTGATTGGGAGTTGACATTAACTGCCACATCAGGTCATCATTTTTGGGCCGGTTGTTGCCGCCAAAGGTTAACGCATTAAAACTGGTTAAGCCCAATTGATCGGATTCGGCAATATCTAAAAATCCGAAGTTCGGTTCCCCGCCGCCAAATCGCATCCCCTCTTCCCGGTGCTCGGATGTGGGTTCCCCGGGATCCATGATGCCATTGTTATTTAAATCGAGGTAAAAAATCTGGTTGGGTTTTCCATCTCCTTCGCCAAAATCGCCGGTGTTCGCAATCCCATCCACACCCACATCGTCAAATTCCTCGTTCCAGTCCCCATCCTCATCGCCGGTCCAGGCAAATCCCGGTTCACGGTATATCCCGAAGTCATTCCTGAATTCAAAGGTGCCGGCATCATTAAACTGGCTCTCATCAACCAGGCCGTCATCATCGTTATCCTGACCGTCATCATCGATTCCCGGGCTTTCCAGAAACCGATAGCCAAACTCTCCGGTAGTCTTTCCTCCCTGCCCTATTGGTGGGTCATCGAACGCAAACAACATATTTCGGGCATTATGAGGGAAATTCTCATCAAAAGCCGAGATAAAACCGGCAAAATCATCCTGAAAATCACTTGCGCCCCCCACATGGGGATCGCCGAACATTCCCAGGTAGACTTTGTTTAACGGTTTGGGGCTGACATTGGTGATGGTATATACCAGGAAAATAATATCTTCCGCCAGGGGATTATTAAATTGAAAGATGCGGACGGACAGCTCCAGTCCCAACCCTCGTATGGTGGAATCATTCGGGAAGGGGTAATAATCGAACTCGGCATTATCGAAGTCGTCCATTTTGTAAAAGACTTCTTCATCGGGAGTGGTGGCGTCGTCTCCTAAAAATGCCGGCCAGACATAGCGTCCCAGAGTTTCATTGAACCAGCTTTCCGGCCAGCTATCCGGTTTCCCATCCAAATCCCTGTCCAGATCGGAAAAATGAGCAATCTCATTTGAATTGGGATCGGAAAACCCTAATTTCGGTTCCCATCCCCATTTGTTAGCAGTCCCCGGCTCAAAATCTCCATCGGATTGTAATAAAAACCCATCATCCACAATGTGCAGGGTGTCGCCATTTTTCCCGATCACTTCCGCAGCAACCAGGGGACCGAATTCATACGCATACCCTAACCCGGACGGTCCGTTCGGCCAGACCAGGTCGGCATTGGAGGCATCGGCATTCGGGGTGGAAATAGAGCCCTGGTTGGTCAATAATACCCGGATTTGATTCCCATTAATAATGGTATTTTTCCGAACATCATGGCGCGGGTCTTCCTGAAGCGATTTGTTAAACGATTTGAGTTGTTTCTTTACAAAATCCCACCGTTTCGAGGTAGAGAGGGTTTTGTAATTCGTGGGCTCCTGTGCTGCTGCATCCGATAACATAAACACATTTACTAAAAGGATAGAAAAAATCGTATGCAAAACTTTTGTCATCATGTTCCGGTTCATGTGTGATTATCCCAATTTGATATGACTATTGAAAGTTCATTTGACGTTTACAATTTTCGATAGCCCGGATGCCATTCCGGAGTTTAGAAGTTGAAGGTCATGCCTAACACCACTCGTCTCGGTTCACTCAACCAATCTTCTCGTTGATAAAAGTTATCCAGAAACTTTTCAGGGAAAAAATCCTCGGGCTTTTCGTGAATCTTATTCCGTAAATTGTTAAATAAACCGGCGTTGATGGTCTGGTTTAAATCGGTGAGCGCCCTCCCGGTATTGGAATGAACGAACCGTTCATTCATGGTATCGAACAGGTTAAATACCTGCAAAAATATCGAGAAGCGAAATAAATCGAATTTGAAGAATTTCTCCAGACGTAAATCCACATTTTTGTTCAGGGGGCGGGTATCGCTGTTCACTTCAAATGCCGTGGGGGCGAGTGATGCCGGTAAACTTGGCGTGTAAGGCGTTCCTGCCCAGAGGTTTCCGATGGCACTGGCGGTCCAATTATCGGGTCTTCCAAAAATTAATGAGGCGTTTAAGGTGTGCTTCCGGGTAAAATCGAGAGGAACCATTTTTTGAGGCGTTTGTCTGCCGGTTCTGGTATCGACTGCCAGGTCTACCGGATTTGTAAAAGAGCCTTCTCCGACCTGGAAGGTATAATCCAGGGAAGCCGAGAATAAACCGTTAGGAGACCTTCGTTTGAGAAACGACAAGGTAAATCCCCTCACTTTGGCAAAGCTAACATTGGTATAAACGTTAAATTTTTTATCGATTGCCACCTGCCCGGCAATAACCCGCTGGTCTCCTATAAGATTGGTCACATCTTTGTAAAATATCGTCACATCCAATTTCATATCATCGGTAAATTGCTGCTGCAAACCCAATTCATACTGAACACTCTTTTCCGGATTCAGGTTGGCATTTCCAAAAGAAGGAATGGTGATAAAATTAAAATCTTCAAACCGGGGGTTACGATAAACGCTGCGAAGCCTGGGATACTGATAAAATATCCCATAAGAAAACCGAATGATGCCGCGTGCGGTAATGGGGAAGCTGAGATGGAGCCGCGGCATTACCCGGTGTTTTGGCTGGGATTGTTTCAAAAACTTAGGATTGCTGACGCCACCGGGTGCATCGACGGTTCCGGCAAGGTCCGGATTATAAGGTGCCCGGGTGTGATAAAATTCATACCGCAATCCCACATTAAAAATAAACCGATTGGCTAATTCCATTTTATCAAGAATATAGGCGGAAGCCTGCACCGGTTTACGAATATAGGCTTGATAGTTGGTAAACTCGGAATTTAACTCCGGTTTGGGGATAAAAAACCGAAACAGGTCTCCATTCTGTTCCCAGAGCAGGGTGTAGCTTTCATAATCCAACCGGTGAAGAGCAAAATCGCCTCCGAAACGGACTTCATGGTTTGGCAGTATCTGGCTAACCGCATCCAATTTGGCAATGATTGATCGGGCATTCTCTTTGGTTCTGGCAGGATCCGTACCACCTGCTACATAGGTGCCGGTAGGCGGAATAATTTGATTGCGGATATCTTTATCCACCGCCGGAACGTTTCGTTGATCCAGCGGATTATCAAATACGGCAGTTAACGCCTTGTTAAAGTTTACGCCTAATTTCAGGGTGTAAAATGTTTTTTTGCTGAGGGTGTGGGTGATGCCAATGGAATGACTGGCATTTCGAGTAATCGTTTTAGGTCTGCCGTCCGGTGTAAAGCGGTAACGACGAAAGATGTTTACCCCACCGGCGGTACGATTAAATCGTTTCCCATAATCATAAACAAGATCGTAGGATACTTTTAAATGATTGTTAATTCGCCAGGTGAGTTTACCGGTAAGATTGATGGCATCACTGGTAACCATTGGCACAATTGCCCGGTCTCCACTGGCACCGGCCTGGCTTGGATCCGTGGTTTCCCGAACGGTGCCATTCGGACCCGGAACAAATTTGAACCCAAACGGATCCACACTAAAATTGCCCTGATCATCGGATAACAACAGATCATTGGTGGTATAAACGCGAATTCCATACAAGTGCCCTAAATTCCTCTGCCAAACACCGGAGGTAAACAGGGTTACTTTTTTATTTAACAACGGAACGGGGCCGCCTAAGGTCCATTCAGCGCGGGCATTGTTGGTCACATTGATATCATCAATATTGAAAAATACATCTGTATGGCTGCTAACATTATCCCCGCTCCATCCGCGAAATGTGGCATTCCATTTGGGTCCGCCATCTTTGGTTACATAATTGATGACCCCGCTTAACGCATTCCCATATTCAGCGCTGAAAGTACCCGCTGACACTGACACTTCTTCCACAGCGTTGGTAGCCAATCCCACTCCCTGGGTATTGCTAAAAGGGTTGTTAATGGAGATGCCGTTAACCTGAAAAGCAATTTCATCGGAACGTCCGCCGCGAATATGCAGTGCCCCACTGTTATCCCGAATCACTCCGGCTTGTAACGCGATAACATCATTGACGCTTACCAGCGGAAGGTCGTCTATGACTTCCGATGTCACCGCTACCTGGGTATTGGTGAGGTCTGCTCTGACAAGTGGATTTCGCTCGCCATACACTTCTTCCACCGCGCCTTCTACCAGCGTCTGTTTCATTTTTGTTTTTAGCCGGGTGGTAAAGTCCACGTTCACTCTTATCTCTTTCATCACCACGGTTTGGTATCCGACGTAGGTAAATTCCAGTGTGTAAAGACCGGGAGGAATATTCAAAATAATAAACGTTCCGTCCACATCGGTGGCGCCCCCCAGCGTTGTTCCCACAATTTGAATGTTTACTCCCGGTAAGGGCTCTCCGGTGTCGGCATCCTTAACAATGCCCGCTATTTTTCCGGTGGTGCCGGCTATTAACAGATTTGTGAATAAGAAAAGGGATAAAGCAAGACTCAATCTCATTTTGATCATATCGTCCAAACCTTACTTTGATGGAGAAATTAGGAATTAATTAACTTGTAAGATTTTTGCAACATCTGGTTTTGCAAAATTTCAAGAGGCCTGTAAAAGAACTTCATATTTCTTATATATAAACCACTTAGCTAAAAAAATATTGGCGAGAAGCTACTAATTTTTTTTTAAAAATCAAATTAAAGTTTTCTATTTTTTTAGAAAATTTGCTATCTTTTAGAGACATTATTACAAAAAAGGCAACATCTCCAGCCAGAAACATTTAAGGAGATACATATTCTTCAAATGACGAATGAGAATAATGAATCAATAACTAACCCAATTCTACTTTATTGATTGAACAGATACACAAGGAGAGTTCGCCGTCTGACAGCTTTTTGCCGTCGTTTATCTCATCTCTCCCTTCTTCGTTTTTTTTTGAAGTCAATAAGTAGAATTAATTATCCGTTAACTGTTAAATTTGGAGGAAGTATAATGAACCGGTACAGCTCTTTAATTGGCATGCTCTTATCATTGTTTTTCATTCTCCCCCTGTTTGCCCAACCCCCGGCAAATGGTGTAAATGAATATCGTTTAGCAGGCGTTAACCCTCGCAGTACCGGAGGCGATACGCTGACGGCAAATGCTGGCAGAGGTATCTGGGTGGCGGATAATCCCGACCTGGATAATGACGGGATGCCGGAAATCATTGTAACCGATTATAGCGATGGCGGGCGGGTATTTGTGTACGAGGTAACCGGTAACGACCAATTAGAGTTTGTTTGGGCTTCCAAAAAACTGGATACGGCACCCGGGGGCGGCTCTACTCCCCGTTCGGTAACCACCGGGGACTTCGATAATAACGGCAAACAGGAAATCATCTTCCCAATCGGATATTTTGCAACGGATTCAACTCAGCTTGCGAACAGGGGCATCTATTTTTATGAGTGGACCGGAAATGATAATGACTACGGAACGGAACCCATTTTTAAATTGACCTATGAATCCATCGACTCGGGTTTTGCGGGCATCAATGTGGGACGAACCGAAAACGGATTGCGAGTTCAGGATATCGATGGTGATGGCAAAAGCGAGCTGCTTTTTCCACCGCGGGCATTTAATTTTGCAGTGGCGAAACTATATATTTTACAGGTTACCTCCGGCACCTTTTCCGGGGGAGATGCAGTTGTGGACACCGAGTATGTTTACAAAAAAATGGTTCATGATCCCATCATCACCCCGGATGGTTATGTTCCCTGCGGCACCGCAATTGGAAACGTGGACCTTGATGCCAATGACGAGATTGTTGTCGCTGGCTGGCAAAACATTGGGGCAGGAGCCGCCCTGGGCTTTATCGAGATCGACGGACCGGATACGTATGTTGACGGCAGTGTGGTTCGTTTAGCGGATTATAGTGCTTTTGTGGTAAAGGCAAAACCGATTATCACCACGATTAATGGCAGTCCGGTAATTTTTGCTCATGGAACGAACGCCGGAACTTCCCAAAGTCAGATGTGGATACTGGAGGGGATTGTTTCCGATCAGTTTGTAACGGAAGCCAATGTACATGAATTGTTCCCCAACCTGGGATTCTGGAGCGCCTGGGACTTAGGGGATCAGGATCACCCGACGAACGACCCGGGCGACGGGTTGGACCTTTATCTCTATGGCGGCGGCGGTCGCTTTGTTGACATTGAATATGACGGCTCGGGAGATGTAACTGATACCACAAGTTACAATGTGACCCAGGTGTATGATTTGGCAGACGTGTATGATAACCTTGGGGGATTATTTAATGATTTTTATACATATCCCGGAATGGATCTGGATGGCGATGGGCTTCGTGACATTGTGACAAGTTATAAAGGCTCCTCAGTCGATAGTTTAGGCGGAGAATCCCTTGCCACTAACGGCTTTCATGCGTTCTTTTTTGAGTGGGGAGATTCCTCCCAGTCAATAGACCTGGCATCGTTAGTTGGTTTCAAACCGACCCCTCTTACGGTTATCACACCCGACAATTATAAGTTGTCACAAAACTACCCCAATCCCTTTAACCCATCCACGAATATTGATTTTACCTTGCCCATCAGCAAAGCGATCAGTATAAAGATTTATAACACCCTGGGGCAGGAAGTTCGGACACTTATCAACAACCGGAAATATGCCGCTGGTACTTATACGGTTCAATGGGATGGTAGAGATAACAACGGCAATCCGGTCGCCAGCGGGGTTTACATTTACAAATTGATTTTCGGTAATTTCGCCAAATCGAAAAAGATGACGCTGGTTCGTTAAATCACTTGTCTACAAACTTCTCAAATATCTCACCCTGCTCCGGCGGGGTGAGATTTTTTTCCCGCTTACATTATCCGATAACAATGAAATAATGTTGCCAAGTTCAATCCTTTTGGAAGGAGTTTTGTTATGCGTCAATTGATATTATTATCCATTATTTGTTTGCTGTTTCAGGTAACCCTTTATGCCCAAACCAACGAGTGGCATACCCAGTATGTTACATTTGATAATACCACAAATGGCACCCTGAACCGCACCTCCAGTGTAGCGGTTGTGGATTCGAATGATTTTGTAGCCCTGGTTACCCGGGGGTCGGTTGCCGGAGGAAATTTGATCAATTATTTGGTGGGATATGTAGATGCGGATTCTGCCAATGGCAGGCTCGGTAATCCTACCGGTACCGGGGTCGCTTTCTGGGAATATATTTTAGATCATGTGGATTTCGCCGATGCCTGGCAGATTGCCGGCGGACCCAACAATCTGGTGTATCTGGCGAATAATGATGTGAATCATAATATTTTGGTGTTCGAATTAACCCCCACGGAGGTGGCAAGCGCCCCGTACCGGATGGAGACCGGAACAGAAGAAATCTGGGCAATTGAAGTGGATGCGAACGGTTATGTTTATGTGTGTGCATTAAACGGTACGGCTGCCAACACCGCAGAGGTTAAAGTGTATCCCCCGGTGACGGACCCCAATGCTGCCTGGGGAACCACCCATGACAGCCCTCCCATCGCTACCATCGATCTGCCCGATGGGGTGTACCGCGGCATTACCGTTTCCGGTGACGGATCGCAAGTGTTTATCAGCAAGTCATCGGAACGGAGCATGCTTAAATACACCGGCAGCCCCGCCAACGGCTATACTCTCGATCCCTCATTCAATCTCACACTTGATCCGAATGACCTCGGCATCAGAGAAGATTCCACCACCTTTATTCCCACCTTACTGGGATTGGCTTATATGGATGATCCGGGGTTGGTAATCGCTGCGACCGACTCAATTTTCTATGGTGGGGAAACCAGTGGATACCGGTACGGGCGTCTTTACATTATCGATCCTACCACCGGTGCCAATCTGGATACCATAGACCAGGCGCGGTGGAATTTTGAACATGCCGGCGACTATTCCACCGGGTCCAATAACGGACTCTGGAGCGGCTTCGCTTCTTCTTATGATGTGGATGTGGAAGCAACGGAAAGTGCCCTTTATGCGCAATCGTGGTTTGGCTGGCAGGTGGAAAAATGGTTGTTCGATGGAGACCTCAGTGTCCTGCTCGACATTAAACAAGTGACAGCCAACATACCGAAAGACTTTGCGTTAAAGCAAAACTATCCCAATCCGTTTAACCCTGCTACCACCATCGAATTTGATGTACGAAAAGCCGGGCAGGTCACCCTTGAAATATATAATTTGATGGGGCAAAAGGTAGCCACGTTAATTGATGAGAAACTGAATCCCGGCATTTATCAAGCGGTTTTTGATGGCAGCACTCTGGCATCCGGCATCTATTTTTACACGCTTAAAGCAGACGATTTCAGCGCTGTTAAGAAGATGACGTTGCTGAAGTGAAAACTGCTCTTTCATCTCATATTAATCCGGAATCTCCCCGCTCCCCGGGGAGATTCTTTTTTTTGGGGCGAGTCTATCCAGCTATTTTTTCGCTTGAAATATCCGCTACTTCTCAACCGTAGCAATTTCCGGTAAATGCCAGGAATTTTTTAAAGCTTTGTAGAGGGGTTTGGTCAACTGCACCAGGATGGGATTTTGCTTGTCATCCAGCCAGGTCGCAATATTCCTTAAATGCGGTTCCGACATGGCGGTGCACCCACTGGTCGGGTGAGAGGGAGCTTCCCAAATGTGGAGAAAAATGCAGGAGCCATTGCCGCTTTTCGGTGACTCGGTGTTGTAATTTACGATGATACCAATTTTATATTGCGGTTCAATTTGCCGCATCTTTTCCGATGAGTTCCAATCAATTTTGTTAACCCTGTCTCTTTCAACAATCGTGTTGTAGTATTTTGAATTCCGGTCATCCACGCATTCGGTTAATTTTGTGATGTGAAGATACGGAATTTTCAAATCCGTCATTTCCGTTTCCGGGGCAAAACCGAAACAGGCGCCCAGGGGAAATACCCCTGCCGGGCTTTTGCCATCGCCTTCAACTTTGTGGGGCATCCCACCGTTGGGCTCCTCCATGCCCCAGGCTAATCCGCTTCGTCCCACAACCACCGGTATTTTATCGCCGCTCATTTGCCAACCGTCTCTTCCCGTATCCCGAAAAAACTTATATAAAACGCCTGTTTGAGCAGAGTCGTCTTCCGTTATCACCAGCAGCATTTGGCTGGAATTTTCGAATAACAGAGAATATTCTGCACCAAACGTAAATACGGATGTCAGGAAAGACATGATAAAAGTCATTAGAAGAGCATAGTAATCTTTTGGGAAGAACAATTTTTTTCAACTCTCGGTTTTATTGGTGATTTGTAACTATTCAGCTATATGCCCATTTTGGGCTTTCCGGCTTTTCCGGTGTTTTTTCGGAAAATGCCGCAATCGCAATATTCGGCATTATTCCGTGGTAGAAGATTCTCCAACGGAGTCTATGACCGGTATTTTTCATCAATCGCCTGCACCGATTGATGAAAAAACCGGAATGACGAATAAAACATCCAATATGCAGGTAAAGCTGAATCGTTACGGTAATTTTTGATAATCCCATAGCATAACCGAATACTATATTATTAAATTGATCTTTTGTTATTGGAATCCCTGTTACTTCAAGTTAATAGTCAAATGATCCGCCTAAATATGAATAAAATTCGATTTTACTCATCCTGTATTTAGGACGAAGACCGAGTTGAAACTGCAAATAGTCGAATTGGAGATCAAAGGTTAAAAATTCCCCGGTACCCTCGGGGTGATTAAGTGTTTTAACCTCCATCTTATCCTCACCCCCTTTTTGAAGATAGGTAAGTTGGGTTTCAAAATCAATCATCTCCAAATCAAAAAGTCTTAAATAAATTCCTATATTTGGAGAGATTCTGGTTTTATCAACCGGGATATTTGTAATATTGAGAGAGGGATCATATTCGAAATTAGGGTTTGAAGCCGTAACTCCAATTTTGAACCCGTAAGTTGATATAACCTGGGAAAAACTCAGCACTGAAAATAGTGAAAAGAATGTGAAGATTAATAAAAGATATTTCATCGGAGGCTCCTTTCGAAACCAATAATTTGAGCGCTGATAGACTTTTTGGGTCTGTAAATTGATAGGTCACCGGGTTAGCAAACACTTCGCTTAGAACGGCGCCGTCTTTGTGGAATATCTTTATCTCACCAACGTCATCTTCTTCACTTTCACCTTATTCCCCACCTGCAGCCGGTAGATGTAAATACCGCTGGCAACTGCTTCCCCGGAGGCATTCCGCCCATCCCAAACGATTTCATATTGACCGGCTGTTTTCGGTTCATTTACTAAAATACGAACTTCCTGCCCCAGAATGTCATAAATTTTTAATTGGATATGCAAAGGCGTCGAAGTGGTGAGTGCAAAAGGAATTGTTGTGGAGGGATTAAAGGGGTTCGGGTAATTTTGCCCGAGTTGAAAATTCTCCGGCATGGGATGCCGTTCGGCATACGGGGGGATACCGGTTACCGGTTCAAAGAATTCCAGTATCCGAGCCATCACGCTGTCGCGAGTGCTTTCCGGGTACAGGGTTTCAAACGGAATTCCCAGGTATACGATTTTGCCGGGAACCGTCCCCTGGCCGAAAATCCCTTCATATTGGATGCCCGCTCCCCCGTAAATCGCCGGGTCAAAACCGGTATATCTCATATTCCTTACCGAACCGCCGGTGGGATTAATCCCATCCGGAAAATCCACGTTATAGGTGCCGTGGTTCCCGTCATCAAAGGTCATGTTTTACAAATCGGCAAAAATTCCGCCGGAAGTAGCGGATAGATTATAAGTCGGCACCCGATCCATGACGTACTGGGCTTTTAGATATGTTTGATAAAACTGTTGATCGGAGGGGCTGCCCTGCTGAACCAGATCATAGCCGATTTCGGAACCGGAGACAAATAGTTTCCCACCTTGTTCCAGGTATTCTGCCACCAACTGCTGTTCGGTGCTGCTAAAGCTTTCATCAGCGGTTCCTTCCTCACCGGAAATCCATAATGTCACATCATAATCTTCAAGCAAAATAGCGCCGCTTTCAATAGCCTCGTTGGCACAGGCGTTAAAGGCATATCCCTGTTTTACCACAGACGGGGCAAATCGCTTAATAAAATCAAACGTATTCACCGTGCCGGTAACGCGGTCAAAGCCGTTAACGATGAGAATCGGTACGGTTGCAAGTGAGGGTCTTACCGCCAGCACTTCGGTTAAACTACTCTCACCATTTCCATTAAAGGCAGACATCTTAAAATAATAAGTGGTATCGAGGGAAAGATTGCTCAGGATGTTCACTGCATTGGGAAAATCAACCCCCTGGTCGAAATTCACCCCATCGGTGCTCGTATAAATTCTGTAACCGGTTGCCCCGGTGGATGGATTGACCGCAACTTCAACTTGCCCCCCGCCAATATTGGTTATTCGAAATGCAACGGGTCTTAAAGGTGGTGCTGTGGATCCGAAGGCATTGGCGAGCGCTTGCTGAAGTTCCTGACGCTGGCCATCGTAGCTCAACGCCCAGATGGCAATTCCCTTTAAGTTATCCAGATTCACCATGTCAAACTTGAGGGCAAGGCTCAGGCTGTCATCATACCAGCCCTGGTGCCATTGCCCATTGTTATACCGATACCAGGGCGTTTGTGAATTTTGATCCCAGAGACGCCCATGTTGGAGGGCGTTGGGATACGCCTCGCTATACAGAATCGCATCGCCGGGACCTAAGGTGGGTGCTGCCAGGGTATCATTGGCAGTGGGCCAGTCAAATCCGTAGAAGGGAACACTTAAGATCAATTTTTGAAAATTATTCGATGTTTTGGTGAGATAGTCCTGTACCGTCCAGGTGACATTGTAAGTGCCCCAGACGTTGCCGCTGGTGAGCGGTGCCACCGGGCCGGCCGTGGGTCCGGTGCTCCAATGAAAGTCGTAGCCCTGCATAATCAAGCCATCGGTGATCTGGGCGAGGGAGAAATAATCAAAGGCATTGCTCCAGTCGACCGCCGGGGTAAAAATAGTGACGAAGGAACCGGGAAGATTATCGTGAAACGTATTTGTTAACTCGGTCATGAAATCGGTTAAATTTTGCCGCTGGCTTCCGGGCACCCCCTCGAAATCAATGGTAACCCCATCTCCATTGGCACTGAGAACTGCATTCAACAGGTTGTTGATAAGATTGGTTCTGTGGGTAGGATTGCTAAGCAAGGTCGCCAGTTGGGATGAGCTGAACAGGATGGTGGTTAAGACCACCCGAACTCCCTGGCTATGTGCCAGGTTGATTAATCCGCCGGCGGGCCAGTCATGCAAATTAACAATGTCTCCGGAGCCGTTGATTTCCGCACCGAAATAGGCAACCGTGGTCAGCAAATCGTAGTTCAGGCTCGGGTAACTCGGGTAAACCCAGTATGGCAAATATCCAAAAATCTCCCGGCTGGGAGGAGTCAGGTTGGGAACGAGGGGCATCGGGCGACCTTTAAACCTCGGCATTTTCCCCGGCGGTGCATAATTTTTATACTGCTCCAATTGCACCTGGTGGATACTTTTTGCTGTCTGCAATGAAGTCGCTTGCTCTTCATCCGGTTTATCCTGTGAGAAAAGGAGTGTTGGTGTGATGGCAATAAAAAGAAATAGCGCGAAAACGATTTTTGTTCGCATATAACGTTATCCTGTTTTTTCATTTAATCAATACGATCTTGCGGATTTTCCGGAAGGTCTTTGTAGATTTTTTTGCCCGGGCAACAAACCGGACCAGGTACACACCGCTTGCTGCGGGGGTGTTGTTCTCATCCCTCCCATTCCACTTCACCTGATGCCTGCCTGCGCTTTTGAAGCCCTCAATAAGCGTTCGAACTTTTTGCCCAAGGGTATTATATATCTCCAGGGATACGATTGAAGCTTCCGGCAGATGGTATTCGATTGCCGTTTGGGGATTAAAGGGATTGGGGTAGGCGGGTAACAGGGAGTAATGGGAGGGAATGACGCCCGAGTCATCCGAACCGGCCTCGATGGAAGTGATGTCAAAGAAAAAGTTCAAAACCCGGAACATGACATCGCTGCGGGTCTGTGCATCGGGGATGGTCTCAAAAGGAGTTGCACAATAGACCACTTTCCCGGGAACCGTACCGCTTCCAAACGTCCCCTGGTATTGAATTCCGGCAATTTTGGTATCGTCATATTTCAAACAGGGCGTCACATTGGCGCCAAACGGAGTGATAACATTCGCGGAATCCAGGGAGTAAGGAACCTGACCATACCCGAAGGTCAATCCGTCAAATATGGAATTGGCAATGCCGATAGCCGTGTGGGTACCGGGGTTGTTATCCGCAAAATCGGCTTTCAAATATTCATGCAGAAATTGTTCATCCGCCGGGGTGGCGCCGCCATTGCCATCCGGATCCAGGTCCCACGCCACCTGGGAGCCGCTTACAAATAAAAAGCCGCCCGCTTCCAGATAACTCTTTACCAGGGTTTGTTCCTGGGGGCTGAAGGTTTCATCCACAGAAGCTTCATCGCCCAGAATCCAGAAAACCGCACTGTAATCACTCAGGTTCACCAGGCTGTCTTCCACGCTTTCGTTGGGAACGGTATCAAAACTAAATTGATTGTTAATGATGGCGGTCCCATGGGTAAAGGCGAAAAAATGGTTTGGCGGGGTCCAGGCGCCATCGGTTCTGTCAAACCCATCGACAATCAAAACTTTACCCAGGAAAGAGGGTCCGTTGCTCATGCCGTAGACATCAGACGGGGTGCTTTCATTCGGCAGGGGAGCATCATCAACCGCGGTTAAACGAAAATACACATCGCGGTAAAGAATCTGGTTGATGGTCGTATCGGTAATCCCGGGAGTATAAACCGTTTCGTCAGCGAACAAATTCCAGCTTTGATTATCAAAACTGAAATACAGACGGTACCCGGCGAGATCAGCTTCCGTGTTGGGAAACCATCCCAGGCGAATGCCTTCATTGGTTTCCAAAATATATTTGAATACCGGGGGAGCCGGCGGGGTCACATCCTGTTCAACAATGGTAACCGGAACATACACCGTGTCGGTATTTTGCCGGGTATCCTCGGTGAACGCCATCACCACGTAATCCCCCTGGGGGAGGGTGGTCGTATCCCAGTAATTATCCTGTGAAATATTATTGGTCACCTGGTAAACATGACTGGTAGTGCTGGATAGGGTTCGGAAATAAACGATATCCACAAACGAATTGCTGGGTTTGGTATCGAATTGAAACCGCAATCCGCCGTTGGGCGGTTCAAAAACAATCGAATCCGTATCGGCGCTCAATATCTTATAACCGATTTTATAAGTGCCGTTATTTAAGCGGGACGGAGGAGAATTCGGCGGTCCATTCTGTTCATCCACTTTGACGATAATATCCACCAAACCGCTTAATGCATTTGCCGGCAGCTGGTTTGTGGTGTTATTCTGGTAAAATTGGACAAAGCGAATAATCGGCGCCCAGGGATCATTTAAAGGGGTGAGTCCGCTGTTCATCAACATACTGTTGACCTCTGATCCCACGTATCCGTTCGTAAAATGAACGTGTCCCAGCCCGGGTAAAATCGTTCCCAGCACGGTTTGGGAGGCAAATACCGGATCGCCCACGGAAAGCGAGGGGTTGGGGTTGATATGCACATACGCTTTATCACCAACCCGTACCCAGGCATTATTCCCATATTCCCCCACGGTGCCGATACTGAAAATGGTTCCATCATTCACCGGATATACGGGAGATCCATCCACTTTGGGAATGTCGGTTCCATTATGAAAATGGGCGGGATTACTGGTGCTTCGGTATTCGCAAAAATTGCCGGTGATCTCGTGGCTCTCATTGAAAGGGGTAACCGGCCAGGGAAATTGATTCTGCCCGAATAGAAAATGACCACTCAGCAAGATGAATCCGGTGGAGACAGCAAATTTAAGAAAGGAATTCTTCATCATTTGAAATCTCATTATTTTATCTGGTACACTTGATACGCATTTCTAAATCCGATAAAAATTTTCTTGGCGTCGTTCGATAAGGTGAATGCCGGTTTCTCAAACACCTGCCCGGTTAGTTCCAGTTCCTGCAGGATGCCTCCGTCACGATTCAGTATTATCAAGCGGGGATGGGTAAACATGAAGGTGCCTTCTCCCAATTCGCTATATGCCACAAGCAAGGCAGAAATTTTACCACCGTTCGATACAGCAACGGCTGTGATGATACCTTCTTTTTTGGGCAGGGCATAACGCCAGGAAATGTTTCCGGTTTCCAGGTTCAATGCCGTTGCCAGATGATTGTCCGCCAGAATCAGAACTTTCCCATCCGGTGAAAAAGCAGCCCGCTTAAACAGGATATCCACCTTACCGATTCGGTTTCCGGACCGGTCATATACCAGTGTTTTTTTGGTAAGTTTTCCATCGATGGTAATGGTATAGCTGTTGGCAGCGATGTATTGACCATTGTCGGAGATGGCAACCGCGGAGGTGTTGAAATCCGGCAGTGGTTCTCGCCAGAGTTCCACCCCCTGGAGAGAAAAGAGGAAAAGCTGAGGCTCTGCGGATGGATGAGGAGCATTTGAACCGGCGGGAGAAGCCCCGTGTTTCCCGGCGACAACGGCAGCTATTTTTCCGTCTTTGGTCAGATCAATTTGCAGGGCGCGTTCCATATCATATCCCACCCCTTCAAATAACCGGACCGTGCGAAGCAGCCTTCCCTCCGAATTATAGAATTGGAGAGCAGCGGTTGTATTTTGCCCGATAATAAGCGCGCCGTTCCGATCGGAAAGGGCAATCAAGGGAAGAGGATCATCGTACTCAAGAGGGCGTTCGATTGTATAAAGGGGTTCCTGCTGCCCTGCTGTATAGACTTCGATCCGCAGGGTACGGCTTTGTTTGAGATTGTTCTCGGAAATCGGGCTTAATCCCACAATTGCGAAATAATTTCCCCCTTTAGAGGAAATCACCTTTAACACATCTTCGGGGAGGGGAAACGGTCGGGTTTCCGAGTTCTTCCACCAGGTAATTTGATCCTCACCCACTGAGATGATTGTCTCTTCCCCCGGGAATAGCCAGCGATGAACCGATTGGGGGAGCGTTTTCGATTTTACCAATTCAAACTGAATACCCGGAATCTCCTGGCTGTAAAGAGATGAGAAGAGCATAAGATACGTTAATATAATAAGGAGTGTAATCGTTCGTTTCATGGGTAATCCTGAAGTTATTTCGTTATTTGAAAAAGAGAGATAAGTAACATTTCTCACGTTGAACTGGTGAATTTGCTATTCAAGGGGATCAGGGAAAACACTTCATAAATTTTTGTCTTGAAAGATTTATAACTCCCTGTTTCTATCCACTGATTCCCTCGAACTCACCCCCTCTTTCCCCCTCTCTTCCAAGAAAGGGAAAGAAGGGTAAGTTAAATATACAGCCTTAGAAAAAATTATCAAATTTTCTACAACCCAACCGGAAATTTTGAAATGAAACCCTAAAAATTATCATTGGACCCTGTCAATAAAAAAAGAGCATTCATTGTTAAAGTGAAAAATGTTTGGAGATAATTTTTATCCGAATCAACATTATTGAACCACCAGGAATCTTCTGGTGCGAGTGCCGGAGGGGGTTTCCAGCCGGTACAAATAAATTCCGCTGGCAAGATGTGAGGCATCATAGTAAACTCTTTGCGTCCCTGCCCCGCGGAACCCTTCATCTAACGTTGCTATCCGGCGCCCCAGGACATCATACAGTGTTAAGCGAACGGTTTGGGGAGTTGCCAGTCTGTATTGAATGATCGTATGGGCATCCTGTCGATTTAAATGAACCGGATTCGGGTAATTCTGGTCCATGGCAACCCGTTCTCGTTGTGCCGGAGCCTGGTTAAGCGTTATGGTGGTGACGATGCCAAGATAATCGGTAACACCGTGCAGAAGGGCGTAAGCAGTGGTATCATACGCTCCGGCCGGTGGGCAATTCATATCCTCATACGTTAACGCCATTACCGATTCGCCGAAATTCAACCAGAACCAGCTTTCCGGGTAATAGGGAGGGGTGCCGTTGGTCCAACTGATAAAATAATACCAGGGCTCTATACCATCCGGGAAGTAATATCGGACACCGTTAATGAAATTCTGTTCCAGAACCGTGTACGGAGGAGAAGTGCCGGCCGAGTCGTGATACACAAAATATCGTCTGCAAGCATAAGCGGAATGCATATTTAACGCCACCTCGATAGGTGCAGGAGATGCCATCAACTCGGTAAATCGATTTCTTAACGCCTGCACTTCCGGCTCGGAAGGGAAGGTATCCCAATTGCTTTCCAGGTCCACATCATGTGCATTGTGGCGAGGATACCCCAATTCCACCCCGTCCGGATTATACATGGGAATAATGTAGAAGGTACAATTCTCCCGGATAAATTGGGCAAACGGGTCTTCCGAAAGGAGAAAATTGATCATGGCATTGGTTACCCACCAGGCTTGTACTTCAATGGGGTGGGTTCGGGCATGGACAAATACGGTTCGCCGGGGGGTATTGGTGATGGGATCGTCAGAGGTAATCGTCAACTGCCATATTGCCCTGTTTTGCACACTGGCGCCAATGGAATCTATGGTTACATACGGACTTTGGCTCCAGCGTCCCAGATCAACCAGGAGACTATCATACCCGTATCCCCAATTGAGACCCAGAAGTGCGGTCATTTGTTGTTCCATCTCCGGATCATAACCGCATTTGTCACCGGTAGCATCCACGTTCACTGAATTGTTTCGGTCCCTCGATTGGAATTGGGAAAAAAGTTCCAACGGTAGAAAAAAACACAACAGCATTAAAACAAGTTGATGCACAAAAAGTCGTGGAAGAATAGTGGCGATAGGTTTCATGACGTTGTGTGTAAAAGGGTTTTTGGTGCGTGGTTCCGAACTTTTATTAAGTGTTGCATGAAGATACCTAATGTTTATAACGATTTCAATTTACGGAATCGATCTTATTTCAGGCAATACCTGATTTTTTTTGACAAATCCTGCCTGCCTGAATTGGTTGTAGGCAACCATACGCCACCTTATTCACAGGATACTGACCGGACACATGGGTAACACTTTTGGTAAATGATGGCGGTCAAAAAGTATAGGAGGCAGCCATCCGGGTGGTTCGGTCAATTTCGGTAGAGAAGATAGGTCTGTCTCTTTTTCAGAAAATCATTCAATTCCCTTTGCCATGCCGCAAAAAGATGTTTCATATCGGTGCCGTTTAATATGGCTTTGCGGACGGAAGCGGTACCGCATAATCGGTCAAAATGTTGGGTGCGCCATTTCAGGCTGTCCGGATACATCCGGTAAATGGTATTGACGATATGGATACCGGTATGGTAGGGCTGAAACCGGTTGCGGTCCGTCACTATGATCTTTACACCGAAACACATCCGGTTTTCATATTTTGGATGGGAAGCAACTCCGGAAATGGAAAGCGGTGTAAATGAGGTATCTTGAAATACAACTCCCTCCAACTGTAAGGCATTGAGTTGTTCTGCCAATTTGGTGCCATCAATCCAGGGCGCACCAAAAATCTGGAAGGGTTTCGATGTCCCCCTCCCCTCGGAAACGTTGGTGCCTTCCAGCAGGCAGGTGCCGGGATAAACAGTAGCAGATGCCAGTTCCGGAATATTGGGAGACGGCTTGATAAAAGGCAGGCCGGTTTCATCATACCACATTCCTCGTCGCCAATTTTTCATGGGAATGATTATCAAATTTGCTTTTACGCTGTTTTGCAGCCACCCTTCATCATTAAACATTTTTGCCAGTTCCCCCACGGTCATCCCATGGCGCACCGGAATTGGAAATAGACCGACAAAAGAGGCAAATTCGCTCTCCAGAATATTTCCTTCCACCATTACACCATTGATGGGATTGGGACGGTCCAACACCACAAATGGGATTCCCTGCTCTGCCGCAGCGGTCATTGCATACGCCATCGTGGATACGTAGGTATAAAAGCGTGCCCCGATATCCTGAATATCAAAAATCAGGATATCCACATCCTGAAGCATTTCCGGTGTGGGTTTGCGAGTTCTGCCGTACAGACTGTAGATAGGGATGTTGCGAAGCAGGTCACTCCCGGATTGCACCCTGGCTCCCGCCTCTGCACTTCCCCGTATCCCATGCTCAGGACCAAACAAAGCTCGGATCGTTACATTTTCCATCCCCAGAAAAACATCCGTGATATATTGATGATGGGAATTGTAGGCAGTGTGGTTGGTGACAATACCAACACGCTTTCCTTTAAACAATTGCCGGTATTCATTTGCCCGGTCCAGACCGGTGAACACCTTTGATTCAGGTAGCTTCTGTGGTGTGCCAGTGCAGGCAAACAGGAATAAGAAACCAGAAAGAACAGCAGACAATCTCGGAATCATAGCCGGGCGAATCATCTCAGGTTATGGGTGGATACGTTGTGATTTAAATCTTGATAAAAATTCGCTTCTGGTAGAGGATTGCCATTATCCCCAGCCAGAAGAGAACATTGGTGACGGCAAATGCCAACGAGGCATTGATTGGATCAGCCCAGGAGAGGAACAGATTTTTATAAGCCCACCCCCATACGGAGATTTTTTGGCCATCTGACAGGGTTATTTTTGTGTAAATCATTATCTTGGCGGCTAAGGTCGATAATACGAAAACGGCTATAGAATTCATCCCATAAATGATGGCAGGTTTTGCCCATTTTTTAATTCCTTTCACCTCAATCAGCCAATAACAGAAGCCCAGGAACTGTAAAGCGGCGCCGGAGGTGAACACTACATAAGAGCTTGTCCACAGGGATTTGTTGATGGGGAACACAATTCCCCAGAATAACCCGACAAGAATGGCCATCCACCCAATAACAAACATCCAGCCGGCGATCTCTTCTTTTGTTTTTTTAGAATGGAGCCAATGACCGGTTAAAACACCCGATAGGGTGGTGGCAACCGCCGGTAAGGTACTTAGCAAGCCTTCCGGGTCCCAGGTTTTTCTCCATAGATGACCATGCATTAGCTTATTGTCAATAAACGCCGCTAAATTTCCTTCCACACTCAAGTCTCCGGCGCCATGTCCCGGTACGGGAACCAACTTCATCAGTGCCCAATAAATCAGGAGCAAGGCAGCCCCTGACCATGCCTGCCCTTTTATGCTGGTGTTCAATGTAACGATCGATGCGATACAATAAACCACGGCAATTCGCGGCAGCACACCGGGAATGCGAAGCTTTGCAAAATGAAAAAACGGAAATAAAGACAGAAACCAGCCCAGGAGTAAAATGGTGAGGGTTCGACGAAAGATTTTCCCATAGACATATCTTCGGTCATGATGAGCTAATTGTTTTTCGAGGGAGAAGGTCATCGAAACCCCGACAATAAACAGAAAAAAGGGAAAGATGAGATCGGTGGGAGTCCATCCATGCCATTCGGCATGACGGAGCGGGGGATACATATAACTCCAGCTGCCGGGGTTGTTTACCAGAATCATCCCGGCAATGGTGATGCCCCGAAAGGCATCCAGGGAAACCAGACGCCCTTTCATCGCTGTCCTTTCTTAAGGTAAAATTTGAAAAAAGGCGATGTTCCGAATAAACAAACGACACCGCCTTTAGACTCCCCTGTTGAAAAGGTACAAAAAGATTATCTTTTTCGCTATACTTTAAAAAAGTCGTAACGATTCAGAAGGTAGATAATAAAGCGTTCCTGGATAAAGATGCATCTGTATTCAACATTAGGCTTTATTACACTTTAATTGTTTGTTTTTATGATCATTTTCAACACTAATGTTGAACACCCTCGGTGTTCCGAGGACGTTTGAGATTCAATTCTACAAATGTTCAACACCACCGGTGTTGGCAGGAGAATTCCGTCATAAAGTGACCCTTTCGGGGATAGGGATTCAAGATTTCTCGTGACAGAAAATTACCCAATTTACCACACCCACGGCAGGGGTTGAACATTTCGATTCATCCTCGCATTGATGTGACTCTTATAATCAATATTTGTAATTATTCAGGTAAATAACTCCACAGACCGGGACGAACCCCACCCAAACGCTGCCTTTCGTAAGCAGGGCTGTTGTATTCTGTTAGAAAGAGAAACAGGGGCAATAAGGAACTCATCCCCCGGCCCCTTCTTTTTGTAAGAGAAGGGGGTTGCCCCAAAGGGTGGCTATGCCAGGGGATGAGTTCAAAAGGATGCAAACAGCCCTGCTTTTGTAAGGGGAGGGCTGGGGAGAAGTTACAGGGATTTATTCCTCCGTTTTTTTTCCTTTAAATGCTTCTCATAACCGCTATATGCGCACTTTGGCTGAGTAGTTACCAATATTTTCAGATTATTATCCTGTAATAAGGACTTCTGTCTATTTACCGCAATGATGGCAGCGGCTACGCGACGGCGGCCCGCAACGGGAAAGAGATAAACATCTGTTCGCTGCGGTCGTTGCGGGATAGCAACCTGAATGGTTACAAAAAGTCTATTCAGTACCGAACTCTTATGATTGTTCAACTCCTTCGCAAAATGTCGATAGAATTGGATTCCATGTTATCTTCTCTCATGGAACCCATTTGCCCCGGAAAAATTTTCCATTGGCGTTCGAACGCCACCCGATTTTTAAGCTCATCTTAAAAAAGTAGTCTATTGCTATCCAAATAGCCTGGTGCAAAAATTGGATTTAAAATGTGATTTCCTTATATTCTTCTTTTAAAAATGAACTGCCTTCAACTTCCCATATTGCAGTGCCAAATCTTTCCGTAAGCACCTGGGGGATTCACCATGCAAATCATATTAAACGGAATTCTTTCATCTCTATTGGTCACGACAATCGGGATTAGCCAAATGTCAAATAACGTTATTGAAAAAAAAGTAACCGAGCTGCTTTCCCAAATGACCCTGGAAGAGAAAATTGGGCAGATGACCCAGATTACGCTACAGGTGGTCTCCGGGGAGCAGGGTACTGTATCTCAGCAGCATAAGCTGGATCCTGCAAAATTGGAAGAAGCCATTGTTCAATATCATGTGGGGTCTATCCTCAATGTTTATGATGTCGCTTTCAGTCTTGAACATTGGCATGATGTCATTACCCAAATTCAAGATGTTGCCATCCAAAAGACGCGCCTTGGTATTCCGGTGCTCTATGGTATCGATGCGATTCATGGGGCAAATTATACCCGGGAAGCCACGTTATTTCCCCAGAGCATTGCCCTGGCAGCTACCCGAAATCCGGAACTGCTTAAAAAATCTGCTCAAATTACAGCGTATGAAATTCGTGCCTCCGGAATTCCCTGGAATTTTAACCCGGTGTTAGGCGTGGGGCGGAATCCGCTCTGGCCAAGGCTGTTTGAAACCTTCGGGGAAGACCCGTACCTGGTTTCCGTAATGGGGGAGGCATACATTAAAGGAATTGAGGGAGATGAGAACCGAATCGGGGCGCCGGACAAGGCTGCCGCCTGCATGAAGCATTACCTGGGATACAGTTTTCCCTTAAGCGGGAAAGACCGAACACCGGCATGGATTCCAGAGAGGATGCTGCGGGATATTTTTCTGCCGCCGTTTAAAAAAGCAGTGGAAGCCGGAGTGCATTCTGTTATGGTGAATTCCTCGGAAATCAACGGCATTCCGGTGCATAGCAATTATCACCTTCTGACCGAATTATTGCGCAATGAACTGGGTTTTAATGGTTTCGTGGTCAGTGACTG
>CAYYGL010000056.1:0-20259 GCA_964471235.1 uncultured Calditrichaceae bacterium
TGCCCACCACTCCGTTTGCCATTATGTTCCAATACCTCACCGCACCGTTTTGGTACACCGTTACGGTCTGGTCACCATCCATAAGGTAATATTCCGCTGCCTGGCTGCCAACCTGCTTGCTCCGTTAGGAGTGCCTTCGGCATAAATCCGTTGGCCGCTGGCGTTGTAGCGGTAGGTTACCAAGTCATTGTTTCTATTAAGCAAACTTGTTGGCAAGTTCCGGTGGTCGTATGTTATGGCGCTAATAGCCGGAACGCCGTTCTCCAACATTTCCACCACGTTGCTGTTGCCGTCGTAACTTAACTGCGTATTCTCGCATTCCACAATTCGTTAAATTGAATTTTCGCATCGCTTAATATATAATACCGTTTTTTATCAGTTTCTTGTTGAGAGGAATAGCATAACCAAAAAAACGAAAAGAACATATAAATAGAAAGCTAAGGCAATCTTTCTGCCTTCTTTTAAAATCTTTTGAAGTTCGGGATCAAGGTTTTGAATCTTTTCTTCCTTCTTATAAATAGCACATAGCCAACCAAATCCAGTTAACCAGGCATACTTTTTAAATTCATTGTATTTTAAGATTTTGGAAAAGTTAATATTCATCAAAATAAAAAAAGCTAATCCAATAATAAAAAAGAATATGACCAGAAATAGATCCATGATATCATCCCGTGAACAGTTTACTTCAATTTATACTTTCTGTACTAATGTTTGGATGGATCATATCTTTCCCACCAATCATCTCCTATAAATGAGGGTCGGGTTCGATTCTTCTTATTTTTTTTAGTTTTCGAATCTGAATTTCCACTCTTATTGTTTTTATTGTTTTTCCCTTCTCCTTCATCTGAAACCACGACCCAATCTTTCTGAAATGTTATTCCGCTATCGATAACTTTTCCATCCCTGGTTATAATTATTAGTTTACCATCAGAGTTTATGATGAAATATGATCCGATAGACATGTGATAAGCAATTAGTCCAGCTTGTTTCAATGAGGCACCAGCAATAACAGTATAGTCTTTAAAACCATATATGCCTATTCCTACGGCGCCAAACCCACCTGTTATACCCCAAGCAGCCCGTTTATAGTATTCAACACCACTGGCACTTGTCGCGTTTGTTAAATAATCGTTAAATTCTAAAGCTCCGCCAAGACCTACCCCTCCAAACAGACCAGCAGTACCTCCATAACCTGCTGTAGTATATATCCTGTCAGCAGTAGTAAACTTAAAGTAATAGCCTGTTGCATAACCAATTCCCCACCCATAAAACTTTCCAAGCTCTACGGGTAAATAACTCACAGTAAGTTCTATTCCTATATTTCCGTTAAAATCAATTATCACTCCAATAGCAGCTTGACCTGCAAAACCATGTATTTGAACAAAAGCTGAACCACCTACAGAGATGGTAGACCTTCCATCAGGATCAAAGGCATTGATTGGATTTTCTAGGGTGTAATTATATGGCGACCAACCGGGATATTTTTCAAATAACACATCCACACTCCACCACCGGCCGCCAGCAACCCAGTAATACCGCGCCCCAAAGTAATCCCATTTGGTCTCCGTATCCCGCTCCTTCCCGGTAAACTTCTCCTTCGTCTCGCTGCCACTCTGGTAATCTCTCCCCGGCATCAGCAGCCCAAACGGGTAGTCCCGAAGGGATGCCTGCGGCATAGTCGTGCGCTTCCACCACCGTGCCTGAGCATTCACAACCGCCCGGGTGCTGCCCAGGCCTGCCCTGAGCCTGCCGAAGGGTGATCTTTGAGATAATAGAACTTATTCCCGGCAGCATCCCGCCTGCCCACCACGCTGTTTTCCAGCATTTCCACCACGTTGCCATCCCGACAAAGGCGTTCCCATCCCTGTGAACTTGTCGGGATCAAATCTTCCGATATTTTATCCCCATCGTAAATAAAATGAGTGTCTCTGACATCCCTATCCTCGTTCGTGGCGGAGATGGTGTTCGACAGCCTTTGCAGGAAGAATCAGGTGTAATCATCATCTGCCTTGTTCGGGTCCACCTTCTGGTATCTTCGGTGAATTCTATAAAAAATTTTTACCAAAAAACTCAGAATAATTAGCCATATCAAAAAACTTATCCATGTAAATGCTATCTTACCCTTTATATAATGATAAAGCAAAACACCAGAATTCAAAACTATATAGAAGAATGAATCCCTTGCAGTAAGCGCTTCGGCATTTTCCGGGCTTTTAACCCAGGTGTAATGGTCAATAAATAGGCGAAGACCGGTTATTTTTTCTATGGTGTATGAAGCAAGTAACAACAAAAGAAGTAAAACATGGCTCTTTAGCAATACCATAATTACATCAACAATTGCTGCCATTTTTTCTTTGTTCCTTATTTTGAGGATTGTTCGTATCCACTCGGTGAGCCCCCTTTATCATTTTTGGGTGCGGTGGTTCGGCCAGCCGGTCGGTGGGGCTCGGATTTGCCAGGGCATTAACCACTATAGGAGGGCAAGCAGATGGGGAAGGGATTGGGATCGGTCGTCTACCTTTCCTCCCCGGACGAGAAAGGGATACCGGGTCCGGATCTACCCTCCCATATTTTAATCCGCTTGAGTTCAACGTAGCTTGAAATAGAACACAGGTGAAAAAGATAACGCTGATTTTCGCGGATGATGAGGCATCATATTAAAAAAATCTGCGAAACTCCGGGTTATCCGGGTCCATCTGGGTGCTATTTTTCTTATGTTGAACTGACATTAAAAAAAATTTGATTACAAGAAATTCGAGATATTCGCATTTCTTCCAGAAGTTCTGAATTCAGATGATTTCTTAATTGATGTGGTTCATTCGGGAGTTCTGCAGGGATAGGGAATAATCACGACGGAACATGCCGCACGAACCCCTTACTTTATTAGAAATCTTCCGCATTACAGCTCCACACAAAAAATGCTCCCTTTCCCCCTACCTTTGCTTTCTGCCCAGACGTCGCCGCCGTGGAGTTCTACAATTTGTTTGACGATTGACAACCCCAGACCGGTGGAAGATTCTCCCCCGGTGGGTTGGGCAGAGAGACGGGCAAATTTGCCAAACAACTTTTCCAGATCCGCTTTTGTTAATCCGGGACCGCGGTCGCGCACCCGAACAATGACCCGGCCTTTGAAATTTCGGCTCTTGGCAACATTCATTACATCTACCCGAATCGGTTTGCCGGGCGGAGAAAATTTGATGGCGTTGCTTACCAGGTTGTTGATCACTTCATACATCCGGTCCGGGTCCGCTTTTACCGTGCAGTCTGAATCAACCTTTAAAGTGAGTCGCTGCCGTTTCTGGCGCGCCAGGGGCAGGTTGGCATTCACCACTTCCCGGGTAAGGGCGGCAATATCGGTTGGGACTTTCTTTAATTTTAATTTACCGGCTTCAATGGCGGTGGAATCCAGCAGGTGACCGATAATTCTCAACATCCGTTCGGTTGCCTCTCCTATTTTTTTACTGTTCCGGTACACGGCATCCGGCATACCCGGGGTATCCTCTATCATCTCCGCATAACCGGAGATGACCTGCAAGGGATTCTTGAGATCGTGGGCAGCGATGCTTAAAAATTCGGATTTCAGACGATTGGCTTCCTGCAGGGAGCGGTTCAGCGATTCCACCCGTTGGTACGCCTCCCGCAACTCCTGGTTCATTTTCCGGATGTGTTCTTTCTCCCGGACTTCATTCACCATATAATTAAATGCCCTGGCTAACAAACCGATTTCATCGCGGGTGGTTTCCGGCACCTGAACATCTAAATTCCCCTGGGAAAATTGCAGCGCCGCCCGGGCTACTTTTTCAATGGGACTGCTGATAACCCGGCTGAGCATGATGGCAATGATGATTCCGATGCCAATCCCGATAATTGAAAAAATCATTATCGAGTAAATCTCATCCTTTACTGCCATCAAATAAACATTGTTTTTAAAATCCACTTCCACAATGCCCACAATTTGGTTCCGGCTGTCGGTGATGGGTGCATAAGCCGAAACCCAGGTGCCCTGTTCGTCTTCATAAATCCCGGTATAGCTTGGGATGCCTTCCTCCAGGGTGGGCAGCATTTCCGGACGGATTTTGTAGTGATTCCCGACATACTGGCTGTGAAGCATCACCGTGAATTCCAGCGAATCTTCGCTAATCCGCCGAAAGGTGTAAATACCATCTTCATCAAATCCCAGGTATTTATTGACCATGAATTGTTGCAAGCTATGCAGTACTGCCTGATATTCGGGGGTTCCAATGGACGGCTTGCCGATCAACTTTTTGTACTGGTCGCCATCGATGGAAATTGCAAGGGTGTTGGCGGCTAACTGGAGTTGATTCTGGAGATTCTTGAGGATTAAATTCACATTCTTGTTGTAATTTAACAAGCCGGCAGAGACAATAGCAATGAACATCAGGAGACTCAGCAAAATGGCAAATTTAACCACCAGGCGGGATGGCGTGGAGGTATCAAATCCTGCCAGAGTGGTATGGGAATTGGAGGAAATGGAAGATGGTGCCGGTGTATGTAAAAGATTATCATTTTTTTCCATGATGGAGATAATCTCTTTCTATTTGGATGAAACGGTTTCCGTCTCGCAAAGGTGTTGCCGGTAAAATTGGTACAAGCGTTCGCTGTATTCGTCGATATTGTGGTTAATTTTTTCCAGAGAAACTTCTTCTGCCGGAACATCGGAAATCAGTTTGAATGCGGAGAAGGGAATGTTGAACAGTCGGCTTACATAACCCACCGCCCAGGCTTCCCGGTCAACCATGTGGGCTAATGGGGCTAATCTGGCAGCATAAAATTTGTTCATTACCCGTTGTTGAGCGGAGATGCAATCGTAACGAGCCGTGGGATCGGCTGAATAAAAGATGTCATTTGCTACCGACTGCTCTGCTTCCAGAAAAGCAATCCGGACGCTGTAAATTTTACCGATTTCCAGCACCGCATTTAAACTTCCGGCAATTCCAAAGTTGATTAAGGTGTTGACCCCCTCCGGAAACGCCCCGCAGATAGCGGCGGTTTTCGCTAATGCCATATTTACGCCTTCCCCGCTGATCAGTAACAATTCCCGAGAAGATTCATAAAGACCGGGGAATGCAAACGGTATCTGCCGGAATGATTGATTCCGGAAAAATGCTTTTGCTTCACCTCGATGGGCAAAAACCAGTAAAGGTTTGCGTTCCGCCATTATCGCATCTCTTCGTTGAAGTTCGTGTCTTGCATCCTCCCCTGAACATTTAGGATGACCCGGGGGGGTTATCCGCCGGCCTTTGCCCTGGCAAGAAATTCGTGGGTGATCCGACCGACCGATCCGGCTAAAAACAGCAGCGCCACCAGGTTGGGAAACGCCATCATTGCATTTCCAATATCGCCGATTTTTAATACGACTTGAATACCCTGTTGTGACGGAAGTGAGCCAAGGAACATGAACATGATGAACATCATCCGGTAAAGGGTTCTCACCTTGATACCGGCTAAATACTCCAGGCATATTTCTCCGTAATAAGACCAGCCCAATAAAGTTGAAAAGCCAAAAAGAATGGAGCCGATTGCCACAATGATTCCCCCGCCCGGAAGCACGGAATCAAAGGCGTAAGTAGTCATATCTATGCTGTTCAGAGCAACATCCTGGGGAACAAACAGGGGACCCTGCCGGTAGGCGCCGGTCACCGTGATAGCAATGGCCGTCAAAGAACAAACCACGATGGTGTCGATGAACGTTCCCATCATGGCGATTTGCCCCTGGCGCACCGGGTCTTTGGTTTTGGCTGCGCCATGAGCAATGGGTGCGCTGCCCAGGCCGGATTCATTGCTGAGAATTCCCCGGGCAACTCCATAACGAATGGCTTGCTGCACACCGATGCCCACGGCACCGCCAAAGGCTGCCCGGGGTGAAAAGGCGGTTTCGAAAATTAATATCAAAGCCTGTGGGACGGCGGTGATATGCCAGAAAATAACCAACAACGCACCGACAAAATAAAGCGCTATCATAAACGGCACCAGCCGTTCCGCTACCTGACCGATGCGTTTAATACCGCCAATAATTACCAATCCAACTAAAACCGTAACCACCAATCCGGTAATCCATTGCGGTATGCTAAACTGATTTTGGAGTGCTACTGCCATGGAGTTGGTCTGGAACATATTCCCGGTGCCAATCAAACAGGCAATGGTGCCGCTGACAGCGAAAATAATGCCCATAATTCTGCCGAATTTTCCCCCGATGCCGTATTCACAGTAATACATGGGACCGCCCGCCATGGAGCCGTCTTCGGCAATTTTCCGGTATTTTACTCCCAGCACTGCTTCGGCATATTTAGTCGCCATACCAAAGACCGCCGTAACCCACATCCAGAAAGCCGCACCCGGTCCGCCCAGGGCAATGGCACTGGCAACCCCGGCAATGTTCCCGTTCCCGACGGTAGCGGATAGAGCGGTCATCAGCGCCTGAAACGGGGTAATGTCGCCTTCTACTTGCTCGCTTTCATCCTTTTTGAACGCTCCGGATAACACCAGTTTGGTGGCATTTTTAAAACGACGAATCTGGATAAATCCGGTCACCAGGGTTAAGATGATGCCGGTGCCTAAGAGAAGAATTACCATCAGGGGAATGCCACCCAGAAACTGGGGTCCCCACCCCCACATATACTTGTCGGCGATAATCGGAATCCAGTATTTCAGTGTTTCCCAGAATTGTCCCATTGATTGCGCTCCTTTGCTGGCTGTGATTGGTAACGGTTTCTGACGAACTAACGAAGGGGAAAGCCTGTCATTTCGAATTTAGGCATATCATTGTAAGTGTTGAATATAGCCAAATTGAGAAAAAAAACAATAAAAAATTTGGGGCGGAAGGAGCCGAAGAAGTTTTGTAACGACTCAGGTTGTTCTACCGCAACGAACACAACGTTCGCAACGAACAGATGTTTATCTCTTTCACGTTGCGGCTGCCGTTCCATATCCGTTGCGATCATTGCGGTAAAGAAAACAGTTTGATGACAAAAACAGATTCCTACCGGAACTCTGTCTTTTCTGCGTCCTAAATAACTACTATCTGAGTGAACCGGGTAGGATAAAGGGAGTGTACCGAACGGGACGGGTGATATCCGCATTTTCACGGATGCATAGAAAATCAAAAAACCGTTGCTCAGCCGGATAAAAAAATATAAATTTTGCCCGGTATTTGAGTTCTTTGTTACGCAGATGCCTCCGTAGCTCAACTGGTAGAGCAGCTGACTCTTAATCAGTTGGTTCGGGGTTCGAGTCCCTGCGGGGGCACTCAGCGACTGACCAAATAATCAGGGTGTTCCCCCCACCCGTCGGTCAGTTCGCGGCAGGGAGTGGCGCTTCCCGCACTCATTTGTCTTTATTCGCTTATTCACTCCACGGGCGCTGTAAAAGACAAATGAGTGCGGGATTAGCCTGGCAGGAGTTAATCCCCCAACATCTGCCTGGCGAGTCACCTCTGTGGTTTAGCTCCTGATGAACGGATTTGCATTCCGGGAATCAGGAGCTTTCCTTTTTTAGGGGGGGATGGAAAATGGTGAATGAAAAGAGAAAATTGTGAATGGATAATTGTAAATGATGAGTAACAAGTAACAAGTAACAAGTAACGAGTGTCTCTCCCATCAACCCATTTTACTCTTGTCATTAGTTTCGTGATTTTTTAGCCCCGTCGGGGCGATATATGGGTAATAATGACTCGCTCATCACTTTATTTAGCTCCGGTAGGAGCGACATATAAATACCTGAATGCCTGGGGAATATGCCGATCCTACGGAGCTTGTAAGCATTGGAGATGGGAACCTTTCTACCAATATACCGCTCCTAACGGAGCTGATTTATGCCCACATCTTGTTAAAAACAAGGTGTGGCAATAATTCGGCAAAATAGCGGTATAGAGAGGATTACAGAAACTCAAACCCGCGAAACTAATGTCTTGTACCCGCTCAACCCTTAACAGGGAAGCTGAGATTACAAGGGATTCTTTACCAGCCGCTGATATACCCTCAACGTTTTTTCCGCAAACACCGGGTAGCTGAATTTTTCCATCGCGTAGCGGCGGGCGGTTTTACCCATTTGGAGGCGTAATCCCGGGTTTTGAATCAACCGGAGCAGGGATTTTGCCATCGCTTCCGGATCACGGGCAGGCACCACAAACCCGTTCTCACCGTCATCCACAATTTCCGGGAGAACATTAATGTTTGTCACCACCTGAGGTTTTCCCATTGCCATATATTCAACCGCTACCCGGCAGATCACTTCCGAGCCGTTGGATGCCACCACCCCGATGTCGAGCGCTGCGATCAAATCCCGAACGGAAATCGAATCATCCCGGGGAAGGAAAATCACCCGTTCCGATATGCCTAACTCAGTGGCAAACCGCTCCAAATCTTTCCGGGTAAGCTGGGCATTCTCCCCGCTGATCAGAAACCGGGTTTCGGGCGCATCTTGCTGCACCCGTGCCGCTGCTCTTAAAAAGGTATGATGGTCCTTCACCGGGGAGAGACGGGCAATGATGCCGATCAGCACTTCATCTTCGCCAATGCCGAGGGTCTGGCGGAATTTGGAATTGCGGGATCGGGGCTGAAAGACATCTGTGTCAATCGCACTATAGATGACGGCGCTTTTCTTCTCAAAGATAGGCCAGACCGACTGGTATCGTTCATAACTGGCGTGGCAGCTAAAAATCAAGAAATCCATGCCCTGCTGATGCAGCCATTTGTTCAACGGATGGTCTTTGGGCGGGCGCACATCACTGACCGTTCGCACCACCGGCAGCGGGGTGGGAAAGCGGCGGCGTACCAGGGCGGCATAAAGCCCATCCTCCGGGCGATGCCCGTTAATCAGGGATATCCGGTGCTGTCGGATATAACGTGTTAATCTGAAGACATTCAGGAGGGTGGTGAATGGATTAAACGTTTCCAGGTTAATTGCTGTATAGGCCGGCAGGTGGAATTCCCGGGCTTTTTGGATGGGCGGGCTGGACCGGCGTCCCCCGGCTATACTGAACACCCCGGCTTTATTCAGCGCCTCGGTTAAGCTGACCGCATAGTAAGCGCTGGCATTCCACCAACGCACCGAGACCAATTGCAGGGTTTTCAGAGATTGCGTCTCCATCGGGCGCCAATTTAGCGGTAGAATGGGAGGAAAACAATTGGGAAAGCGAAATCAACAGGAACCGAAGGTGCCGGGAGAATCTCGGCAACCTGTTTCGTTCATCACTGGAGGAAGAATCCAATTTCGGATTGGGGATTTGAAAAATGATGCTTAAATCCGCAACTCACGTTCCGAAATCCGAATTTTTTTTCTCGTTACTCACTATTCGTTAGATTACTTCCGGTAAAATTTCGTCTTCAATGGAAAAATCCTGATCAAAACCGCACCATTTCCCGGAGCTCTTCCACCCGGCGGTCGATTGCATCCCGGGTAATATCCCGCAGGCGGTTGAAACTAAAATCCTCCACGGTAAAGGAAGCGGTCACTGTGCCGTAGATGATTGCTTTTCGAAACTGGTGGTCCGTAATTTCGGGGCAGGTTGCCAGGTATCCCAAAAATCCCCCGGCAAAACTGTCACCGGCGCCGGTGGGGTCAACCACCTTTGGCAGGGGATACGCCGGCGCCAGAAAATATTGGTCAGCCGTCACCAACACCGCGCCATGTTCCCCCTTTTTTATCACCAGCGCCCGGGGACCTTTTTGCAGCAGGTGCTGGGCGCTCTCAAAGATGTTGGGAATGTTGGTCAGTTCGAATAACTCCTCATCGTTCAGAATTAACACATGCACTTTCCGGATTAACCTTTCCAGCGAATCCCGTTTCCCGCTGATCCAGAAATTCATGGTGTCCAGCACGGTTAATTCCGGCTGCTCGACCTGGTCCAATACATCCAGTTGAAGGTCGGGATCGATGTTTGCCAGGAAGATTAGTTTTGCATCCCGGTAATGCTCCGGGATAACCGGTTGAAAATTCTTAAACACGTTCAGGTAAGTGAACAGGGTATCGCGGTTGTTCATATTGCGGTGATACCTGCCGCCCCAGCGAAAGGTTTGTCCCTCTTCCACTGCCAGACCCTCCAGATCCACCCCGCGTGTTTTCAGAAATTCAATCCGGGAAAAGTCAAAATCATTTCCCACAATTCCCACCAGGTTGACCGGGGAGAAAAAACTGGCAGCCGCACTGAAATACAACGCCGACCCTCCCATGGAATCCTGCACGCTCCCGGAAGGCGTTTCAACCGTGTCAATGGCAATCGAACCCACCACTAAAATTGACATGATGTTTCCTGTATGTTTTAATTGGAGTTTGATTTGTATAAAGTGAAACGTAAAACGTGAAACGTAAGATGTACCTAATGCTTGGTTACATTCTTTCCGGGGCGGAGACGCCCACAATTCGGAAGCCGTTCGCCAATACCGTTTTGGTTGCCATGCACAATCCCAACCGTGCCCGGGTTAAGGCCCGATCATCGGACAGCACCCGGCATTCGGTATAGAATTTGTGAAAAGCCGTGGAAACTTCCGAGAGGTAAAGCGGCAGCGGATGAGGCTCCAGTTCAGTGGCGCATTTGGATAACACACCCGGAAATTCCATTAATTTTTTCACCAGGTCCAGTTCACTTTTCTCTTTAAGCAAACCAAAGTGCTCCGGCATTTCAAAACGAATTCCCTGTTCTTCCGCATGGCGGAGGATGCTGCAAATGCGGGCATGGGCATACTGGTTGTAATACACCGGGTTTTCATCCGATTGCGTCTTGGCTAATTGCAGATCAAAATTCAAATGGCTTTGCATGCTGCGCATCAAAAAAAACCAGCGGGTGACATCCGCACCCACTTCTTCGATTAGTTCATCCAGCGTTACAAAATTTGCTTTCCGGGTGGACATCTTCACCTTTTCCTTCCCTTCATACAGGGTAACGAATTGGTGAATCAACACTTTCACCCGTTCCGGGTCGTACCCCAGCGCTTTTAACCCCGCCAGCACATCCGGGTAGGTGGCAATATGATCGGCGCCGAATAGGTCGATCATCACATCGAAACCGCGGTCAAATTTGTATTTGTGATAGGCAATATCCGGCAGCCGATAAGTAGGCTCCCCGGTGCGCTTCACAATGACCCGGTCTTTATCCATCCCGAATTCAGTGGTTTTAAACCACAGGGCGCCGTCTTTTTCATAAGCCAAGTTCCTGGATTTCAGAGTTTCAATAACGTAATCCACCTCCCCTTTTTCATACAGATCCAATTCATTGACGAATGAATCGAAATAGATGTGCAAAGATGCCAGGGTTTGCTTGATGTCGGCAAAGATTTCGCTTTCTGCCCGATCTTTAAACACACTCAGGTCATCCGTGTTTTTCAGGGAATCCCCGTACTCCTGTTGAATTTTCCGGGCAATATCTTTAATGTATTCTCCCTGGTAATAATCCTCCGGGAATTTAATGGTTTCGCCCAGCAATTCCAGGTAACGCAATCGCACCGAATCCGCCAGCACCCGCATTTGCCTGCCGGCGTTGTTAAAATAATATTCCCGGGTAACGTTGTAACCCTGCCATTCCAGGATGTTGGAAATGGTATCGCCCAGCACTGCCTGGCGGCCATGCCCCACAGTGAGCGGTCCCGTGGGATTGGCGCTCACAAATTCTACCAGTGCCCGCGGGGAAGGGGATTGGGTGAGCTTGCCGTAATGTTCTCCCTCTTCTAAAATGCTTTTAACGGTAGCTTGCAGTGCCTGGGGAGCAATGAAAAAATTAATAAAGCCCGGCCCGGCAATTTCCGTTTTGGCAATGACTGCCCGGTCCAATTTGAGCGATTTTACAATTTGATTGGCAATTTGACGGGGATTTTGTTTCAGCGGCTTTGCCAGCAGCATGGCGACGTTGATGCTGATGTCGCCGTGCGCTTCTACCCGGGGACGATCAAACTGGTAACCTACCCTCGGTAACTGTTGTTTCTGGAGAACTCTGTCAATTTGTTGTTTGAGGTATGATTCGATTTTCAGCATCGTCTTCCACTCGTGTCAGTTTCGCATCTGCCCATAACCGTTCCAGGCTGTAATATTCCCGTACCTCCGGTCGGAAAATATGGACCACAACTTCGATATAATCCAGCAAAACCCATTGCAATTGGGTATAACCCTCTTTGTGCCATGCCCGAATTTTCTCTTCCCGTAATTCCTTTTCGATATAATTGGCAAGGGTCTTTACGTGAATATCCGATTCTCCGGTAATAATAATAAAGAAATCGGTCACGTCGGTTAGCCCGCGCAGGTCTAACACCTGAATATCTTTTCCTTTTTTTTCCAGTGCCAGCTGTGCAATTTTATCGGATAATTCTTGTGAATTCATAAGCATTTTTTAATTAATTGAATGGTTTTAACAGATTGTAATCTGCTCCTAAGATAATTGTCGCATCCAGTTGTAAATTCTCATCTTTTTTCAAGCCAATGCGATTGACAGGGATGCCCAGAATGTTGGCAATTTTTCGCACATTTTCCGGATTCCCCCGTCGATCGATAATGCGGGATTTTGTTACATTGAAATTTTTGTAATTACCGGTTTGCACCACATCAACTCTTCTGCGCCTTAAATAACGGGTCACTTTATCTGCCAGTTTGGGCACTCCACACCCGTTTAAGACTTCCACCTGCAAGGGTTTAGAAATGGGAGGTTGAAGTGCGTTTTGCTGCGGTTTCGGTTCCGGCGTCTTTTCTTCCGGCGATTGGGCTGTTCCCTTCTCTACCGCCTGTTCGGGTACAACACCGGTTTCGGGAACATGGGGTGGTACGACATCTCCCGTTGAAGAAGCGTTAAAAAGTTTCTCGTGCAGGAACTGTTGTATCTCCGCTTTCCGGGAATAGAGAAGGACGGCGCTGCTTGCCAGCATCAAAAACAGAATAAAATAAAAGAAAAATTTGGAGACGGGAGCACTCTCGCTTCCTTTTCGTTTTTTCGGGATATTTCGGGATTTCGTTTTGCTGGTTTGGCTATTTACGATTTTACGTATGCGGGGATCGGATAAGTTCCGTCGTGTCCGTTGTGTCAAATGAGCCATTCTCCTGTCAACAAAATGTTTATGATGACACCGTTACCGTGGCAGGTACCACAAATAGGGATTGTAATTAGGTGAAACATTCACCCCGACTTTAATGCTCATATTATCTCTGGCACGATATTCCAGTTCCCCGCTGCCGAAAAATTGGGTGCGGTTCAGCGCCGGGCTGTTGGGCAGCGAGTTATACGGAGAATTCATTAATCCCAGGTTCAACCGCATGGAAAGCGCTGGATTAAACTGGTAATCGATGGTATTTACATAACTGTTCAGCATCACACCATGCCCGCCCAAGGTAAAATAGGACATGGAGAAGCTGTGACTCATGTGAAATTTATCCGGGTTGAAAATGCCCAGGAACAAGTTGGTCGCCGGGGCGGCAATTGCTTTCCCGATATCAGTGGTTTTTTCCTGCGCTTTAAATTGCGCAGATAAAATTGCCGGCGTCAACAGCAGCAAACCGATTAACAGCATTCTTTTCATCGTTTCCTCCGGGATATTCTCAGTTTATCCTGATACCAACGGTTCCCCATAAGGTTCCAATAACCAAATCAATTTTAAGGAATTATAATGCAAAAATAAAGTAGTTTTTGGCGTTTCCTTTCAAAAGCGTAAAATTTTACGGTGGGTCAAGACATTAGCTTCGCGATAAGGTTTTGATTTAACCTTTGGCTTTGGATTGTTCCGTCGACTGCCCCTGGCTTTTCCCCGGCACTTTGCACCGGGCTGGCATACATCGTACCTTCGGTGACTTTTCCAGGGTGGGGAACACTGATGTATGGTTTGCTTACCCGCTTGTTCCCTCTGGTAGCCGCAAACCGCGAAACGGTTCCATGATTCAGCCCGGGGTTCTGCATTTCGGAATCCCGGGGTCATAACTCCATCCGTTTTAACTTTCCATTGTTAAGCCGCCGCCGGAAAGTTAACTTTATGGTGTTTCAAAATATTGGCTAATCGATTTTCGTAAGGGCGTCTTTCGGTTTTTCCCTTGTACCAGCCCGGAGGAATGGATACAATGCTTGACCGGAAAGGTATCACATCATTTTTACTCATCACTTTCGGAGTAACATACCTCATTGAAGGTGGATTGATTCTCTCCGGATTCCGGGTGAGGGGAATTCCCCCGCTGTACGGGCAGTTTGTGATTGTTGGGGTGATGTGGGTGCCGGCTGTCGCTACGATGATCACTGTGAGGTGGATTACCCGTGAGGGGTTTGGAGCCACTCATTTGCGCATCGGGCAGATTAAGCCCTACCTCTCCACCGCAGTGGTCATTCCGGCCTGTTTTATCGTTATTTATTCCCTTACCTGGGGGCTCGGTTTGGCAAAGCCGGAGTGGCGGTTGGAACAGTTTCGCAGTTTGCTGGCAACTTCCGGCGCAGATATGTCTGCATTGCCTCCTCCCGCTCTGCTACTGCCTTTGCTTTTTTTCTCCAGTTTGATTATCGGTCCGGTTTTCAACGGTATCTTCGGCTTTGGAGAGGAGCTGGGGTGGCGCGGTTATCTGCTTCCCAAACTGATGCCGTTGGGAAAGTTCAAGGCGTATTTGATGGTGGGTGTTGTCTGGGGGTTATGGCATGCCCCGCTGTTAGCAGTAGGGTTCAATTATCCCGATCATCCCATTCTTGGGATTCTCATGATGACCGGAATGACGACCGCGCTGGGTATTTATATTAACGAGTTAAGTCTGCGCCATCGGAGTTCCATTTTAGCCGGTTGGATGCACGGCGCTGTCAACGGGCAGGTGTATGGTGTCTGGCGAATTTTGTTTCCCGGGGTAAATCCCTTGTTGGGCGGATTTACCGGACTGGTGGGAATTATGGTCTGGCTGGGAGTGGGCTGGTGGGAAGTGCATCGCGGCGTATGACCGGCATCCCTGTGGGCAAAGCTACGACAGGTGAGTGAACATGAAACAAGCAGGAGCAATATGGAATCAGGCAAAAAAGAGTTTGCGCAATATCTATCTCCCACATATTACATTGACAGCGATCATCCGGCAATTATCGAATATGCGGAAACGCTTATCCGTGGAAAATCCAACGCCGTGGAGAAAGCGATTGCCCTCTTTTATGGAGTGCGGGATGATATTTACTACGATCCCTACGCGGTCAGTTTGACCCCGGCGCATTACAAAGCCAGTTTTACCCTCTCTGCCCGGCGAGGATTTTGCATTCCCAAGGCGGTTTTGCTGGCAGCCGTATGCCGGGCGGTCGGCATTCCGGCACGTCTCGGTTTCGCCGATGTGAAAAATCACCTGACCACCGAGAAACTCCGAAAAGCGATGGGCACCGATTTATTTGTCTATCACGGCTATGTGGAGATGTTTTTGAAGGAACGCTGGGTGAAAGCTACCCCGGCATTCAATCAATCCCTGTGTGAAAAATTTCAAGTTCAACCGCTGGAATTTGACGGCTGGAACGACTCTCTTTTCCATGAGTATGACCGGAATGGGAACCTGCACATGGAATATGTGTATGATCACGGGCATTACGACGATTTGCCGCTGCCGGAAATTTTCATTGCCTTCCAAAAACATTATCCCGGGCTAATAGATGCTTCCTATCGGCTTCCCGGGGATTTTGAAGAAGAGGCAACGCCGCTGTAGTTTTTTCCCCTCGAACTCCCATGACCCTGTTGGTAATAAACTACTGTTAACGGGCAGCCTCAAACCGGGTAACCGGCTGGGGGTTGTCCCCGGTGCAGTGCGAACCTTCCTTCTTCCTTACCAAAATTTCAGAAAATCTTCAGTTGAATTTGTGCTTCGAATTGCTTTCATTACGGCGAACGCAAGGGGATGCATGATGCAGATTCTGTTCATTGAAGATGAACAAAAAGTTGCCCGGGCGGTGGCAGAAGGATTGAGCCGCGAGGGGTACCGGATCGACCTGGCGCATACCGGTGAAGAGGGTTTTTTCCTGTTAAATACCCGGGAGTATGACCTGCTGCTGTTGGATTTGATGCTCCCCGGGCGGGACGGGCTGGAAATTTTGAAGACCATCCGCCAGAAGGGCATGACCCTTCCGGTGTTGATTTTGACTGCCCGAGATGCCGTGGAAGACCGGGTAGTGGGTCTGGACAGCGGCGCCGACGATTACCTGACCAAGCCGTTTGCCTTTCCGGAGCTTCTGGCGCGGATTCGGGCGCTGCTACGGCGGGGCAGGAGGGAGCAGGCGCTGCGCTTTCAAATTGCCGACCTGGAAATGGACCTGGTTACCCGGAAAGTGGTGCGAGCTGATCAGACGATTGCCCTGACCGGCAGGGAATTTGACCTGCTGGAATATCTGCTGCGCCACCGGGGACAGATAGTTTCCCGGGAGATGCTGGCGCAGGACGTCTGGCAGGAGACCGAGCGCGCCACCCCTATCGATAATTTGATCGATGTGCATATCGCCCGTTTGCGGCGCAAAATCGACGATCCCTTTCCGCAAAAGCTCCTCCACACCGTGCGGGGAGTGGGATTCATCTTATCGGAGGAAGCTCCCTGATGCGATGGCGGTTGAAAAATGTGCGGGCGCGGTTAACGTTCTGGTATGTGCTGGTGTTGTTTGCAATCCTCCTGATATACGCCGGAATTTCCATCACCTTGATATTCCTGAGCTTACGGCGTAACCTCGACCATCAACTGGAGGAGGATTATGAAATTGTGGAAGAATACATCACCATTCGCCCGGATGGAACGCTGAAAATTGAAGCAGAGAACGATCCCTATTTCCATGAACGCTGGTTTGAAATCTGGTCCCCGGAGGGGAAATTACTCTACCGGAATCGCCCCTTTACCGGGAAAAGCCTGCCCCCCTTTTCTCCAAAAGAAAAGTTGTCGGAAGGATTTACCTTCCACTCCCTGCAACTGCCCAACCGTGCCCGGGTGCGGATGATGAGCGGGAAAATCAATATCGAGGGCAGGTGGTTGTATGTCCGGTTGGTGCAGAGCGAAGAACGGCTCTGGCGGGAGTTGAATGACTTCTTCCGGTTGATGCTCATTGCCCTGCCGATTGCGGTTGTCGTTGCGGGCATGGGAGGATATTTTCTGGCGAAGCGGTTTCTGGCGCCGGTCGACCGGATGGCGGAAAAAGCCCGCAAAATCGGGGAGGAAAATCTTCAGGAACGACTGCCGGTGCTGAACCCGGACGATGAATTGGGCAATTTAGCCAATGCCTTTAACGAATTGCTGGAACGGCTGCAAAAATCTTTCATTCGTTTAAAGCAGTTTACCTCCGATGCCGCCCATGAACTACGCACGCCCCTGACGGCAATTCGCAGCATCGGCGAGGTGGGATTGCAGGACCGAAAAACGGCTGAGCAGTACCGGGAAATCATCGGGAGTATGCTGGAAGAAAACCTGCGCTTAACACACCTGGTGGACAACCTGCTGTTCCTCTCCCGCGCCGATGCCCGCACCTTTCAACTGAACCTTGAATCCATTGAAATTTCCGCTTTTGTTCAACAAACCGTCGATTTAATCCATCCCCTGGCAGAGGAGAAAAATCAGGAAATTGACATTGAGGGTGAGAAAACCCTTACAATAAACGCAGACCGGGCGTTGCTAAAGCAGGCATTATTGAATTTGTTAGACAATGCCATCAAATATTCGCCGGAAGCTACCCGGATTCTGGTGCATTTCCAATCCGATGGCAGGAACTCGGCAATCATTCGGGTAACGGATCAGGGACCCGGGATACCGCCGGCGCATCAGGAAAAAATTTTCGAGCGATTTTACCGGGTGGATAAAGGTCGTTCCCGGGAAATGGGGGGCGCCGGTCTGGGGTTGGCAATTGCCCGCTGGGCGATTCAAATGCAGGGCGGCACCATCACCGTGGAAAGTCGGGAGGGAGAAGGGAGCTCATTTAAAATTATCCTTCGGAATGATAAAAAATAATGTGTTAACGTGAGTTCGAGGTCACTTGAAAATAGAACACTGATGAAACCGATAATGCGGATTTACACGGATGATGGGCGATCATATTAAAAAACTCCGCGAATATCCGGGTCATCCCGGTCCCTCCGCGTTCTATTTTTTTAATGTTGAACGGACGTTCGTCATAACAACGCGGCGACCGCCGCGGCCCTGCGGTTTATCCCGCCACCTACAACGTCTCACAACGTGCTCCCCTCGGGAGTGACGTTGTCATTGGCAACTGCGGCTCCGGTGGAGACGGGATCTCGTTGGGATGAATTCATCAGGTTTGGCGATCATTAAACCGTTTCGTCTCAATCACAAACAGAGGGGTTACAAATCATGCATGACATTTCAAAAGGGTTGGAAATATGGACCCTGCAAACGCTGCTCAATGTTTCCATCATGTTAGGCATCCTGACAATGGGGCTTGCCCTTATCCAGCCTTATTATCAATCCCTGAAAAAATATTTAACCCTGCGGGTGTCCATTGAAATCTGGAATGTTTTTACCATCCTGATGGTGGATGTATTATTAGCCATCGTGGTTTTGGTTGGATTTATGATTTTGAATCCCGACATCATGGCGGATATCAAGGTAGCAGTGCCGTTTATTCCCATTGCTACCATCTTATTTGCAGCCGCCCTGGTGGTTCGGCTGTTTTATGGCGGGCACCTCATCAGCGATCCCCGGTTCCGCCTCTCCCTGTGGTTAATGGTTGCCGCGAACCTGGTAAACATTGTGGGTTTTTCGTTAATTATGGAAGCGCCAAGCGGGGAGTACCTGGCATCTCATCCCGGTGCTTTCTGGACTTTTGTAAAAACTCACCTGCGTTCCAATGCCACTCCCCACGGGTTGGAGGTTGCCCAGGTGACCTTTTATGTTTGTTTTCCGATTTTATTCGCCGTGTTCACCTGGGGCTTCATTTCCGCCCTGGGTTATTTAAAACAAAATGGAAAGGGCACATGATGGGCTGGGAATGGATTTTACAAAAGGACAATTGCACCGGATGCAGCATTTGTTGTGATGTGTGCCCGGAAGACGCCATTGCCCTGACCCTGGAGATGGCCTATCCTGCTCCCAAAGCGGGTGAGTGCACCGGGTGCCTCACCTGCGTGGATGAATGCCCATTCGATGCCATAGAAGTAAACGAATCAATTTAAAAGGAGGCGTTATGAAAACCGCAACAGTCGGATTAATGATCATTGCTCTTTTTCTCAGCACCTTTGTTCTGGCACAGCAAAAACAATCTTCGGCGGACACCGGAATCCGCTTGTCGTTCGAAGATGTGGAAGCAGGTCAAATTCCGGCAGGATGGAAGGTGGAAGCCACTAACCAGCGGGGTCCCCTGGCAACCTGGCAGGTGGAGACAGACACCACCGCTCCCTCCGGCAGCCATGTGCTGGCATTGACCAGCCCCAATCATCATTTCGGCGGCACATTTAATCTGTGTTGGACCAATGGAATTCAGTTTCAGGATGGTGTAATCACTGTTCACTTCAAAGCCAATACCGGAATGGAAGACCAGGGCGGCGGGGTAATCTGGCGGGCAAAAGATCATGACAACTATTACATCTCCCGCTACAACCCCCTGGAAAATAATTTTCGGATTTATTACGTGAAGGATGGCGCTCGCCGGATGCTTGCCAGCGCCCGCATCAAATTACCGGCGCATGTCTGGCATGAACTGAAAATCGAACAGAACGGTAACAACATTCACGGATACCTGAACGGCAAACTTTTGCTGGAAGTTTCGGATAACACCTTCCCGGAACCCGGCGGGGTGGGGCTGTGGACCAAAGCCGATGCCGCCACTTCTTTTGATGATTTTTCGGTGCAGCCGCTGATGAAAGTGGAAGGCAAGTAACCGGTTTCTTGAGGTAGCACCTGCAACGATTGTGGATTTCGGGATGCGGATTTCGGATTTGTTCATATCTCCGCATTCCAAAATTGCCACTCTGCATTTTGGTTGTATGTTCAATCTCCCGGAAGTGAGGAAAGTTGATATAAACCCTTAGCCAGAATGGAATTGCTATGTTGAAAACGGTTTATCCCCTGATAACACTCTTGATGATGATTGCCGGCATTATCCTCTGGCAGTGCGGCAAACGCCCGGAGAATGCCCCGGTGGTCGTTGTTTACGTCTCCGAGGATCAGGTGTTTTCGGAGCCGATTTTGAACGATTTTGAGAAGGAAACCGGCATCAAGGTGCGGGCGGTTTATGATACCGAGGAGGCGAAGAGCACCGGCACCATGAACCGCCTGATTGCCGAGAAAGACAATCCCCAGGCAGATGTTTACTGGGCAAATGAGCCAATTCGGGCGGAGGTGCTG
>CAYYGL010000056.1:20269-25817 GCA_964471235.1 uncultured Calditrichaceae bacterium
AACAAAAGGGGATTTCCGAAGCATACACATCCCCCAATGCGAAAGCCATTCCGCCAACCTTCAAAGACCCCGATGGCTACTGGACCGGTTTCTCCGCCCGGGCAAGGGTGCTGATAGTAAACAACCGGGTGCGCAACCGGCCGGCTTCCATCCTGGCATATCGCGACCCGCGCTGGAAAGGCCGGGCGGTGATTGCCAATCCACTTTTCGGAACCACTACCAGCCAGGTAGCCGCCCTGTTCACCACCTGGGGGGATGAGCGGGCAAAAGCATTCCTGAAAACGCTGAAGGAAAATGAGGTGGCAATATCCACCAGCAATGGGGAAAGCGCCGACTTTGTTGCTGCCGGGCAGTATGATTTCAGCCTGGTGGACAGCGACGATGCCGTCAATCGCATGCGGCAGGGGAAACCGGTGAGCATGGTATATCCTGACCAGGGAGAGAATGACATTGGCTGTTTTATTGTGCCGAATGCGGTGGTGCTCATCAAGGGCGCGCCCCACCCGGTGGAAGCCCGGAAACTGATCGATTACCTGTTGACCCGTGAGACGGAGCGGAAACTGGCTTTTGCCGACTGCGCCCAGATTCCCCTGCATTCCGGGGTAGAGATGCCGCCAGAGTTAAAACCTATCGAAAAAATCAAAGTGATGCCGGTCAGTTATGCCGGGGTGGCGCAAAAACTCATCGAAATCCAGCCGTTTTTGAAAAACTGGATGGGACTGTAGATGCAGCGACGTGTATTTCTCTCCGGTGTGGTCATCTTATTGCTGATCATCGGTGTTTTGCCGGTGCTATCCATGCTGGTGAAAAGCGTGACAGTAGACGGGCATTTTAACCTGGCAGCCTACCGGGGGCTATTGACCTCCCGGCGGCAGTGGCGTCTGATGGAACACAGCCTGGCATTGTCATCACTGGTCACCCTGCTGACCATGGCGGTGGGGGTGCCGCTGGGGATGCTCCTGGGGAAAACCGATTTGCCCCTGCGCCGGGTATTTGTGGTTGTTTTCGTCATCCCCCTGCTGATACCGCCTTACATCACCGCGGTTTCCTGGTTTGACCTGCTCGGCAGGGAGGGGTTACTCGCCCGACTGGTAGGACCCGCCTTCGCCGAAACCTCCGCAAAACTGCTCTTCGGGTTACCCGGCTGTGTGTGGGTCTTATTTGCCACCTTCCTGCCCATCCCCCTGCTGTTGACCATGGTTTTCCTCCGCACCGTCAATCCCCGCCTGGAAGAAGCGGCGCGGCTGGTCTCCGGGTGGCGCACCGTGCTCCGGGGCATCACCTTCCCGATGCTCCTGCCCGGTATCCTGCTTTCCGCCCTGCTAATTTTCCTGCTCAGCTTCGGGGAATACGGGGTGCCCAATTTCCTGCGTTACGATGTGTTTCCGGTGGAGAGCTTCACCCAGTTCTCTGCCTCTTATAATGTTAAAGCCGCCATTGCTGCTGCCATGCCCCTTGCCGGGGTAACGTTTATGGCTATTTTGCTGGAAGACCTGTTTTTGCGGGAGAGAACTTATCAACTACGCCCGGCACCGGATGCCGAACATTCGCTTCTCATCGGTTTGAGAGGTTACCGTCGGCGACTCACCGGCATGGTGATGATCCTCGCATTTGTCATTGTGGTGCTGCCCATCCTGATCCTGTTGATACAATCCGGGGGAATAACCACTTACCGGGAGGCGCTGAACCGTGCCGGGGACAGCTTGCTGCGGAGCATGCTCTATGCCGTTGCCGGTGCCACCTTGCTTACCTTGCTGGGCTTTTTTATCGGCTACCTGGTGCAGACAAAAGCGCTTCGTTTCTGGCGCTTTGTGGATTCAGTCACCATCTTCCTGTTTGCCCTGCCCGGCACGGTAATCGGGATCGGTTTAATCAGCCTGTGGAACACGCCGGCAACAAATTTTATTTACGGCACCCCGTGGATCATCCTCTTTGGCTATCTTACCAAATACACTGCCCTGACCAGCCGGATTACGGTTGCCCAACTGGCGCAAATTCCGCCATCCATGGAAGAAGCCGCCCGGATTGTCGGTGCGGGGTGGTATCGCCGAATGTTCCGGATTGTTGCTCCGCTTGCCCGGCGGGGCTTATTAGCCGGGTGGATCGTCGGCTACATTTTTTCCCTGCGGGATACCGGTATCACCATGCTGGTGTATCCACCAGGACAGGAAACCCTGCCGGTGCGCATTTTTACCCTGATGGCAAACGGTTCCCCGGAACTGATTGCGGCACTTTGCATGGTGATGATATCCGCCACCCTGCTGCCTGCCGGTGTCTTCTCACTGATACCCCTGATCCTGACACGAAAGGCAGCCGGATGACGCTCATTGAAATCGATTCCGTATCCAAACACTATAACGGGGAGAAGGTGCTGGATGAGATCTCCCTGGAAATTTTGGCAGGGGAGCGAGTGGTACTCCTGGGTCCCTCCGGCTGTGGGAAAACCACCATCCTCCGTTTGATTGCCGGGTTCATTGCCCCGGACCGCGGGCGGATTTCCATCGGAAATAAAGTGGTGGCAGAAAACGGCAGGATTCGGATTCCCCCGGAGCAGCGGCATCTTGGCATGGTCTTTCAGGACCTGGCTCTCTGGCAGCATTTGACGGTGAGGGGGAACCTGGAGTTCGGGTTGAAAGCACAGGGAGTTCCCCGGCAGGAGCGGGAGCGGCGGATACGGGAGATGCTGCTTCTGGTGGGGTTGCAGGGTTTTGGGCGAAAGCCGGCGGAACTCTCCGGCGGGCAGCAGCAGCGAGTTGCCCTGGCAAGAGCATTGGTAACCGAACCCCGACTGCTGCTGATGGACGAACCGCTTTCCAGCCTCGACAGGGAATTGAACCTGCGCTTGCGGAAAGAGGTACTCCGGCTCCAGAAAGAACTGGGGTTTACCCTGCTTTACGTGACCCATGATCGGGAAGAAGCTGTGGATATGGCAAGCCGGGTGGTCATCATGCACAGGGGACGAATTGATTATGAAGGCACCGCTGGAGATGCCCGGAAGCGGTTATGGTAATTACCGGGTTGTATGGAATGAAAGAATGCGGAATTTCACGGGAAGTTGGATATGTAACCCGGGGCGGTTACCCGTCTCAGCCCCAACAAAATGAAGCGTATTTAGACAAAGATGCCGAAAGGAGCTGCCGGAAGTATGAAAGCTCGAATTGTAATCGCCTTCTCTTGGCAGGCTATTTTCCTGTCTCATTTTATTTTTGCACAGGTTTCCCAGCCGGATACCCTTACTGCGTATCACATCACCCAGCCAATTCATTTGGACGGGGCGCTGTCTGAGTCTGCCTGGCAGCAGGCAGTGCACATCGCCAACTTCACCCAGCGGGAGCTGAACGAAGGGCAACCGGCAACCGAACGCACCGAAGTGGCTGTTTTATATGATGAAGAAAACCTGTACATCGGTGTCTGGTGTTATGACAGTCAGCCCCGGAAACTGGTGGCGCAGCAGATGAAGCGGGATTTTGATTACGACACCGAAGATAATTTCGAGGTGATCCTGGATACCTACCACGATGAACGTAACGGCTACCTGTTTGTCACCAATCCCAATGGCGCCCGCTTTGATGCCCTGGTGCAGGATAACGGCCAGCAGGTGAACGAATCCTGGAATGGGGTATGGAATGTCAAAACCCACATTAACAAAGACGGTTGGTTTGCCGAGTTTGAGATTCCCTTCTCCACGTTAAAATTCAACACCGGCAAAGAACAGGTTTGGGGGATTAACTTCGAGCGTAACATCCGCCGCAAACGGGAGCAGGTGTTGTGGCAGGGGTGGACGCGGGATTCGGAGTTAGAGCAGGTGGCGCGTGCTGGAATCCTGCGGGGCATCAAGGGCATTAGCAGTGTTACCCTGGTGGAACTCAAGCCTTATGGTCTCACCGGCGTGGAACATGAATTGGATTCCGGCAATACCGGTGTGGGGCATGTGGGCGGTGACCTCAATTACCTGATCACCCCCACGTTGAAGTTGAATCTCACCGTTAATACTGATTTTGCCCAGGTGGAATCGGACCGCTTACAAGTAAATTTAACCCGCTTTTCCCTTTTTTATCCCGAGAAGCGGGAATTTTTTCTGGAGGGGAGCAACTATTTTAACTTCAGCCTGGGGCACAGCATTCGCCCGTTTTACAGTCGAAGAATCGGGCTGGCGGCGGATCGATCGACCATCCCCATTCTGGGTGGGGCGCGCCTGCTGGGAAAAATTGGCAACACCACCCTGGGCGGGATGAGCATTCAAACCGCCCGGAAGGATACCCTTGCCACTGCTCCGCCCATTCCTACCACCAATTATACGGTATTGCGCTGGAAGCAGGATATCTGGCAGCAATCCAGCATTGGGGTCATCGGTGTGGGAAAAGTGGAACCGCATCGAAGAAACCTGGTATACGGGGCGGATTTTCTCTATTCCACCTCCCGGTTGTGGGGAGATAAAACCCTGGCGTTTGGCGGCGCTTTCGCCCAGAGCTACACCTCGGATCGACCCAACAAAACCGGCAGTGCCCACCGCATTTTCCTGGATTTCCCCAACGATAAGGTGGATTTTTCCGCCATCTGGGACCGCTCCGAGGCGGATTTCAACCCGGAGACCGGGTTTCTGCGCCGGGAAAATTACCAGATGTTCAACATGGATATGCGGATTAAGCCGCGCCCTTCATTCCTGCCCTGGTTCCAGCGCCTGGTCTTCAAACCGTTTGACTTCAATTATTACATCAACGATCAAACCCATGAGCTGCAATCCCTGTGGTCGGAATTCCGCCCCCTGGGGTTTACCACCAGAAGCGGTGAGTTTTTTGAAGGCAACATCCAGCGCCGCGCCGAGAACTTAACCAGGGAGTTTGAAATCCACGAGGGGATCGTCATTCCCCCGGGAGAATACTGGTTTACCCGCTATGAGCTGCAATTTGCCACCTTCGAGGGACGGCGGGTCTCCGGTTTTTTATTTCTTCAATGGGGCGATTTTTATAACGGCACCCGCAGCGAATGGTCACTGCGAAACCGGTTTCAGGTGAATAAACATGTGAACATCATAACCGACTTTACCCACAACCGCATCCGCTTACCGGCAGGAAGTTTCACAGTGGATGAATTTGCCGGTCGGATGGATTTAGCCCTCAGCCCGGATTTGTTCGGTTCGCTGTTTGCCCAGTGGAATAATGATGACGATGAAGTGTTGCTGAATTTCCGGATCAACTGGATTCCCACCCCCGGCACCAACTTCTTTTTCGTCATCAATCAGGCAGTGAACACTCATGGAAATAGCTTGCAAATCACCAACACCTCGGTGCTCAGCAAATTCATCTGGCGGTTTGTGCTGTAAGGGGGCGATGAAATTGAAATTTTATATGGGGGTTATATTAAAAGAAAGTGAGTTCGATGTAACTTGAAATAGAACACAGATGAAACAGATCCCGCTGATTTACATAGATCACGGGTCATAATACTAAAAAAATTGTAACTATTCAGCGATATGCCCATTTTGGTCAATCCGGCATTATTTTGTGGTAGGAGATTCTCCAACGGAGTCTATGACCGGTATTTTTCA
>CAYYGL010000057.1:0-25620 GCA_964471235.1 uncultured Calditrichaceae bacterium
ATTGTGCATTCCATAGGCAATGTTGTTTGCCACGGTGTCATTGAACAGGATCACCTCCTGGGTGACAATTCCCATCAAACGGCGCAGGCTGTTCAGGGTGATATTGCGGATATCAATGCCATCGATTTTGACGACGCCTTCAGTGACATCATAGAAGCGGGGCAGCAAATTGACCAGGGTGGTTTTGCCAGCGCCGCTGCTGCCCACCAAAGCTACTTTCTGGTTTTTTTCCACCACTAAGTTAATATCCCGCAGCACCCACTCGCCAGTCGGCTGGTATCGGAACGATACATCCTCCAGCCGGATCTCGTGGTCGAAGGTAGTTTTCTCAACGGCGTTGGGACGGTTGGTAATGGCGATGGGGGTGTCCAGAATATCGAAGATGCGCTTCCCGGACGCCAGGGCAATCTGCACATTGTTATTTAAATCCCCCAGGCTTTTGATGGGGTCCATCACCGAAAAAAGGATGATGATAAAGCGGATAAAATCCTCCGGGGAAAGAAGCTGCCCTTGCAAAACCAGATGACCACCAAACCACAATACGAAGGCCATAATACCCACACCGAGCGTTTCCGAGAGGGGGCGAGAAAGGCGGTTGAGGCGCACCTGGCGCAGCACCGCCCGGAAATGCCGGGAGGTATTCTGTCGGAACTTTTCATCTTCGTACCCTTCCATGGCAAATGCTTTCACCACCTTAATGCCGGAGAAGGTCTCCTGCAAAATGGTGGTGATATCGGAGATGCGTTCCTGCACCCGGCGGCTTTTGCGTTTCAGGCTCTGCCCAATTTTTTGAATTGCCCCGCCGCTGATGGGAAAAATCAACAACGCCACCAGGGTAAGCTGCCAACTGATGCTGAACAGGATTGCCAGAAACAACAAGATGAGGATGGGGTCGCGAATGATTTTGGTAAAACTGCGGTTGACCGCCACATTCACGGCGTTGATATCATTGGTGATGCGGCTGATTAATTCCCCGGTCTTGTGCTGCTGAAAAAAACTCAGCGGTTGATGAATGACGTGGGAATAGACCTGTTCCCGCAGGTCTTTGATGACCTTCTGCTCCACATAACTCACCCAGAAAAATTCTCCGAAGGCAAACAGGTTTTTCAACAAAAAGCTAAGAAAGATGAACACGCAGAGCCATTCCAGGGTCTCCAGACGACTACCGCGATGAAGCCACTTCTGCACATTGGCTTTCAGCCAGGCGTTAATATTCAGGGGACTGGTGGTTTTATTAAGGGCGGGGGCGGGTTTTTGCACCTGTTCCGTTTGTGCCGGGGGCTGGTCCTGGAACAACGCGGTGATAACCGGCGCCACCATCCATACCGAAAGGGTGCTGAAGATGACAAAGAAAAAGTTAAACACGAATACCAGGATGATATAGCGGATATACGGCTTCAGATATGATATCAGCCGCAGGTATAGCTGCCAGTTTTTTTCGGATTTGGGTTGTGACACAACCATCCTCATTAAAATTTATGGATGCCCGGGCGCATTTTGCCACTACGCCCGGTGGTAAGACGGGTGATTTTACGAAAAAAAAGCGGGGAACACAAACGGCGGGTAAAGTTTAGGAAACCTGGCTTATCTAACAAAATATGGATGAGATATCCACTTTGGAAAAGCTCTCACGCCATCGGATTGAATATCCCCCAAAAGGTTTCCTATACTTTTCTCAAATCTCCTTCGATAGCTCAACAAATCGTTTGTAGGGAATGGCGGTCCAGCTTTCCGCTTTCAGGGCGCCGTTCATCATGCTGATCATTGAGACCTTGGCTGCAGTTTCTTCATCCGGCGCTTCGTAGATATCCAGAAAATCATACGGACCCAGCAAGGCATAATGCGCAATGAATTTTACTTCCGGGCACTTTTTCTTCACCTGATCTAACCAATCCCTGCCCAATTCAGCGCGACTCTGCACCTGGCGGGATAGTTCCGGGGTTAACTTGGTCATCAATACATACGTTGCCATAACATACCTCCTTTGTTATGCTATGCCGGTAGTTTGGTTAACGTTTGCTTCCCCCTCAAACTTCTCTCTCATTTTACACCGCAAAGCCGAAGAATGATTCATCAGGGATTCCACCAGTAACTTAACTTGAGAAGAAAGACATTATCGGAACTGGCTTTCAGCAAATTCCCAATATCTCTGCCGATGTCGAAAACTCCCTGGTTTTCCACCTCGGAGCGGTCGTGGGTCCAAACGAAAAAGAAAGTAGAGCCGGGGGCAAATTCCCAGCGGAGGACTGCGGTGCCCCGCAACGACTTGAAATTAAAATCGGGGTTCTCTATTTCAAAATCATGCTGACCGCTGCCATCCGGATCGATCTCATATTGATCGCCGGACCGTGAAATGGTAGTTCCCTTCTGCCCGTAATGAATAAAATTGAATGTTCGGGGGCGGGCGAATTCTTTAAAGTCTTTATATTTCCCGGCGGCAATTAGCGGCTGCAGGAACATCTGAAAGCTGAGTGTGGGGGAAAAGGTATAATTTACACGCAGGGAAGCGGAAATCTGCTTTTGGTCCAGAATAGCAAACACATAGCGTTTTCCGAAGGTACGGGTGGCTGCGGTGTCCTCCACTGTGGTAACATATTGAGCGATGGCGTGATCACGGAAGAATTGGGGATGAAGCGACAACTGCATTTGCGTTCCCGGTCGCCATTGCAGTCTTATCCCGGTTTTGTATTCCCACCCCCCGGGCTGGCTGGCGCCGTAATCTCCGGAGACCCGTATCCGAAAATCCTTCCGGGAATCGCTGGAAGCTGCCAACCCCACAAAGAAACCGGCTGGGTTTTCCATGATGGGTCCACCGCGGGTTCGGGTAATATCCAGCGTTTTTAAAAAATATCCCGCTCTCCCGAATAATCCGGCATAGTTAAGCAGTTGCCCGTGAAAAAAACTCATAATCCCTTCCGAGGTCTTATTCCCATCGAAATCAAAGGTGCGAAAATTCGAAAAAAACCAACCGACATTGCGAAAGACTTTTCCCGGCTCAAACCAGCGATATCCCAATACCAGATGTTGATTCATCACATTCCCCCGGGAATGAAACCCCAGGTCATTGGTGTCGAAACCGGGTGAGATGACCCCCAATGCGGCATTGAGAAAGAAGTTGCCTTTTTCTTTATTCAGAACCATTCTGCCAGCCCAGCCGCTGAGAGAGGTTCGGGTGGAATCCAGTTGCCGGAATCGAAAATCCGGGCGCTGATAGTAATGTTGGGGGGCTTGTTGCAAATCGGTAAGCGCCTCCCGGGAGCCGGAGATTCGGGAGGCACCCACCCAGCCGTTTAGTGCCCAGTTTCTTTCCTTTCCCAGAAGAAGGTAACCGTCCAAACCACCGGTAACAGCATTCCGGGGCAGGCGGCGTTTTAACTCCGAATTCCGGAGATGCCGAATGACCCCGGTGCCGATGAACCCCACCCCGGCACGGCTTTCTTTAAAATTTTTAAATACCCGGGCAACTGTATATGAACTCAATGGCTCGACTTCGTCTTTAAATCGCACTCCTTCCGAGTCAACCGTGGCAAACTCCCGGGCAGTGACCGCCTGTAAAAAGGCAAACTCCCAGTGTTGTTTGGTTTTACCGGTCAGCTTTCCGGCGGTCATAATCGTGGTATTGGCAGGCATCTTGACCACCCCATCATGCACCGGTCGCCCGTGAGGGGCGCGACCGATTCGCCGACTGTAGAAAAAAAGCGGCGGGTTATAATTAAACGTCCAGTTACTGGTCACACCCCGGTTGCCAAACGAAAAAATATTCGCACCTTCTACAAAAAACGGCCGTTTTTCTTCAAAGAAAGTTTCAAACGCCGTCAGGTTCACCACTGCCGGGTCTAATTCCACCTGCCCAAAATCCGGGTTAATGGTGGCATCCACGGTGAGATTTGAGCCAATGCCAAATTTTAAATCCGCTCCCAGGTTTCCCACAAAAGAGCGATTTTTTCCGAATGGGTCATTGGCATCATAGTGAAGGAAGCGTTCACTGGAAACCAGGTAAGGCATCACTTCTACCCGGCGCGGAGGATGAATATTTCGGATGCCGATTAATGAAGGATACAGTGAAACCTCCCGGTGGCTGTCACGGGGAATTAGCACCAGAAAATCTCTCTCCTGCTTCCGCTGGATAAACCGCAACACGTTGAACCCCCATTCGTATTCTTCCCTCCGGGTGAAACGTAGTTGAGAGAAAGGAATCCGCATTTCCACACACCATCCCAGGGAATCGATTCTAACCCCATAATCCCAGACACCGTTCCAGGTATCATCGAAATCGGAATCATTGGAGATAGTGCCGTCTCCGAAGGAGCCGGCTGGCGTCACCCAAAAGAAGAACCCGGTCTGCTTATCGTGATAGGAATCGATGGCAATTCCCATAAAATCGCTGGCTAATTGCTGATCCCGCCGACCCAGGCGGGCAACGATGGAATCCGGGGTATCAAATAACCGGGCGGCGACATACAGCGCCTCATCATCGTAAGCGACCCAGACAATCGTTTTTTCCGTAGCCGGAACGCCCTCGGTTGGATTCTGCTGCGTCAATCCGGTGACCCCCGGTTGCTGCCAGACCGACTCCGTTAATCTGCCGTTCAATTGTACCGGGGTCTTAAGGCGATATGCCGGCACTTGTGAGACTCTCCGGTAAAAATTGATATGTTGAACAACTGCACCAGAGGTGTCGACAGAGACGTTCCCGGCACAAATGGTGCTGATCAGAAAAATCAGCAAAATAATCGGGTAAAATTTACTGCTCTGATAACTTCTACGGGTGTTTCTTTCTGACCTCACCAGACCACCATCCGTTTTGTACCAGTGTGCGTTATCTCTTTGCCGCCTTGTGATGCTATCAGCAAAATAATCTACCGAGAGGAGAAATGGAATAAAAAAAGTGAATTCGTCTCCAGGCTGACGGTTGCAGGAAATGCCCCGGTAAATGCCAGGGAATTCTGCATTCTCTCGACAAGGTTCGAGTGAGTTCAAGTAGAAGTACCATTTTGCAATTTCCGTCACAGGTAGTATATTCCGGTGTCGCCTCGACATGCTTCGATTTTCCGGGGAATGTCGTCGATCACACCACACTACAAACGTATCACTCCCCGGTGGGAGTGGGGAGAACCTTATCTGAACTTCATTACAGGAAAAGTCAATCTTTTGGAAAAGGGGATAAAATGAAAGTCATTCTATCGTTAGCGTTTTTTATACTCATCGGCAGCATTCTGATCTTTTCAGCCTGTCAGCAGTCTCAGCCAAAAGAAGCCCGGGCAATGAGCGGTCCGGAGCTCATGCACAAAGCGCAGCAACTGGCGCAGGAGTTTATCATCACCGACGGGCATATTGATGTGCCCTACCGCCTGAGAGAGTTCATGGAGGATATTTCGGAGAGGACGAAGGTAGGCGATTTTGATTACCCACGTGCCAAAGCGGGCGGGTTGAATGCCCCCTTCATGTCCATCTACATCCCGGCGAAGTACCAGAAAAAGGGCGGGGCAAAAGCGCTGGCAGATTCGCTAATCGATATGGTGGTGGGATTTACCACCGCCCATCCGGATAAATTTGCCCTGGCAACTTCCCCGGCAGAGGTGCGCCAGCAGTTTGCGCAGGGTGTGATCAGCCTGGCAATGGGCATGGAGAACGGCGCTGGCATCGAAGACGACCTGTCGAACCTGGCTTATTTTTATCGACGGGGCATCCGCTACATCACCCTCACCCACGCCAAAAACAACCTGATTTGCGATTCCTCCTACGATAAAGAACGCAAATGGAACGGACTGAGCCCGTTCGGGGAAAAAGTAGTGGCGGAGATGAACCGTCTTGGAATTATGGTGGATATTTCCCATGTCTCGGACAGCACATTCTATGACGTGATCCGTCTCTCTAAAGCGCCGGTGGTGGCGACCCATTCCTCCTGCCGTTATTTTACCCCGGAATGGGAACGCAACATGAGTGATGAGATGATCAAAGTACTGGCGGAGCATGGCGGGGTGATCAATATTAATTTCGGGTCATCATTTTTGCGGAAAGAATACCAGGGCAGTTGGTCTCAGTCAATGAAAGAGATCGATGACTACCTGAAAAGCCACAACATCGCCAAAGGAACGGAAGCCGCAGCGTTGTATTTTCAAAAATATCGCATGGAACATCGCAAGGGTACGGTAAAAGATATTGTCGATCACATTGATCATGTGGTAAAGTTGGTCGGGGTGGATCACGTGGGATTGGGGTCCGATTTCGACGGGGTGTTGTCGCTGCCGGTGGGCGTGGAGGATGTTTCCAAATACCCGGTGATCATCGCAGAATTGTTAAAGCGCGGGTATTCGGAAAAAGACATCAAAAAAATTTGCGGGGAAAACATGCTGCGGGTCTGGAATGAGGTGGAAAAAACGGCACAACGGCTTCAGTAGGTTGAACGGTAAACACCTGTTTCTTCACCCCGTCAATCCATCGGGATAATCATCCGGGAAAGGACTCGTTTGAAATTCTTCTCCCCTTTGCTCCCCTTCCCCCACTTATGAACTTTGAAAAATTAACCATGCCATTGGCTAATGCCTCCCCTGCGCCCTTGCCGATGGCACCACATTGTGAATGGCGGGGTCACCGGAGTGCCTCCCTTTAGGGGAAGGAATACCAGCCCGGACGCTGCTATTCATGTCATACCGGCTTAACCTCGCTAAGGGCAGGAGAAAAATGTTAAAAACCACTTGACAAATAGGAGTCAATCCTATATAATATCCAGACATATTTCAGTGTTGTTCTTATACGCTTTTATTGGATGTGAAATGGGTATGGATCACGAATTTAAAAAATTTGAAGAAATCTGCCGTCAGCATAACATGAAGATCACCCCCCAGCGTGTGGCTATCTACAAAGCCCTCCTGAATTCCCGGGAACATCCTTCAGCGGTAACCATTCATGAGCAAATCAAAAAAATGTTTCCCAATGTTTCCCTTGATACCGTCAATCGAACGCTACTCACCTTCTCGGAGATCGGGCTGGTGCAGATTGTAGAAGGCCGGGGAGATCCCAAACGCTTTGATCCCAATCTGCAGCCACATCATCATTTTCGCTGTGTAAAATGTGGGGAGATTTCTGATTTTTATTCCGATGAGTTTGATGCGCTCAGAATACCCGATCAAGTACAACAAAAATTTGTCATTACCGCCAAACGGGTGCTGCTGGAAGGGATTTGTGAAAATTGCCAGTCAGTCAGTAAATAAATAAAACCGGATTCCTTATTAAAATTTTGTAACTATTCAGGTTGTTATACCGCAACGAACAAATATTTATCTCTTGCACGTTGCGGCGGTTGCGCATTCGCTGCGGTCATTACAGTAATAAAAGGATATTGCTCATAAATGCAGCGTTGGACAGTAGCCTTTTCTGAATCGACATCTGGAATAGTTACTACCTGAGTAGTTACAAAATTTTTTTACGTTTAATAGGAGTGAATACGACTTCGGTGGCTGTTTAGAATAGGATGCCCGTGGAATTAGGGGAACCAACACCGGCATTGAGATACCGATTTATGGGTGACAAAACAAGTTTTGTCAGCCCGGAGCAACAAAATTTGTTTTGTTCTTATAACAAAATTCTTTCATAAGTACTTGATATGATAAACGGGTTGTCAAAATAAATTTCCCCGGAGGGGGGAGCCAACGGACTCCTGCGGAGCTTCGCCATGACGTTCCAGAACACCACTCCCCTGGAGAAATTTATTCAGTCAATGACACGGCTATTTAATCAAAATTCATCATATCCAGAAAGTATCAGATATGTTTACAAAAAAGCATTTCCTGACTCATAAAAACCAAAATCATTAACAGAAGGAGAAACACATGAGCAATGATGGTCAAAACCCCGAAAACGGGAAAATCCGCAAACCCACCGTGTGGGGGGGCAGCATTATCCGGAAATGGTGGAAGGATCAACTCAATGTGAGCATCCTGCACCAAAACGGTCCCCAGGTGAATCCTGCCGGAGAACAGTTCAATTACGTCGAGGAGCTTAAGAAGCTCGATTGGGAGGCGCTCAAGAAAGATGTCATGGAATTGATGACCAACTCCCAGGAGTGGTGGCCGGCGGATTATGGTCATTATGGTCCCTTATTTATCCGGATGACCTGGCACGCCGCCGGTACCTACCGCATCGTAGATGGTCGTGGGGGAGGCTCCTCCGGCAACCAGCGTTTTGCACCGCTGAATAGCTGGCCGGATAATGTTAACCTGGACAAAGCCCGGCGATTGCTGTGGCCCATTAAGAAAAAATACGGCAACAAGATTTCCTGGGCAGACCTGCTGATTCTCGCCGGGGATCTCGCCATGCGCTCCATGGGATTTGAAACCCTGGGCGTTGCCTTTGGCCGGGTGGATACCTGGGAACCGGAAGAGGATGTTTACTGGGGTCCGGAAGAAGAATGGTTAGGGGATACCCGCCACACCGGGGATGGGGTGCTGGAAAAACCCCTCGCCGCCGACCACATGGGGTTGATTTACGTAAACCCGGAGGGACCCAACGGCGAACCCAATGTGCTGGAAGCCGCCAAATACATTCGTCAGACCTTTGCCCGGATGGGCATGGATGACGTGGATACTGTGGCGCTCATTGTTGGCGGGCACAGCTTTGGGAAAACCCATGGTGCAGCCAGTGCAGACCATCTGGGTCCCGATCCGGAAGCCGCTCCGCTTGAGGAACAGGGGCTGGGCTGGAAAAACAGTTACGGCACCGGCAAAGGAGGGGATACCATCACCAGCGGTATCGAAGGCGCCTGGACCCCCACCCCCATCCAGTGGGATCATAGCTTTCTACGGATTCTCTTTAAATATGAATGGAATCTGGTGAAGAGTCCCGCCGGCGCCTGGCAATGGGAAGCAGTCGACCCCGATCCGGAAGACATGGTGCCGGATGCCCATGATCCCTCCAAAAAACATAAACCCATGATGCTAACCACCGACCTGGCGCTGAAATTAGATCCCACCTACCGACCCATCTCAGAACGGTTTATGAACAATCCCGAGGAACTCTCGAAAGCATTTGCCCACGCCTGGTTTAAATTGCTCCATCGGGACATGGGACCCCGCAGCCGCTACCTGGGACCGGAAGTACCGGATGAAGAATTCATCTGGCAGGACCCCCTTCCTCCGGTGGACCATGAACTGATTGACGAAAATGATATCCAACAACTGAAGGAGAAAATTCTGGCATCCGGGCTATCGATTTCGGAGCTGGTGTACACCGCCTGGTCAGCGGCATCTACCTTTCGGGGTTCGGATAAACGGGGCGGAGCCAATGGCGCCCGGATTCGGCTGGCACCGCAAAAGGATTGGGAGGTGAACCAGCCGGCTCAGCTATCGAAAGTGCTGCAAAAACTGGAAGCCATTCAGCAGGAATTCAACCGTTCCGCCGGAAACGGTAAAAAGGTATCGTTAGCGGATGTGATTGTGCTGGGTGGATGTGCCGCGGTGGAAGCCGCTGCCAAAAAAGCTGGTTACGACATCACTGTGCCCTTTACCCCCGGCCGCACCGATGCCTCCCAGGAACAAACCGATGTGGAATCCTTCTCCTACATGGAACCCGTGGCAGATGGCTTCCGGAATTACGTGAAAGCAGGATGCAAAGACCGGCCGGAGGAGCTGCTACTGGATCGTGCCCAGTTGTTAACCCTCACCGCACCGGAAATGACCGTTCTCCTTGGCGGTTTACGGGTGCTGAATGCCAACTTCGGGCAATCCAGCCACGGCGTGTTAACCGAGCACCCCGGCGCACTGAGCAACGACTTCTTTGTGAACTTGACCGACCTGAATACGGAATGGAAGCCCATCTCTGAAAATGAATATGAAGGGATTGACCGGAATAGCGGCAACCGCAAATGGACCGCCACCCGCGTCGATCTCGCCTTTGGCTCCAACTCCCAGTTGCGGGCATTAGCGGAGTTTTATGCTCAGGATGATAGCCAGGAGAAATTTGTCCATGATTTTGTAGCCGCCTGGAACAAGGTGATGAACCTGGATCGCTTTGATATCGCCTGGCGGTAACCACAAACTCTGAATGTTGGGGAATTTCTCTCCCACCTATCACTCAGCGGGGTAACCGGAAGGAAGGTTACCCCGTTTTTTTTGTTAACTAATTGAGGGGTGTGCATGAAACCGTTCATTACCTTGTTCCCATGGCAAAGCCACTCCGTTGGAGAACTCCCGTTTGGGAACACAATGATCCCGGAAACTTCGTTTTTAACCCGTCTCACACTATCTATCTTTGGAAACAGAGTTTCTCAAACCATTGCGTTCCAAAACAGGAGTTTTGGAACGAGGAGAAGCAAGCACCCGGTCTTTGCCAGACGCTCAATCTCCTGTGGAGTAGCCGGTTGCAACCATTCATCTACCCTCAGAGAGGATTGAAACGCCATTGAATATTTTTCCATGCATCCCGGCGGCTATAAAAGTTTATCATGTTGAAAATATGATTTTACTTTATTTTTTGATTCATATAAATTAGCTAAAGGTGGGTTTTCGAAGATAAAACTCATCTGAAGAGGGATAGAATAACTCAATACAGTCATCTTATCCGATGAATAAAATCCTGTTAACCAATGACTAAAGATGAACATATTCAATATTGGATTAAATCATCTGAGAACGATTTAAAAACTATGCAAAATCTGTTCAACAGCAAAGATTATTCCTGGTGTTTGTTTATGGGGTATCTGGTAATTGAAAAACTATTAAAAGCATATTATGTTAAAACAGTCGATTCAAATCCTCCTAAGACTCACAATTTATTAAGGCTTGCAGAGAAAGCCAAAATAGAATTAACCCCGGAACAAAAAGATGATTTGATTTTATTAACTACTTTCAACTAAATACCCGTTATCCCGATTATAAATTTGAATTTTATAAAAAATGTACCCGGGAATATACTGAACAAAATATCAAAAAAATCAGACGGTTACGAAAATGGCTGAAGAAACAAATAACAGACAAATAATTGAACTTGTTCGAAAGTTTTTAAGATTGCTACAACAATATCATATTGACTTTCGGGAGGTATATATTTTCGGTTCGCAAGTGAATGGAACGGCTAATGAGGAAAGCGATATTGATGTAGCAATCGTAGCAGATGATTGGTCACCGGATATAATTGAAGCGCAGTTTGTTTTGCTGAAAATAGCCAGTTTGATAGATACTCGTATTGAAGCCCATCCGTTTCGTACAAACGAGTTCGACCTATCACACCCTCTTGCCCGAGACATAATCCAAAAGGGGAAACGGATTTTTTATCGAAAACATCAACAACAGTTGATCTAAGTGAATGAAGTGGTCCCTTCTTTTGGGAATTGAATAGAACATTCCTCCAGCACCTCTATCCACGCCGGGTGGTCATTCAGTCAGGGGAGCAGATGAAATTCCTCACCTTTTTCTCCCCTGTTCCCATGGCAAGGCCACTCCTTTGGAGAACTCCCGTTTGGGAACACAATGATCCCGGAAACTTCGTTTTTAACCCGTCTCACGCTATCTATCATGGGAGACGGAGTTTTTGAAACCATTGCGTTCTAAAACAGAGGTTTGGAACGAGAAGTTGAAGTTCAGGGCAGATTTCTCCCTTGAGATCAGGTAAACCTCACTCCACCTCCACACCTTCCCCCCTCCGAACAAAAGCCTGGCACCATTTCTCCAGCACCTCTATCCACTGTGGATGGTCATTCAGGCAGGGGATCAGATGAAATTCCTCTCCGCCGTTTGCCAGAAAGATTTCTTTCCCGCGTAAGCCAATCTCTTCCAGGGTTTCCAGGCAATCGGAAACAAATGCCGGGCACATCACCAGCAGCTTTTTCACCCCTGATTTTGCCAGACGCTCAATCTCCTGTGCAGTAGCCGGCTGCAACCATTCATCTACTCCCAGGCGTGATTGAAACGCCACCGAGTATTTACCCTCCGCTATCCCGGCTGATTTTACGAACTCTCCGGTGGTGCGCAACACCTGGTGTCGATAACAGGTCTCATGGGCCGGTGAGACAACCTGACAGCAATTCTCCATACTAAAGCAATGAGTACCGGTGGGGTCGGTTTTTTTGGCATGACGCACCGGTATCCCGTGATAGCTGAATAACAGATGATCATAATCGTTTTTCAAAAACTTCCGGGTACTGGCTACCAGCGCCTGGATATAATCCGGGTCAGCGTAAAACGGAGGCTGAACCACCAACTCTACCCCCAGCTTCAACTTTTTCAACACCCGTTCCACTTCCACCACCACGGTTTCGTAGGTTGCCATGGCGTAATGGGGATACATGGGGATCAGAAAAATGGTGTTGAGATGTTCCACCCTTTCCTGTAGCTGCCGGATGGCCGTTTCGATGGAGGGATTCCCATAGCGCATCCCCAGTTCCACCGGAACCGGGAGCGTTTCCTGCAATATCTGCTGCACATTGCGACTGATGACAATCAACGGGGAGCCCTCATCCCACCAGATTTGCTGATAAGCATGGGCGGAGTTTTTGGGGCGAAACGGCAGGATGAATAACTCCACAATCATCTTGCGGATTGGATAGGGGGCATCGATCACCCGCTCATCCATCAGAAACTGGCGCAGGTAGCGGCGCACATCCGGGATGGAGGTAGAATCCGGGGAACCCAGGTTGACGAGGAGAATACCACGGTGAGAATTTTCAGCATTTTGCATACCGATCCCTTTTCTGTAAAAACAGATTTTAATTGTGAATGGTTAATTGGGTAATGTCACTGGGCTTTGCCTGCAGTGCGAATACTGGTAGCAATAATTTTTGCCAGTTCGGTGCCTTCATTTTTCAAGGGAAGTACATCTGCTGCAGGTAACAATTCACTCCGAATGATAATTTCATGCCAGATATCCGATTCATTTAATTCCTTCAACACAATCCCTAATTTGTGCACAAAATCCCGCTTGCTTTCTGCTCCACGTGCTTCGCCGTAATTCGGAGCAGGAGAAGTGCCGGAGCGTAATAACTGTCCGGCAATATGTTTACCTGCTGGCGTATCGGGTAACTTCGAACACAGCTTAATAACACCCACTGCAAAATTGATCAGGCGTTCCTGGATATCATCACCTTTTGCCATCTATTACCTCCTAAAAAAACTGGAAAGTTTGCAGTAATATAAAAAAGGAGGAAAGAGGACAAAAATAATTAACGAAGGTAACTGATGCACTTCATCATTGAGCCAAAATCATTACCTTTATCAATTTACCATTGGTTATTAACAATTCACAATTAACCATTCACCATTCACAATTTCCTCAGTGCCCGGTAATTGGCTTCAATCGTCCTTTCAATATCCGCTTCGCTATGGGCAGCGGAGACGAAATAGGCTTCAAATTGAGAGGGCGCCAGATACACCCCTTCTTCCGCCATCGACCGAAAATAACGGGCAAAACGCCCGGTATCACATCGGGTGGCGCTTTCAAAGTCAGTGACTTTCTCTCCGGTAAAAAACAGACATCCCATGGAACCCACCCTTGTGGAATAAAAGGGAATACCGGCCTCCTCCATGTTACTACGAATACCATCCTCCAGCAGGGCGGATTTTCGTTCCAGTTCCTCATAAAATTCTGGCACATCGATGAGGCGCAGGGTTTCCAATCCGGCGCGCATCGCCAGGGGATTTCCGGAAAGCGTTCCGGCTTGATACACCGGACCTGTTGGCGCCACCTGCTCCATGATCTCCCGCTTACCGCCGTACGCGCCTACCGGCAGACCGCCGCCAATGATTTTCCCCAGCGTGGTTAAATCCGGCATTACCCCAAAGTGCTCCTGGGCGCCGCCTTTTGCCACCCGGAAGCCGGTCATCACCTCATCGAAAATCAGTAATATGTTGTTTTTGGAGGTTATATTTCGTAAATCCTGCAAAAACTTACCTTCCGGGGGAATCACCCCCATGTTACCCGCCACCGGCTCTACAATCACCGCGGCAATATCATCCCCGTGTGCTTCAATTAATTGGCGAACCGATTCAATATGATTGTATTGGGCAATCAGGGTGTCACCAGCGCTACCGGGAGTAACCCCGGGGCTGTTAGGCACACCCAGGGTGGTGGCACCGGAACCGGCCTGAATTAGAAAGCTGTCTCCATGCCCGTGATAACATCCGCTGAATTTGATGATCTTGTTTTTCCCGGTATAGCCTCTGGCTAAACGGATGGCGCTCATGGTCGCCTCGGTGCCGGAGTTCACCATCCGCACCATCTCAATGGAGGGCACCATCTCGATGACCTTCTCCGCTAACTCAATTTCCACCTCGGTGGGCGCTCCAAAGCTGGTGGCTTTTTCCGCTTCCTTTTGAATGGCTTCCACCACCTGCGAATGGGAATACCCCAGGATGAGCGGTCCCCAGGAACCCACATAGTCGATGTATCGGTTGCCATCCACATCGTAGAGATAGGCTCCTTTGCCATGGGTGAAAAAGATGGGGGTGCCACCTACCGATGTAAAGGCGCGTACCGGTGAGTTAACCCCTCCGGGTAAAACCCCGGTTGCTCGTTGAAAGAATTGTTTGCTTTTTTCCAGATTTCTCATCATCAGACCTCATACGTGAAACGTGAATACGTGATGCCTATGAAAAGGTGTTTTGTGGTACGTATTCCATTATTACTCCTTTCTTTTCATCTTTCATCTTTAATCTTAACTATAACTTCTCCGTGGCTTCTTTGGCAAAGTAGGTCAGGATCAGGTCCGCGCCGGCGCGTTTGATGGCGGTCAGGGATTCCATCATCACCCGGTCGTGATCAATCCAACCTCGTTCGGCGGCCGCTTTGATCATGGCAAATTCCCCGGAAACCTGATACGCCGCGGTGGGCAGACCAAATTCCGCTTTCACCCGCCAGAGGATGTCCAGATAGGGCATTGCCGGTTTGACCATCACGATATCTGCCCCTTCATCCACATCCAGGGCGACCTCGCGGATGGCTTCGTTGCCATTGGCGGGGTCCATCTGGTAGCTGCTGCGGTCTCCAAATTGGGGCGCCGATTCCGCCGCCTCCCGAAAAGGTCCGTAAAACCCGGAAGCGAATTTTGCCGCATAGCTCATGATGGGCACATCGGTAAACCCTTCCTCATCCAGGGCTTCCCGAATGGCGCCCACCATCCCGTCCATCATCCCGGAAGGCGCTACCATATCGGCGCCGCTGCGCGCCTGCACAATCACCTGCTGCTGCAACAATTCCAGGGTAGCGTCGTTATCCACCTCCCCGTTTTTGATGGGACCGCAATGCCCGTGGTCGGTATATTCGCAGAAGCAGACATCGGTAATGACATACAAATCCGGTACGCTTTCTTTGAGCGCCCGCACGGCTCGACAGATGATGCCCTCTTCGCTGGTGGCATCGCTGCCCACTGCATCTTTGTGCGCCGGGATGCCGAACAGGATGATGGATTGAATCCCGCGGTCCCAGGCATCCCGCGCTTCCTTCACCAGATTCTCGATGGAAAGCTGATAATGCCCGGGCATACTGCTGATGGGATTGCGAACATCCTTGCCTTCGATGACAAACATGGGCAGGATAAAATCAGATGGGGTTAATACCGTTTCCCGCACCATATTGCGGATTTGGGGATTCTTTCGTAACCGTCGCATGCGGTAATATGGGGTAAACATGATGGTCTCCGTTTGTTTGGGGTTTTCTGATACTTGTATTAATTTACTCGAAATGAGTGATTCATTTGGATATTTTTTATTTCGTGGTTCGTCTCTTGTGTTTCATGTTCCATACTATGTTTTTTCATGAGAGGGTATCAACCCTGTCAAGAACAGATGCATTCTGTTTTAAGAATCCGCCCACCTCTTCACTTATTTCATACGCTTGTTTAATACAATCCGCCACCGAGATGCCGCCCCGGAAGCTGCCGGAGATGAACACGCCCGGTTGTTGCTTCTCATAGCGGCGCACTGCCTCCAGAATCTGGCTGTGCCCGATGCGGTACTGCGGGATGGCTTTTTCCCAGCGCTGGATCACCACCTCATCGGGCTGAACTTCTATCTTCAGCAGCCGGTGCAGGTCCTGACGAACGCGATCGATCAATTCACCCTCAGGCAACAGCACCAACTCCGGTTGACGACTACCGCCCACAAATGTCGTTAATGCCACGCCATTCCCCGGGGTGCGGTTTACAAAGATGGTGGAAGTGAAGATGGTGCCCAGAATCTGCATCTTCTCCTTTTCCGGGACCAGCATCCCGAAACCGTCCAGGGGAAGACTCTCCGGTGGTTGATGATAACCGAAATAGACCATCGCGACCGGGGGATAGTAAATCTGGCTCAGGGATTTGGTGAGGGGAAATTGAAAACGAAAGGGAACCTCCGGATACGCATACGCCGGGATGGTGAATAAAATCGCCTGGCTATACAATTGATGACGCTGGCCGTTAACCATATAAACAATCCGATAGTTACTTTCTGCAAATTCGATGCTCTCCAGCTTTACCCCGGTGGCGAGGGATTGAGATAATTCCTTTGCCAGGGCATTGATCATGGTTTGCAGCCCTTCCTGAAAGGAGAACAGCTTTGCCTGCGCCTTGGAGGTCTCCGCCCGCTGCTTGCGCTCTTTCGCGCCTTTGATGGTGCCCTTGATTAAACTTCCATAGCGTTGTTCCAGGGCATAGAGCTTCGGGAATGCGCTTTTCACGCTGAGCAGTTCCGGTTGACCGGCATACACCCCGCCCACAAAGGGATTGATGGCGTAATCCAGAAACTCCTTACCCAACCGCCGCAGGACAAACTCCGCCAGGGTTTCATCCACATCCGGCGGTGCCGGTTTGATGAACGGTTCGGCAAACAAGCGCAATTTGGCTCGCCAGGAGAACAAACCGGTTTTGATAAACGCCGGGGGCGACATGGGCAATGCCCGAAGTTTTTTATTGCGCACAATGTAGCGGTTGTTGGCTTTCTCATTGGCATAGATGAGCGCATCATGAATGCCGAGCTCATCAAAAAGCTGATGTACAACCGGATGGGTATCCAGACTGCTATTGGGACCGTATTCCACCAGAAACCCGTTGTGGCGCTCGCTGCGGATAACACCGCCCACCCGATCGTTTTTTTCCAGAACAAAGACCCGGTAACCCTTCCGGCGCAGAAAGTGCGCTGCCGACAGTCCGGATATGCCCGCGCCGATGATAGCGATGTCTGTATGCACAGATTCTTTCATGGCGTTATTCTCCCCATTTCGGAAACAGAGTTTTTTCATCTTGTTCCCATGGCGAAGCCACTCCTTCGGAGAACTCCTGTTTGGGAACATCATAGGTTCCGAAACTCCGTTTCGGACTCTTTTGCTAAATAATGCGAACTATTGAAATAATTGTATCATCCTCCAAAAAGTAATTTCGAGCAGAACTATATTTCCAATGTTCAGGTCTTTCTACCAACCCTCTTTTTACCGGGTTATTATGGATATACTCAATCTTCTGCCTCAACATTTCTTCGGAAAAATTTTTTTGAGGATGCACTCCTTCTTGCCATACCTGATGCTTGCTCTCATGTTTGTATCGCTTTTTAAAAAATTCGTAACATTTTAGTGCTTTGAAAAACCTTTAGATTCTTATCCCATTTGACTGTAAAACTCTCCCCCTATTTCCCCCTCTCTTGGAAAGAGAGGGGGAGCAAGGGGGTGAGTTCGAACATATTCGATTATCAGATATTCATTTTTCACAGAGCTAAAGTGTTACAAAAATTCAAATTGTCTTAGCAACCAGGTTTTTCCATCCACTTCTAATTCTTCAATAATTTTACGGGCAGTAAACTTCTTTACTGAAGCCAGAGTGCCCGAAATATCCGGCGCGGATGCGACAAGGTGAAAATGGTTGTCAAGAATAACATACGCATGGAGTTGTAAACCCTTCTCTTTCTGGCAAAACTTGAGTGATTGAATGATAATATCAAAATATTTACCCGATGTAAACACGGGTAGCCATTCAATTATCGTAGAAGTAAAAAAGTAAGGTGTTTCGCTATCAATAAATTTGTATCGACTACGCATCCGCTAACTCCTGCCGAAACAAAGTTTCTTCAACTATTGCGTTCCAAAACCGGAGTTTTGGAACGAGAAAATTTGCTAACTTTCCCTTTTCATCTTTCATCTTTAATCTTTAGTCTTTGGTCTTTGGTTCTTAATCCCGCCAAAAGACGCAAACATTCCTGTTTGCAAGCGGGGTGAAATCTTCCAGGATTTCATCTTTTCACACCGTCCGGGAATATATCGGTTGCCCCTGTTTTTCATCCTGCTCCAGATAGGCATCAAACGCCATGGCGATGTTGCGGATGACCAGGCGACCCGCTTCTTGCACCACAATTCCATCCGGTTGAAAACTGACCAGCCCATCCTCAACAAAGGGGGTTAATTTGTCATACACATCCGCAAAATAGCTGTCAAAATCCACCCCGTATCGTTCCTTCACTGCCGCTTTCAAAATCCGGCTATTGCACATGATTTCGGTAATCACATAGCGACGGATATGATCATCTTCTGAGAGTCGATATCCCACCACGGTGGGAATGTTGCCTTCATCCAACTTTGCTTCATATTCTACGGTATGTTTCACATTCTGGGCATAGACGTTATTCAACTGACTGATAGCGGTTACTCCCATGGCATAGACATCCGCTCCGGCACGAGTGCTATACCCCTGGAAATTACGGTAAAGAGTTTTATCCTGGAGAGCCAAAGCCAGCTCATCATCCGGTTTGGCAAAATGATCCATCCCGATATACACATACCCGGCGTCGGTTAACCGCTCGATAACCAATTTCAGGATCGTCAGCCGTTCCGTGGCAGAGGGCATGGCGTCTTCCGGCAACAATCGCTGGTGTTTTTTCAACCAGGGCACATGCGCATAATTGAACACCGCCAGCCGATCCGGCGAAAGTTCAATGACCTTATCCAGGGTCTCCTGATACGATTCCACGGTTTGATAGGGCAAACCGTAAATCAAATCGACGTTGATGGAATCAAATCCCAGCCGCCGGCTCTCTTTAATTACATACGCATTCTGCTCAGAGGTTTGAATACGGTTAATTGCCTGCTGCACTTCCCGGTGAAAATCCTGCACCCCATAGCTCACCCGGTTAAATCCGATTTCCCGCAGAGTGGGCAGGTGTGCAGGGGTGATGGTGCGGGGATCAATCTCGATACTGATTTCCGCATCCGCGGCAAAATTGAACCGATCGGTGATATACCCATAGATGTCGCGAATCTGTTGTGGGGTCAGATAGGTTGGGGTTCCCCCGCCCCAGTGTAGTTGCACCACCTTGCGATCAGGATGAATCAAACCGGAAATAATATCGATTTCCTTTTTCAGGTAGCTTAAATACCGCTCAATGCGATTGGGATTGTGGGTGATGACCACATTGCATCCACAAAAGTAGCACAGGGTTCGACAGAAGGGAAAATGAAAATAAAGGGATAGATCCGGCGCATCTTCTTTTTCGTTGGATGCCACAATTTCCCGGTGAAAATCCGTCGAGGTAAACCCGGGGTGAAAATGGGGGGCAGTGGGGTAACTGGTATACCGCGGACCGGGTCGGCTATATTTTTTTAACAGTTCCAGATCGACTTCTATTTTTTGAACGGTTTGCATGGCGGTACTCGCTGTTTAGAGTGTTGATTTTTTACGGATTATGTGGGGCGAGTCTCCCGACTCGCCAGGTAGAACGACTCTAAGAGTCGTTTTACCTTTCCGGCTTTTCATTATCTTCCGGAAAACATCATTTTACCGGAGAACAGTCATTGGAATTTCTGAATTTATACACTAACTCCAAAATTTTATTCTTCGTTAATCTGTCAAAACCTTCTATTTAATGAATCTCTCCTATAGTTTCTTTAGCATAACAACAACCGTAATACTGAAAGCGGTAGAGCGACTCTCAAAGAGTCGCTCTACCAACTTCCTTTACAACATCCACAAACGTCCGGGCATGTTCCACCGGTATATCCGGCAAAATCCCATGCCCCAGGTTGGCAATGTACCCCACGTCGCTGCCAAACTGTTCCAGCATTTCCCGAACCAATCTGCGAATCACATCGGGGGGCGCATACAATGCCGTAGGGTCCAGATTGCCTTGTAAAGCTGCCCTTCCATTTACCAGGGCACGAGCCTTATCCGGGGCAATCGTCCAATCCAGACCAATCACATCCGCCCGGGTTTCCACAAGTTTTTCCATCCAGAGCATTCCCCCCTTCGCAAAATAAATAATGGGCACACCGGAACGGCGGATGGCTTCGATAATGCGCTTCACATACGGCAATACAAATTCTTCAAATCCCCTTTCCTCCAATATACCTGCCCAGGAATCAAACAATTGGATAGCCTGAGCACCGGCATCCATTTGCGCGGTGCAATAATCAATCACCGCATCGGTCACTTTTGTTAGCAGTTGGTGAAGCAAATCCGGACGAGCAAACCGCAGCGTTTTGATCGCTTTAAAGGTTTTACTGCCGCCCCCTTCCACCATATAGGTGGCAAGCGTCCAGGGGGCGCCGCTAAAGCCGATTAAGGGAACCCGATTGGCTAATTCCCGGCGAGACAGGCGGAGGGTTTCCATCACAAAAAATAAATCCTCCCTCGCTTCTATGGCACGCAGGGCTTGCACATCCCGTTCACTTTTGAGGGGATTGGGGAAACGGGGACCGGTTCCTTCCACAAATTCCAGGTGCATGCCCATCGCCTCGGGAATCACCAGGATGTCGGAAAAAATAATCGCCGCATCCACCCCCACAATATCCACCGGTTGCAGCGTCACTTCCGTTGCCACCTCGGGTGTTTTATACATGGTGATAAAATCGTATTTTTTGCGGACCGCCCGGTATGCCGGCAGATAACGCCCTGCCTGGCGCATCATCCATACCGGGGTTCGCTTTACCGGCTTGCAAAAACAGGCATCTATAAACAGGTGATTGGTTGATTGCTTCATTGTGTTTCTCATTCTCCTTTCCGAATCAAGACATTATGCTGTTGCTTTGACGTCTGTTTATTTTGGATAGAGTTGTGGAAAAAAATGCCTTTATTGCTTCCACCAACACTTCCGGTTCCGGCGAGGGAGGGGTGACATCCACTTCAAATCCATGCGCTCGAATATGCCGTGCCGTAGTTTCGCCAAAGGTGGCGATCGCTGTATTTCGCAGGAAATCATCCTCCCGCCAGAGCTTGCGAAAATAATCAAAAGACGTGGGACTGCTGAAAAATATCAAATCGTATGTTCGGGATTTCACCTGCGCAATTTGTTCGGGGGTGTAACGGTCCTCTATTACCGTGCGGTATAACGGCAGACGCACTAATTCCATCCTTGCCGGCACCCGGAGATGAAGGGTTTGAATCGATTGAAGACTGGTGGGATGGAGAACCCGCACCCGGTCATTCACAGACTGCTGATCAATGAGTTCCACCAGCGTTTGTAAGTGATTTGCCCGCAGAGCAATATTGACCCCGGAGAAAGCGCGTCGGAGTGTTTCGCTCGTTTTTTTACCCACAACAGCTAAGTTTACTCCGGACAGAACATCAGCAGAAAGTTCAGTCAGGGTAAGATAATGTGCCAGTGCAGCCACCCCGTTCCCGCTGCTGACAATCAACCAATCAAACCGGGAAAGGTCCCGCAGTATCCGGAGGGCTATTTCCACATCGCCAACCGGAGAGATTTCTATTTTAAAGGTGGGAAAAAATATCGCCTCGGCTCCTGCCTTTTCCAGGAGCATTTGTAGCTTCTCATTCCCCCGGGGCGGGCGACAAATCAAGATTCTTTTTGTAGTTCCAACTCTCATCGGGAAATTCCCCCGGCAATGATGGCGTTTAGAATTTCTTCCCCGCCCATGTCCAGCAGTTTTTTGGCTAACCGTTCCCCCAGTTCAACCGCTGTTTCCTCATCCGCCTCCCCGGTAAGTGGTATACTCAGAGAATCTCGCACCAGTTGTTTGCCATCCAGGCTGCCGATGCAGCCGGCAAGGGATAATTGCCCATCCTCCAGAATTCCCAATGCCCCAATTGGTATTTGACAACCGCCTTCCAGGGTGCGCATGAGACTGCGTTCCGCCAGCGTTGCCAGTCTCGATGACAGATGATTGAGCGGTGCTAACAGGTTCAGCATCTTTTCATCATTCGCCCGGCAAACAACCCCGAAGGCGCCCTGTCCTACCGCCGGCAGGATAAGCTCGGTAGAGATTTTTTCGCTGATGCGGTCCGACCAGCCCAGGCGCTCCACCCCGGCGGTGGCTAAGATCATGGCATCCCAGGAATTCTCATCAAATTTGCGGAAGCGGGTGTTCAAGTTACCGCGTAGCTCGACGATCTGAACATCCGGGCGATGGTGCAATACCTGCGCCCGGCGACGCAAACTGCCGGTGGCAACCACTGCCCCGGGGGGAAGCTCCCGAAAGGTAAACCCGGTTTTGGTAATCAGGCTGTCACGGGGGTCCCAGCGCTCGGTAATCGCAGCGATGACGATACCATCCGGTAACTGAGTAGGTAAATCTTTGAGGCTGTGCACCGCCAGATCAATTTCCCCGTTTAGAAGAGCCACATCCAGCTCTTTGGTGAACAACCCTTTATCACCAATTTTTGCCAGCGGGACATCTAAAATTTTATCCCCGATGGTTTTCACGGTTTTCACCTGGCAGGTCAATTGCGGATAAAGCCCCGTCAGTTGTTCCCGAACCCATTCTGTCTGCCAGAGTGCCAGTTGACTGCCCCGGGTACCGATGGTTACGGTATTATGATTCATCTTCCACTTCCAGATTAAAGAGTTCTCGCACCACTTCTATTCGGGTTAAGCCATCCAGATGACCATTGTTGTAGCGGCGCAGTTGCGAAAGTGGAAAGTGCAAAAGTTTGTTCATCAATCCCCGGGTTGCCCGTTCGATCATCTCCATTTCCTGTGGGCTGACCTTATGCTGGTATTTTTTTATTTCCGCCGTTCGGACATCTTCAAACCGTTTCCGCAACGAAACAATGGTAGGCGTCAGGTTCAGGGAATTTCGCCACTGATGATATTTCTCAACCTCCTGCCCGATAATCTTTTTGGCAGCCGGTAATGCCTTGCGCCGTTTTGCCAGATTTTTATCCACAATCTGTTCCAGGGAATCCACATCGTTTAAAAAGATGTAGTCAAATCGTTTCATTGCGGGATCAAAATCACGCGGAACCGCCAGGTCTATGATGAACAGCGGCTTGGTAGATCGACAGGGCAGCACCTGACGCATATCCGCTTCGGAAAGAATGTAATTCGGGGCATTGGTCGCACCGATAACCAGGTCAATCTCCGGCAGCAGTTCTTTGATCAGCGGAAAGGGATAGGCAATTCCCCCTAACTCCCTGGATAATGCCTGGGCTTTCTCAAAAGTGCGATTGGCGATGAAGAGGTTCTCCACACCTTTGGCTTTCAGATGACGAGCCACCAGTTGGCCGGTATCCCCGCTGCCGATCAGCAAAACTTTCTGACGGCTTAAATCTTTAAATATTTTTTGCGATAACTCCACTGCCGCGTAAGCAACACTCACCGCACCTTCCCCAATAGCGGTTTCGCTTCGCACCCGTTTGGCAGCCTGGAATGCCATATCGAACAAACGATGAAAAAACACCCCCAGGGTGCCCAGTTCTGCAGCGTATTGAACGGCATCTTTCACCTGTCCCTGTATCTGCGGTTCGCCTAAGATCATGGAATCCAGACCGGCGGTTACCCGGAACAGGTGTTGGGTAACCTCCCTTCCCTGATAATAATAAAAATATCCCAACTCCTCGAAGGATAATTCCGGCTTTATCCCGGTAATGATTTTTCCCAAAATGTCCCGAACCGGGGTGGATTTTTCCGCGCTCACATAAATTTCACTGCGGTTACAGGTAGAAAGGATACACACTTCCGAAAATGCCTGGTGCCGGTAAATTTGTTCAAAGAGTTCGCGTCGTTCCTCCTCGGAATAAGCAGCTTTTTCCCGCACTTCCAGAGAAGCAACTTTGTGATTGATGCCCAACAAGAAAATATCATATTCATTCATCTTGCTCACCCGAATTGATGGAAACTTTTAACCACCCAATTGACCACAATCATAGACACGATAATGATCACAAACCCTCCCAACGACATATACGCCAGCCACTTGCCAGTCCAGCCAGCGATTTTTTTGCCAAAAATTACCAATCCGTAAATTACCCAGACCAGGTAAGTACCAATCACCTGGGGATCAAAATGGGCTGCGCCCGGAAAAGCGCTTTTCCGCCACAATATCCCCAGAACAATCGTAATGCTTAAAAAGAAGAAGCCGATGGTAGCCGCACGGATGTTCAACTCACTCAATTCCTCTAAAGAAGGCATCTTTCGGTAAATCACCCCAAACTGGGCGCTTTTCAATTCATAAAACAGCAACAGGTACATCAGTCCGTATAAAGCCGAGACGAACAGGGCGGCATATCCCAGGATGACCGTTGAGGTATGAAAAATCAGCATGGGGCTATGGAGCACCTTGGGGAGCGGCTGGGATGGGTTGTAGAATAAAGATGAAAAAAGTTGTAACGGGAAAACCACACTCAGGATGAAAAGACCGGTGGTTTTTAGCTTAAGGCGGTATTCGATGTAGAGGTAAATGAGTGCAATTGCCAGCGCCAGCACCGATGCAAATTCAAAAAAATTGGTGATGGGATAGCGGTGCATGGATACCCCGCTGAGCACAATCCTCCCCAGGTGCACCAGCACCGTAAATTCCAAAACACCGCTTTTATATTTGCGGGCGAAACGGCTGGAATAAAAAAATGCCTGGCTGTACAAAAAAATGGTGACTAAATAAAGGATCGGCAGTAAAATGTTGAGGGAATGGATGAAGGCGTTCATGGTAATGGCTCCGGATAATTGTCTTTCCAGATTTATTAGGGGTGGAAAATGACAATTATTGTGCCATTGAGTGGAGACCGTCAGCCGGGCTGTTTTGAGTAGCCAGTAAACGGAAATAAGATATTTAAAAACAGGTGATTAAGAATCTAAATATTTGCTGAGCCATTTTGAATGGAAAGCGGCGGTAGTTTCAAAATGAAACGAGTCTGTTTTCAGAATGGAATGGGAGAGCATCATGTGTTCATGAGATTGCTTCGGGGTTGGTTTACCCATATACAGCAATAAGGGCTTTTGTTTTTTTACCGCAATGCTCGCAACGGATAAGCAACGGCCGCAATGTGAAAGAGATAAACATCTGTTCGTTGCGAACGTTGCGGTATAACAACCTGAGTCGTTACAATTGAAATTAAAGCCGGAAATAGAAAAGCAGTTAGGAGAGACAGTCAAAAAGGAATTTAATGGGAGTTATGAAAAATTTGTAGAAACGGCTCTTAAGCGGCATAAAAATGTGCTTTCGAAGCGAATCAATATTTCTGAAGACCTGGGAATCGAAGATTTGGCAGAAAATCATGACCACTATTTATATGACGGAAAAAGTTGGAAATGCTTTATTCTGTCGGTGACTACAGTGGCGGTATTGAACTTCTTACATTGGAAGAATGTGGTTCATCGGGGCAAATCCACCTTGTTTCAAAAATACATTTAGGCACCTATTTTGATTGAGTAAATATCAAATAGCTGGGGGCGCATGACAAATTGCATGTTAGAAGATTCCTCCAACGGAGCCACTTCGTGG
>CAYYGL010000058.1:0-21850 GCA_964471235.1 uncultured Calditrichaceae bacterium
GCAAAACCGGTCTGTTCCCGCACATATTCCGCATCGGCTTTATCCACCGGTTCCTCTACAAGCTCCCCCAGATTTTCGGTATTCACCCGATTGATTCCGCTGGCTATGACCAGCAAGGGAGTGTTGCTATGCCTTCCCCGGAAAATCAATGATTTGGCAATGTGTGCCACTTCGCAGCCAATGGCTTTGGCGGCATCGTTGGCAGTTCGGGTGGATGCCGGTAGCTCCAAAACCTGAAATGGATACCCGAATTGGTGCAAGTACGCCTGCACTTTTTGGGCACGTGAGCTTAAATTGGATGACATGATCTCTCCTCTTTTTGCTGTTGCCGTATCTCTTTCGGAAATGATTCCGTTCGAATCAAACCTTGTTGAACCCTGCTTCCCCGTGGGGTAAAAATAAGAAATAGGACGATGGGCGATTCATATTCGTCGATACTCCTACTATGGGGAAGACAATAGTTATAATTAAATTTTGATTGGCGCCACATATCGGTTAAATTTTTAAATCACTGAAGTTTGAGGAACCGTCGGACCTTGAACCATAGCGGAAAATAACAGATGTTAAAACGCTTGAAAATTATCGTTCTGATCAGTTTGTTGGTACTGGCAATTGTTATCGGAGCGATTCTTACCCTTTATACATACACCCCGGTATTTGACCGGGCAGTTCTCACTCTCGTTAACAAATATAGTTCGGATAACATTCATATCAAATTTAAAAAGCTGTCCGGTAATTTGTTGGGAACAGTCAGACTGGATGACCTGCTGATCACCACTGCGAATCAGGATACCATCCGCATCAATCGATTGGAAGCCGATTACTCCCTGATGGATATTCTGAACGAACGTTATCTAATCGACCGGATTTTGCTTTTTCAACCGCAGGTTAGATGGCATTTTGCACCGGGAGACAGTACCTCCAACGCCCATTCGGAAAGGGTAGCGGTGGATTCCCTGCTCAGCCAATTTAACCTGGCTCAATTTCCCCACTTTGAATTAAAGCAGCTAATTATCAAAGATGGCGATATAAACCTGGAATACGCCGGGCAACAGGAGATAATCGAGGATGTCCAAATTGAGATTGCCGCCGAAATTACCGAACGCCGGGTAGCGGTGAAGCCGCGCTACATCCGGGCAGATTGGCAGAATCGGAATTTGCGGGTGGAAAACGTTTCCTTCAGTTTGCTGGGCAACAAGAAGCGGATTACCCTTAATCAATTGGAAGCAAAGATCCCCAATGCCACCCTTGTGGGTCATGGGGAGGTGGAGTTTGCACCCTCTTTCCGATTCCTGTTGTTTGCCGATACCAGCCGGATCGACGTTGCGGTTATCAAACGATTCCTGCCGGATTTTCCCTATCAACAGGGGTTTGTGAAAATTTACGGCTCTTTTATTGGCACGATTGGAAGCTTCCAGGGCGATCTCTATTTAGGGGCAGTGTTAGATACGTTGAAGATACATCACTTCACCGCCAACTACCGCCGCCAGGAACAGCATTTCTTTTTTGACAACATCGATTTTGCTTCCAATTTCGGCACCATGCATGGCACCCTCCACCTGGCACCCGATGCCCATAACCATATTGATTTAACAGTCCGACATCTGAATTTATATAAAGCCGGGGTGTTGAACGACAGCACCTTGATTAATGCCCGATTTAACCTGGATTTTAACACCTGGAACCTGGAGCAGTTTACCGGAAAAGGCGCCATGATATTTACCGACCTGCAATACGGCGCTGCTCATATAGATACGGTTCAACTTCGGATTTCCGCAAACCAGGGGAACTGGGAATTCTTACAGCCCTCCGAGGTAATATTTGCCAAAGATTCCCGTTTCCAGTTACAGGGCACCCTGACCAATGATAAAAACCTGGATGTTTCTCTGAGCACGGAACAGAATAACCTGGGCGCTCTGTTCCGCAGCCTCTCCATAGAAAACGCAAGCGGATCCGGTAGCTTATACCTTCATGTATTTGGGGATGTTAATGATCCCAATGTAGAAGGGAATGTGGTAATTGACAGTATTTCTTCCGCAAACTCAGTTGTTTATGGGATTGATGGCGAATTGGTGATTGACAGCGCCATGACCCGGCGGAAAGGCACCTTTTCTTTGGAATTAGCCACCGGGTATGTGGGCAATATCTTTCTCACGAACGGGCAGGTCAAATCCCGGTTTACCAAAGATTATGTAGTGCTCGACCCCCTTCAATTTTACAGCGAAGAGAATTCTATCCGATTGAAAGGGGTGATTTACACTGAGGAAAATAGCTGGAGGGCTATTTTTTCCCGATTAAAAATTAAATATGAAGATTATGTTTTGCAGAATGACAAACCGGTGTGGTTTATTTACCGGACCGATACCCTGTTTACCCGTTTTTTTTCTTTGCGCGCATCGGTTGATGAAAATGTGACCGCCAACGGCTTTATTGCTTTCAAAGGAAACAGCAATTTTTCTGTTGAAGCTCATCATCTCCAACTGGCGCCTATCAATCAGTATCTTTATTGGGATAATACCCTTGCGGGGAAGCTTGACGCCCGAATGGATATGTACGGTACGCTTAGCAGACCCGACGTGGAGGTGATGGTGACCCTGGAAGACCTGGCTATCAATGAACATCCCCTGGGGAAATTGCAAACGGAAATTGTTTACCAGGACAGTATTGTTGCCGTTAACTTCCTGGATTTTGAGCGGGATTCCACCTCTTATGTCACCTTAAACGGTAGTGTGGATATCCGGTTACAGCAGGATAGCACTATCCAAAACCCGTTATTGAACACCCCCCTTGGCGTTAATGTGGTCATGTCGAACATCCGGCTGGAAGATTATGCGTTTCTATACCCAACCAATATCCCGGTACAGGGGAGTCTCTCCGGTCGAGTGGAATTGGAGGGAACGGTTGCCCACCCCACCGGCAATTGGAATTTCAGCGGGCGGAAGATTGAAGTGGGTGAGGATTATTTTCCGGAATTCAATGTGGATGGCAGGCTGAGCCCGGACCGGATAACCATTGATTTAGCCCGGGTGAATTTTTTCAACACGGTGATATTGTTGAACGGCGAGAAACCAATTGTCTGGGACCCGGAAAATCCCGACACCCTGTTAAGCGACAAATCGTTCCGGATGCGGGTGAAAATTGATGAGGACAGCTTAAATTTCCTTGCCGCTGTGAACCCGGAATTAGACCGTTTAATTGGTGAAATTCACATTTCCGGAGTTGTGGAAGGAGATTACGATGCACCACAGCTTTCCGAAACCCAAATTGAAGTAAAAGACGGCACCCTTTACCTGGCAAAGCTGGATAACAGCATCCAGAACATTGATTTAATTGCCCATCAGGAAGACACCCGTTTGCTGATTGATCGATTTAAAGCCCGGTCGCCGCGCTCATTTACCGGCGGCAGTTTCATCAAACGGTGGATACGTTCCCTGACCGGATTGTTGTTTTCCCGGAAAAAAACCGGCGATATCACCGGAAAGGGATGGATTGACTTAGCCGATATGTTCCGCCCCAAACTGAATTTACAGGTATCCATGAAAAATGCCTATTTCAATTATTTCCTGGAAAATACTGAGGTGGTCCTGAATACCAACAATTTGTATGTGCACGGTCGGGATACGATTTCGGTGGAAGGGGATATTACCGTTGTGGAAGGGGATGTGGAGTTCAGCTTCGCCGAATCGGAAAAAAATGTGCTCCTCTCCACGACGATCCGTGAACAGCCGCCCTTTCTCCGTTACGATCTCAATCTCGATATCCTGCCGAACTTTTATGTGCGGAGCAGCGAGACGTTCAACAGTTTCAATATGAAATTATCCGGCAACCTGCGCGTCATTCAAGAGCCCCGCTCTTCCCTTGAAATGTATGGGTCACTGGAAACGGATGGAAAATATTTTATCCAGGGAGAAGACTTTGAAATCCAGAATGGTAAGATTGATTTTGTGAATCCCAGTGAATTGCCGGAGGTTAACCTGTTTGCCCAGAAGCGAAAAAACAACCTGGTGTTTAATTTGAACGTACGGGGAAAATTAAATGCCCCGGAAAAGGAAATAACGATTCAGGATGAGCAGGGGAACACCCTTTATTACCCGGATGTGAAGGACCAGATGGCGCTGCTGCTATTCGGGGTGACGTTCAACCAACTGAGCAGCAGTGCCGACTCGGTGCTGCTTTCCAAAGGAGAGCAGGTGATTACCCAGGCGGTTATCTCTGCCATCGAAAAAGAAGCCCGCACCTTTACCGGCTTGGACCAGGTTCGATTGGACACCCAGGAGAGTTTTTTCCGAAACCGGCTGAACAAAACGCCTACCCTTTCCCTGGGCAAGTATCTGACGCCCAGGTTGTATCTGGAGTATAAAACCCAGCTGGCAGCTTCCGGGATAGCCAATATTCCCAAACCGCAGCTATCCTGGGAGGCGGGAAACCAGATTTACCTGCTCTATCGTCTGAACCGCCGCTGGTCATTCTCAACCATTTTCCAAAAAACACAGGAAGGTAATGACAAAATTCGTCTCGACATTAGTTGGCAGATTAATTTTTAGTTGGTTTATGGTGCTCTGCTTCGGGGTAATGGTGGTTTTCCCTCTTTATGCCAGAACCAATCTTAAGGTCTCCCGAATTAACTTCACCGGGAATCTACGCATTCCGGAGAAGTCTTTAAAGCCGTTGTTAAAATCGCGGGAAGGCAAACCTTTCAATCCCCGCTTCTTAAAATTAGATGAAATCCTGCTCAAAAATTATTACCACTTGAACGGGTTTTTGGATGTCTTTGTTCATGCCTCCTTCACCAAAAAAGCGAACCGGGTGACAATCTCTTACGAAATTCGGGAGGGGATTCGATACTACCTTAAAGAACTCCGTTTTACCGGCAATACCCTGTTATCCGATGCGCAGATACGGTCGTTTTTCAATATTCGTGATGGAGATGTTTTTAAACGTCCTGCCATTGATGAGGGGCTGAACAAAACCGAGGCGTTCTACCAGAATCGTGGAAAGCCGTATGTCTTATTTTCGGAGAGCAAAACGGTTGTCAACGATTCATTGATTTCCCTGACCATCTTTGTTTCGGAAGGGCAAACCGTTCGTATTGCCGAGATAATTTACACCGGGATGAAGTTGGTGAAACGGTTTTTGCTGAGACGTGAGATGGAAATTAAAACCGGTGATTTATATTCCCGGGAAAAAATAGAAGCTTCCCAGCGAAACTTATATACCACCGGTTTGTTTAGCTCGGTGAATTACCGGGTCGTTCCCCTGCCGGCGGATCCCTCAAAAGTAAAATTGGTCTGGATTTTAACGGAGAAAAAACCCATGTGGATAGGGCTCCGGTTCGGGGTGAGCTACGAAAGCGGTGAGTATATCGGGAATGTCACCACGTTCGATTTTACGGCAGAGGGCGGGCATCGCAACCTTTTCGGTACCGCCAGAAGCATATCATTGAAGTTTGTGCCCTCTGTTTACTTTGGTCGGACCCTGGGCAATCCCAAACGCCGGTTGATTAATCCCCGAAATGAATACAGCTTTACTTATGTGGAGCCCTGGCTGCTGAATACCCGCACCCCCGGTATCGTTAATATTTCGTATTCCCAACAAGAACCCCCGGTTTCCCGGGAAAAACTCCAGATATTTTCCACCTCTTTTCGCATTCATCATAAATTTAAAAATGCCTGGGCATATACCGCGGCTCTTTCTTTCCAGAAGGTTTCCACCCCCTCGGATTCCATCCTCAATGTCATCTCCCAGGGACAGGACCTGATATACGCCCTTACGGTAGTACCGTTAAAAGATCGGCGTGACAATTTACTGATGCCCCAAAGGGGGTCTTTGACCGAATTTCGCAACCGATTTGTTTATTCAACCAGCCCGGCGACGGTGATGGGAAGGGACACTCTTTTTACCAATATTTTTTATAAATTGGTGTTTCAGTGGAGTCGTTACCAGGCATTTAAATTTCAGCGGAAATGGGTCTTAGCCTCCCGGTTTCGAATCGGCGGGATAATCGAGTTGAATGGACGGCAGCCCATTCGACAATTGCCAATTACCGAATTGTTTTACCTGGGCGGAACTTCCACCGTTCGGGGATATGCCGAACAGTCAATTGGCGGACGGTATAGCAACGGCATTCCGATTGGCGGGAAATACGTTTTATTGGGGAATGTGGAATTGCGGATACCTCTCTTCTGGCTGTTGATGGCGGAGGTGTTTACCGACGCCGGGAATTTATGGCAGGGAGTCGAAGATATCCGTTCCTTCTCTCTAAAAATAGGCAGCGGAGCCGGGCTGGCAATCGTTACCCCCTTCGGACCCATCCGTTTTGACTACGGTGTTAAATGGTTTCGACAGACAATTAACGGCAAGAAAGAGTCTCCCGGAGAATTTCATGTGGGGATTTCATTTGCATTTTAAATTTTTGTAACGACTCCGGTTGTTATACTGCAACGTTCGCAACGAACAGATGTTTATCTCTTTCACGTTGCAGCCGTCGCGTATCCGCTGCGATCATTGCGGTAACGAAAAAGTTTTGATGACAAAAACAGATTTCTACCGGAACTCTTTCTTATCTACGTTCGAAATAGCTACTACCTGAGTAGTCACAAATTTTTAATGTGTGAAGCGGGAAACCCAAAAGGTGTCTAAACCGCTTATGATACCCTGTACACAATACCTCATTCGTCACCATGTCATACTTTCCGGTAAAATTTGGCATCATTGGCTGCGGCGCTCATGCGGAGCGGCGCTACCTGCCGCTTTTAAGCAGGGATGGCACATTCACTACCTTAACCGCCATCCATCGCCGCAGGAAAGAACGGCTGTTGGAATTGCAACACAAATGGAAGATTCCCCGGGTATATACTTCACCGGAAGCGTTGGTGAATGATCCGGAAGTGGATGTGGTCATCGTTTCGTCACCGCCGGGTTTGCATAAGGAACATGTATGCCTGGCAGCCCGGGCAAAAAGGGATGTGTTAGTGGAAAAACCGTTTGCTGCGAATTTAAACGATGCGCAAGAAATGATGGATTGCAGTGAACGGGAAGTCGTGTCGCTTTATGTCGGGTTTTCCATGCGCCATTGTCGGGTGATCCAAAAAATTTACCGGATGCTTGAACGGGGTGTTATCGGTCGGCTGCGGCATATCGAAAGCTGTTTCACCCTGTTTGCTTCCCGGGCAAATCGAAGTTGGTTGAGCGACCCCCGGGTTGCCGGCGGCGGAGCAGTTGCCGATTTGGGCTCCCACCTGCTGGATTTGATGCACTATTTTCATCCCTACCCGGTAAAACAGGTGAACGCCATTTTACAACCGCCTTTTTCCGCACGGCAAATCGAGCGGCAGGCGACGGTCAATCTGGAATTTGAAAAAGGGGTCACCGCCCAGTTATTTGTCTCTTTTCGACTGCCGCGCCATAAATCGCTGACGTTGTATGGCAGCCGGGGCAAAATTTATGTGGAAAATTTTTCGGAAATTAATCAAGAAGTTATTATCTTCCTGACTCGAAAAGGGGTAACCGAAACAATACCGGTTAAAAATGATAATCATTTTTCCACCATGCTGTTTACCATCGCCATGGTGCATTGTGATGAGATGGATGCCCAGGCAATGTCCTGGGATGGCGTCTTTAACCAGGAATTAATTGAACGGATTTACCGCGGGGGAATGTAAACCGCGAGAATGATTCAGCACCTTGTTCACATGAAACAGAAGGAGACATTATGAGTGCAGGAGGAAAAGAACCGGATGTTAAATATGCATTGATTCTGGGAAGCAGCAGCGGTTTTGGCGCTGCTACCGGTTTAAGATTGGCGCAGGAGGGCTACCATATTTTCGGCGTGCATCTGGACCGCAAAGCTGCCATGCCACAGGTTGAGGAACTGATAAATAAAATGAAATCATTTGGCAGCGAGGTGGTGTTTTATAATGCCAACGCCTCGGATGAAGAAAAACGTCAGGAAATCGTGGCGGATATCCGCCAGCGTATTCCCGGAGACAGCTATTTGAAAGTACTGATGCACAGCCTTGCCTTTGGCACCCTGAAGCTGTTTATCGATAAAGAACCGGCAAAAATGTTAACCAAATCGAATATGGTAATGACGATGGATGTGATGGCGCATTCGTTGGTCTACTGGGCACAGGAGTTATATAAAAATAATCTGCTGGGATTCGGCTCTCGTATCTTTGCCATGACCAGCCACGGCAGCAATACCGTGGTGCCCTACTACGGGGCGGTCTCTGCCGCAAAGGCAGCCCTGGAAGCCCACATTCGACAACTGGCATTGGAACTGGGCGACATCGGCACCACCGCCAATGCCATTAAAGCCGGGGTCACCAACACCCCGGCGTTACAGAAAATTCCCGGGCACGAGCGGATGATCGAAGCCGCCACCCATCGCAATCCCGCCGGGCGGTTAACCACCCCGGAGGATGTTGCCAATGCCATCACAGCTTTGTGCAGCATGAATTGCCAGTGGATCAACGGCGATGTGATCGCTGTGGATAACGGTGAATCGGTAATGGACCGCTAAATAACAAGTAAGGGGTTTAAAGGAGAGGGTAGGGGAGACATTCTGTCGTCCTCCCCAATCTCCCTACTTCCAAATATCCCGAATAGGCCAATCCCCAACAACCGGTGAGATGATGAGGAGAGAACGCTCCAAACCGCGGGTCATCATTGATGTGGATGGCGTGCTGCGTGATTTTGTCGCCAGTTTAAAAGAGATTTACCGCCGGGAGTTCCCGGAACATGAGATCAAACCGGTTACCTCCCACAATTTGGAAGAATTTTTTCCCATTGGGAAAGAGATATATGAATTTATGGACAACCTCCATGCCTGGGAGATTCTGGAAAACGCTCCGGCATACCCGGGAGCCGTAGAGGCGCTTCAACGCTGGGAGAATGATTTTGAAATCGTTATTGCCACTGCCCAGCCGCCCGAGGGGCGCGCGCCAACCTTAGCCTGGCTGGCAAAGCATCGGGTACCCACCAACGAGATTCACATTACCTTTGATAAACAAAAAATTGATGGGGTCGCCCTGTTAGACGATTTTATTGACAACCTGGAAAAATTTGAAGCCACCGGAAGACTGGCGGTCTGTTTGGAACAGCCCTGGAATCAAAAATGGACCGGTCTCCGGGTTTCCAGTGTAGATGAATTTTTCAGTTTGATATCTGACTACCTGAGAAGGGAGGCGGATTTTGATGAAGGAATTTTGCTGGCGTGAGTTTTTACGGTAGTAACTCCCTACTCCGGAATTTCCGGTATCTTTTTCTCTTTCACCGTTTCCAGGCTGCGCAGGGTTCGGATGGAGAGAAAGCCCAGTGCCGGCCCTGCCATTAGAAGTAAAAAAAGATATTCAATTGCCAGAGAATCCCGCAGCCTGTTCAGAAATTCGATGCTGACGATGGTGATGGCGAAACCGATGCTGTTGATGATGGTGAGCGCGGAGCCGACCAGGTTGGCGGGCGCGGTTTGGGCAGCCAGGGCAGAAAATTGTGGAGAATCTCCCACCACCACGATCCCCCAGAACAACAATGCGGCTAAAAACGGGATAAGCGCCAGGTGAAATAACAGGGGAGATAGCAGGCACATCATGGCGGAAGCGGCAAGTTGAGTATATGCCACCCAACTGCTGCCACGCCGTATGGATATTATTCCACCGACAGCGCATCCCACGGCACCCATGGCAATCACAGCAAATGCCCAGAAAGGCGTGTTGAGAGGCTGTCCGAACCGTGCGGAATATCCGGTAATAAATACCGGCACAAATGCCCAGAAAGCGTAAAGCTCCCACATGTGCCCGAAATACCCGAACGCCGCCAGGCGGAGTTCCCGGGAACGAAAAATTACCGTAAGGGCTTTGCCATTAAACCGGGCGCTTTGTTTAAGAAACGGACCATCCGGCACCAGCCAGTACATCAACATGCCGCCAACAGCAGAGAGAAAGGAGACGGCAATGATGACTTCCTGCCAGGGCAGCGCTGCCCCCAGGCTCTTGAGCAGATGCGGGAAAGCCGTTCCCAATACCAGTGCCCCAACCAGGAACCCCAGGGCATTCCCCAGCCCTTTTTGGTACCAGCCGGCGGCAATCTTCATCCCCACCGGGTATATGCCGGCAAGAAAAAAACCGGTCAGAAAACGAAATACCAGTAATGAGGTAAGTCCGGAAGCAAACAGGTAAATTGAAAGATTCGCCACTCCGGCTGCCAATGCACAGACTAAAAATACCAGCCTCGGGGAAAATCGGTCCGCAATGGTAAAAAAGGCAAATATCAGGGTACCAATGATAAAGCCCAATTGAACCGCAGAAGTCATATACCCAAGAGCGGCAGGCATCAGATGCCATTCTGCCTGCAAGTCAGCCATCACTGCGTTGCTGGCAAACCAAACGGCGGTTCCGGCAAATTGCGATAAGATGATAATCGGTAAGATGTGTTTCGGTCGAGCAATAGTTTGTGATTGCATCGGTATGATCACCGGGTTCAATAATCTTTCTATTGAGCATGTATGAATTCAATAATCATTTATTTACCATCCCGTAGTGAGAATTTGTGTGACGCTCATTACAATTTTCGGAATCCGCCGGATACGGAAGCCAATTTTTCCAGTTACACCGGTCTTTGAGGTGTAAGGATGGCTTCTCAGGTTTTAGGGGATGGGGTTGATATTCCATAGTGATGAGATGATAACATGTTGCTGATGGCGTGCAATTCGGGGAAGTGCTTCGTTGATATTCCATAGTGATGAGATGATAACCCCCTGGAATCGGGATTTGTATTTGATGCGGTGGGATAATGACTCGTAATGTCATAAAAATTTACAGGGATTTGGGGGGGCGCCTGTCGATCCGGAAAAGGGAATTCCTGATCGACAGGGGTAAATGAGGTCCTCCCCATTGTTTCCAGCACGCACGTAAAATGTCAACTGATGGCTGCACAATTTTAACGGTAGCCGCTTCAGGAAGCAATATCCTGGTAATACACCTCTTCCGATAAATGGGACCAGCCGGAGATGGATTGCTGGAATTGGGAAAATGATTGATACACCTTTTTGCTCATGGCATCCGCAGTTGTAATTTCATCGATGACCTCTCGGGAGAATTTCCGAAAAGCTGCCAGTACCTCTTTGGGAAAGGGACGGATATCTGTTTGATATTCCTGTTTGATTTTTTGAAGATAAACGGCATTCTTGGCTTCAAATTCCGAGAGCATCCAGTTGTTCGACCGTAACGCCGCAGTGGTGATAATACTCTGCAAATCTGTCGGCAGCTTTTCATAAGCGGATTTGTTCACGAATAATTCCAGAACCGATCCCGGTTCGTGCCAGCCCGGGTAGTAATAGTATTTAGCGATTTTCGGAAACCCCATCAGGTAATCATGGTAAGGTCCGATCCATTCCGTCGCATCAATCACACCCCGTTCCAGGTTGGTAAATATCTCTCCGCCAGCGGAAAGCACTGCCGACCCGCCGGCTTTCTTAATCACCTTACCGCCCAACCCGGGAATTCGCATCTTTAAGCCTTTCACATCATTTATTGTATTAATCTGGCGATTAAACCAGCCGCCCATCTGCACCCCGGTATTGCCGCACGGGAAAGGTACCAGGTTGAAGTCGGCATACAACTCCCGCCACAAATCCCATCCGCCTCCGCTGATGATCCAGGCATTCATTTGCTGGGCGTTCATGCCAAAGGGAACTGCCGCAAAAAATTGCGCAGCCGGCGCCTTACCTGCCCAGTAATAGGAAGCCGCATGTCCCATCTCGGCAACCCCCTGCTGAACCGCATCGAACGCCTCCAGCGCCGGCACCAACTCCCCGCCGCCATATACCCGGATTTTCAGCCGACCTTCGGACATCTCCTCTACCCACTTCGCAAACAATTCCGCCCCTTCTCCAAGCACAGGAAAACGTGGCTGCCAGGTGGTTACCATCCGCCATTGATATTTTTTCCCGGTGTGAACTGCCGGCGCCCCGGTTTCCCCCGCTTCCTGTTTTCCACACCCGGTTAAGAACACAGACCCGCCGATAGCTGTGAGGGCGGCTTTCTTTAAAAACTCCCGACGGTTATAGTTATTCATCATTTCCTCCTTTTGAACAGGGTTTGATAGTTCCATTTGTCATAACAACCGTGATAAACATCTTGAGAAAATCTAAATTCTCCGGTAAAAACCGGTTCCGTTATTAACTATTTCTCGAAATTCGGGAAGAATCATCTGCCGGATCCGGGCCGGTTAAGCATAATTTCAAATTTTCCCTTATTCCGGTAATGTTTCAGCCGATTACCATCTATGCTATCATTAAATGTTAGCATTTGCCACAAACCGGCATCCCTCCCGGGGAGCCGTTGTCATTTTATTTGATTTTCTTACACACAGTCTTCTGACAAAATGGATTTTGTTACAGACCTTCTAAAGTGGTACCGAGTTGCTGGGCATTCCCGGGCGCTCGTTTTGCTATCTCAAATTACGGATATCCTGTTTCTTTACCTCCGTATCGATCTGACATCTTCAGGTAGGAGTTTATCCCATTTGTGTTTTTTATACAAGGTGGAATTCAATTTATAGAATTTTCCAATGATGGAAACCACACCGACCGACATGTGGATTGGAAATTCCGGAAACTGCATGAATAAAGTGATGGTTATTTGTTTTTTTCGCAGAGTCCGCATGGATGTCGAGCGGGAAAGTTTTTTTGAAAGAAAGGAACAGGGAAGAACTTTTTTCCGGAACAATGGAGGTTGTTAAATGAGACGAATTTTAGTAGTTGAGAATGATCCTTTTTTGCAATTATTGTATGAAGCCGAGTTGAGCGAGTTGGGATACCGGGTGATCACCGCCCGGGATGGGCAGACCGCCATTCAATTAGCCCGTCGGGAAAACCCGGACCTGGTAATTATGGATGTGATTTTGCCGGATATGGAAGGCGGCGAAGCGGTTTACCAGATGAAGCGCCGTCGTCCCCGGGTACCGATAGTTATCAATTCCATTCCGGTGGATGAAATGGTAGCTGCATCCGATTTGCCGATAGCCGAATATGTCACCAAATCCTCCGACCTCACCGAACTGAAAAATGCTGTCCGGCGAGTGTTGTCCCACCGGCTCCTTTCATCCACTATCAATTAATGCTGTCTGGGAAGTCGTTGCCGGGGAAAGGCATTTTTCGCGGATGCGTTTGTTGCGGAGTAAAATCTCCCCTTTATCACACTTGCCTTTTGAAATCGTTTTGCCTTAATTACCTTCATGAAATCGATTCTTTCATCGGAAGCGGGCATCATCGCTTTTCGGAAGCGGTTGCTGGCATGGTATGAGGATCATAAGCGGTCTCTTTCCTGGAGAGATAGCGGGGATGCCTATACGATATGGGTTTCGGAAGTAATGCTCCAACAGACCCAGGTTGCCACGGTGTTGAACTATTTTGAGCGGTTCATGAGTACCTTCCCAACGGTTCAGGAGCTGGCAAAGTCAGATTTGCAATCAGTGTTGAAAATATGGGAAGGGTTGGGATATTATGCCCGGGCGCGCAACCTGCACAAAGCGGCTCAAATAGTGATCAAGCGGTTCGGTGGGGTAATTCCCGATGACTATCAGGAGTTCAAGAAGTTGCCCGGCGTGGGTGATTATATAGCTGCTGCGGTGATGAGCATGGCATACCGGCAGCCGTATGCGGTGGTGGATGGCAATGTAAAGCGGGTGCTCTCCCGGGTGTTGCTGATAGAGGCACCGGTGAATGATGCCGGGAGCAGAACGGTTTTTCAAACTGCGGCAAATAAGCTGTTGGACCCCCTACGCCCGGGAGATTTTAACCAGGCGATCATGGAATTGGGAGCATTGCGCTGCCGACCTCAAACTCCCTTATGCGGGCAGTGCCCGATAACGAATTTCTGCGCTGCCTTCCGGGAAAAACGCATCGCGGATCTCCCGGTAACAAAAGCCCGTTCCCGCACTCCAACCTATCATATCGCGGTCGGCGTGGTACAAAAAGATGGAAAGCTGCTGATTACCCGCCGCAAAGAAGATGGCTTATTGGGGGGCTTGTGGGAGTTCCCCGGCGGGAAAGTCGAATCCGGTGAACATGTGGAGGCTGCCTGCATTCGGGAGATTCGAGAGGAAGTCAATCTTGATGTGGAAATTGTATCCCATCTTACCAGAGTTCGCCATGCTTATAGCCACTTTAAAATCATTATGGATGTGTTTTTATGCCGGTACCTTTCCGGAGAGGTGCAGTTGCAGAGTGCGGTAGATTTCCGCTGGATTACCAGGGAGGAGATTTCGGACTTCCCCTTTCCCGGAGCAAATCATAAGTTTATTCCGTTGTTGTTTTCCGAATCCTCCGAATGATATTTCCATACAACGTTTTTTACGACCGGGGAACCTGGCAATTCCGCCCTAAATTTTGTATAGAATCCTCACTCCGAACCTGTCATGTGGGTTTGTGCTGTCGTCAGGCAGGCAAAACCGGCATCCCGTCGCGGAGATTTCGCCAACGGAGCAGCTCAGTGGGGGGATTTCCGGAAAACCGGAATGACAGAGTGGGTATCAGTGTCATTCCTGCGAACGCAGGAATCTCTTACAAGCTTAGTTTAGAGATTCCGCCAACAGAGTCACCTTGTAACGTATCCCCCTTATCACGAAGCAGCTACTCCGGGTTCAATCTGCTCCTATCACAATATTTATCTTGACTTTACTCGATTCAAACCGTACTATTTTCTACAATCAATCTCTACCATAATGTTAAGGATATTGGTGCTTCCATGTTTACGCCCCAGGAAAGAAAAGTGTTGATTATCGGAATACTGTCGTTGGTCGTGGCGGTGGTAACCTACGGACTGCTCGGGTCCACCGGTACTATTGACAACGAATTGGGGAAATTTGGCGGCGCTATTACCGGGTTTTTAGCCGCGGCAACATTGTTGAACAAAATTTACGGTTCAAGTAAGGATAGCGGCAAATCCTCTGTGGGGAGCAAAACCGGCTCTATGGAATCGACATCTTCTCAATCGGCTCAACTACCCGATTACTCTGATAAACTTCCCGTTGATCCCGCTGGTGGTGAAGAAACGGCGGAACCGTTCCGTACTGCGGAAAAATTGAGAAGCGAAAGCGATGAAACGGTCGTGAAACACCTGGCTGAGGATTCAACCGAGGTACTTTCCATATTAGACCGCTTTTTCAGTGCCTATGATGCCGGAGAAGGAGAAATTGAAGAATACAGTGGTCGGTTTTCCCATATTCTCCATCGATTGGTAAAGGAGCTTTCGGAAAAAGAGCGGAACGCAGTGGTTGAACTATGTGCCGTTATGGAAACTTATACCCGGGAAATTGAGCGGTTAAAGAAAGAAATTCGCACTTCTCCATCTCGTAATACCAAAGAAGAATTGATGAGCTTAGACCGACAGGTGCGGTTAAATATTGCCGATTTTCGGCACGGGGAAATATTAAGAAATTATCGGGAACGACTTGGATAACCCTCCCCGGCAAGGGTACCTTGCTTTCAGAAATTGATGTCTCATGGTCTGGAGAACAAATTAAAAACCGGAAATAATCCGAATGAGTTTGGTTGACAAATTTACCGAATTCTTTGAAGCATACGATTCCTTCGAAGACGATATCGAGGTCTATTGCGCAAAATTCTTGAGAATTCTGGCGCAAATGGCTGTGGAATTGAATCCATCCGAACGGGATGAGGTGAATAAGATTTGTGCCACGCTGGCAACCCATTCGCGCCGTCTCAAAAAACTCCGGAAAGAAATTCGGACTCAACCCACTGATGCAGCCCGGGGAGAAATTCGTGAGTTGGATAAATTCGCCGGGATCATCATAAATGATTTTCGCACCGGCGATATTCTGAAGCGTTACCGGGAAAAAAATCATCGAGCGGTAGCGTCGGTTCGACTCAAGATTGAGAAATCCGAAGAACTTGCTGCTGCAGATTTGGCTGTGGAATCATCCACTCTTCCGGACGCCCCGGGATGGAAGACACCTTCCCGGCAGCGGTCCCCGGGGATGGAGGCGCTGGAATTGGCACGCAGCATTGTGGAGCAAACCATCCCTGATGCTCCACAAGTTGAAAAGTTGAGAAAAATGCAGGAGTTGCTACGGGAAACCGCCAGAACGCCTGCTGCTCCTGCTTCGACCACCAACCCAATGAGTGAACGAACCGGGATGACTAATTAACGGATGTCACCAAACATTTACAGAGAGTAAATCGTGAGTCAAAATAAAAAAAACACCCCTCAGAAAAAGGCAACAAACACTGCCGGAACACAAGGGTTGCCGAGAGATGCTGAATCTTTAAATAAGTTGGGCAACGAGGCTTATCACAGCGGAGATTTCCGAAAGGCGGTTGAGCTTTATCAAAAAGCCTTAAAGAGTAGTCCCGGGGAGTGGACATACCATGCCAACCTTGGAGATGCTTACGGTAAATTAGGCGAGTGGGATAAAGCGGTTACAAATTATCGAAAAGCCGTAGCGATAAATCCGGGTGATGATTGGCTTCATAACAGTCTTGGCATCGCTTATTCGTTCAACAAAAACTATGAACAGGCACTGCAACATTTCCGTCGGGCGCTTCAATTGTCTCCCAATGCCACTTATTGCATCAATATTGCCGATGTTCACAAATTGATGGAAAATTGGAACGAAGCGATAGATTATTATTTAGAAGCCGTTGCGATTGATCCGGGTTATCATTCCGCACACAACAGCCTGGGGATTGAGTATTACTACCAGGGAGAACTGGAAGAAGCGATTAAACATTACGATCTCGCTGTGTCGCTGGAACCCTCCAATGCGATTTACCATGCCAACCTGGGGGATGCCTACAAAAAAAATCAACAGCCGGAGAAGGCTGTAGAATACTATTTAAAAGCCATCGAATTGAATGAAACGGATGTACTCACCTTTAGTAACCTGGGGGATGCCTACCGGATGCAGAAATCCTGGACGAAGGCGGAAGAAGCTTATCTGAAAGCCCTGGAAATTAACGAGCAGAGTTCCGGGAAGGAAACCATGGACGGAACATTGAACGGATTAGGGATTGTTTATTCTGCCACGCGGGAACATCAGAAGGCAGCCCAATATTTTGCCAGAGCTATCGACGCCAATCCTGATTATTATATTTACTATGCCAACCTGGGGGATGCTTTTCGCGCCTTGAAAGAATGGGGGAAGGCAGCAGAAGCATATCATCAGGCAATCCAACGGAATAAAAAGGATGACCTGGTAGTTAATGCCCTGGGGGTTGCCCTCTATTCTGACGGGCACTATGAGGAAGCGATAGAATATTATCAAAAAGCGATAGAATTAAATCCCCAGAAAGTGCTCTACTATGCGAACCTGGGTAACAATTATGTTAAACTGGAACGGTGGTATGCAGCTATCGAAACGTATCAAAAAGCGTTGGAGAAAGGGTCCGGGGATGATTCTCTTTATAGTGGCATCGCTTTGTCATTGAAAGAGTTGGGGAAATATCATAAGGCAATCGAATACTATCATAAAGCAATTACCATGCAGCCGGATCCCAATTATTATGTGAACATCGGGCACATCTATAGTAAATTGCATCAATACGATAAATCGATAGACTTCTGTCAAAAAGCTATTGAAGTGGCGAAAAAGTCCGGGCTGCCTGAGTCACGGTTTCACCAATTTCTGGGGCTTGCCTATAATGACCGGGGGACTTCTTTTGATCGGGCCGGGAAATATCAACGAGCAATAGAAGATTATCGAAAAGCGGCTGCTTTGAAACCGGATGATGCGACTATCCATCACAACCTCTATCTATCGTATCGAGCGCTGGAGGATTATTCCATGGCGCAGGAGAGTTTACAGCAAGCCCTGAAATTGCAGCCTGACAATGAGCATTACCAGGGGGAGTTGGAGCAACTTCAGCAGATTGCTAAAGGGAAAAGGTAAGGAACAATTGGGATGAATGGGGGGAAGAGCAGGAACAATGTTGCCTCCCGGAACAAGCAAAAGAAACCTGGCGATGTTTTGCTGATCTGGCAATGGGCTACATCCGGGGGATAAATCCACTCACTTCAACAACTCACTCACCGATCGTTTCATATTAATGTTATAAATTACATGGGCGAAGAGGGGCGCGACGCTGACTTCTTTGTACCAGGGGGTATGTTCCACAAATTTTCTACCGTGGAACACCGCATCAGTGCCAATCACCAGGTCCATCAAGCCCTCATGATAGGCTTTATCAAACTTTTCGATACAATTGCCGGTGAAGAAGGGGAGACTAGCTAAGATGGTAATTTTTTTTGCGCCGTTTTTGCGGAGCAGTTTCATGGCGTTTATCATGGTTCCACCGGTAGAGATCATGTCATCCACCAGGAGCACATCCTTGTTCGTCACATCCCCCACCAGGCGCATGCTCTCGATAACGCTGACTTTTGTATAATCCCGGGCTTTATCTACCACGGCTAATTCCGCACCCAGCACTTTGGAATACCGACGGGCGCGTTCTACACTGCCCACATCCGGGCTGGTGACCACCAGATTTAAGGGGTCAATTCGCATGATGTTTTGCAAATAATCAACAAAAACACCGGAGGCGTGTAAATCTTCCAATTTTGCAAAATTGAAGAACCCCTGGATGGCTTCAGCGTGAATATCCAGGGTAATAACCCGCTGTGCACCGGCTAATTCCAGCATTCCGGCAATGAGTTTTGCCGAAATGGCTTCCCGGGTTTTGCGGCGTTCCTGCCGGGAATAGGGAAACTGGGGCAGTACCACGGTAATATGATCGGCATCGGATTGATAGGCGGCATGAACTGCGGTGAGCAATGCCATCAGGTTGTCATTCACGGATTTATCCGAGAGCGGATCATCCATCGCCTGAACGATATAGATGTCGTCCCCGCGAATGTTTTCGTGAATCACCACCTTAATTTCCCCGTTGGGAAAATAAACATCCTCGGTATATTTAAGATGGTGGGTAATCCCCAGTTTTTCCTGTTGGGTAATATTGTTTAATTCCTGGATAATCCGCTGGGCAAATGGCTTCCCGGAATCACAAGCCATTACAGATAATGCCCCGCGGTTGGAATCCACCATACTTGATTTATTCATCTTCCGCCCCCTTGAAATGATATGACAAAATTCTTGTTAAATACCGGTGTATTTCCTTATTACCGGCGATAATAAAACCGTTTTGTAAGAAATCCGACTTTCCGTTAAAATCACTTACCACCCCCCCGGCTTCCCGGATAAGCAAGCTACCGGCGGCAATATCCCAGATATGTAATCCGGCTTCCCAGAATCCGTCATAGCGACCACAGGCGGTATAACATAAATCGATGGCAGCCGAACCCATACGACGGATTCCGGCACTCTGGTAAAAAATTTCCCCTAACGATAACAGGTATTGGGGCAAATAGTATTTAGAGTGATGGGGGAAACCGGTGCCTAACAGCGCCCGGTTAAAATCTATTTGCTGGCTAACCTTTATTCGACGACCGTTTAAAAACGCTCCTCCTCCCCGCCGGGCGGTGAATAATTCCTCCTCGACCGGATTGTATATCACTCCCACGATAATGTCATCGTCCTGTCTGGCAGCAATGGAAAGAGAAAATGCCGGCAAATTATGAATAAAATTTGTGGTGCCATCTAAGGGATCAACAATCCATTCCACAGAACCTGAGCGATGTTGAATGCCGCTTTCTTCCGTTAAGACACTATGATCCGGAAATGTCGAGAGGAGATGTTCGATGATCATTTTTTCAGAAGTTTTGTCCACCGTCGTGACAAAATCGTTCTTTTGTTTTTCAGTAATATCTCTGCTGGTGAGACTGCCCCGGTGCTCCAACAAATATGCGCCGGCTTTTTTTGCCGCCTCGATGGCGGTTTCCAATAAATGTTGTGTATCGTCACTCATCGCTGCCTTGTGGCATCAGGTGGTTGCTTTTTTTACCAATTTGTCGTTGTTTGACATCCGTCGCATACTGTCTTACTGATTACTGTCTTACTGATCACTGTCTTACTGTCTTACGCCCTACTGTCTTACTGTTCACTGAATACTGTCAACTTCCCCCATCTACTCATCCCCCCCCCATCTACCTCTCACACCTTAATCTCCCCGAATTCTTTTAATTTACTGACCACCAGGTTACGGATTTCTTCCAACCGTTCCGGCGTGCGAGCTTCAAATCGCAGCACGATCACCGGCTGAGTGTTGGATGCCCGCACCAGCCCCCAGCCATCGCCGAACTGTATCCGTACGCCGTCCACATCAATCACATCATAATGCGCTTTGAAGTATTCAATCGCCTTCTCAACCAGTTGAAATTTCGCTTTGTCATCGGGGCATTCCGCCCGGATTTCCGGGGTTGAAAAATATTGCGGAACGTCTTTTAAGTAATCGCTCATACGCTGATTACTTTTGGAAACCAGCTCCAGCAAACGAGCGGAGACGTAAATAGCATCATCGTAACCGTAAAAATTTTCATTAAAGAACAGGTGGCCGCTCATCTCGCCGCCAGCCGGGGCATTCAGTTCATGAATTTTTTTCTTGAGGAGCGAGTGCCCGGTTTTCCACATAACCGGTTCTCCCCCAGCCGCCTTAATGGCTTCCGGCAGCGCCTGGGAGCATTTTACATCAAACACAATCGGTGCACCAGGGTGACGCTTCAGCACATCCCGGGCAAAAATTAAAACCAGCTTGTCGCCCCAGATAATCTCTCCATTCTCATCTATCACACCAATTCGGTCGGCATCACCGTCATACCCAATACCCAATTCGGCACCGGTTTCTTTTACCTTTTTAATCAAATCCTGAATATTATCCACCACCGTGGGGTCGGGGTGGTGGTTGGGAAATCTTCCATCCGGTTCACAGAAAAGCATGGTGGCATCCACGCCTAATTTTTCCATCATTTCTTTGGCAACCAAAGATGCGGCGCCGTTGCCGCAGTCCACCACCACTTTTACCGGGCGTTCCACTTTCACACGACCGGTGTAATCGTCGATATAATCCGGAATGATGTCATAGGTTTCAATACTACCATTGCCCGTCACAAATTGTTCTTCCTCAATGATTTGCCGAATTTTTTGAATCTCCTCGCCATATACCGGGGCGGTACCCAGGGAGACTTTGAAGCCGTTAAATTCCGGTGGATTGTGGCTGCCGGTAATCATCACCCCGCCCTGCACGTCCAATTTATAAAGCGAAAAATATTGGGCGCCGGTGGGAATATTGCCCAGGTCAATAATATCGATTCCCGCGGAAGTGATGCCCTGGCTCAACACTTCCTTTAAATGATTGGTTGACAGACGGACATCACCGCCCACACTGATTTTCTGTACCCCATGCTGTGAAAAATAGCTGCCCAGACCTTTGCCTAACAGTTCCACTACTTCATCGGTCAGGTCTTTTTCTACCACCCCGCGAATATCATACTCACGGAAAATGTATGGATTCACACTTGCCATAATCCCATCTCCTTTCTATCCATTAAGCTTTTCGCTACCATTAGCTACATCCTCCATCTGAGGGTAGGCAAATTTAGAATAACCTGGTTATTGTATCAAGCAATTTATCTAAGAATTCGAGTTGACGATTTTGGGGATTTATATGGGATATTAATCGTTTAAAATTGTCTGTCTTTCCAGAAGATGTTATATTTAACGAGTGATTTGTGTCCGGGAGATCCTATAATGACCAAACAAGAATTGGAAAGAAGTATTCGGGAAATCTGGGAAATGTTCAAGGAAACCGACCGGAAGTTTCAGGAGACGGATCGGAAGTTCAAGGAGACGGATGAAAAGATTGCCAAAGTAACTGCTGCAATCGGCGATTTGGGAGGGAAGTGGGGGCGATTTGTGGAAGGATTGCTGCTGCCGGCGGTTC
>CAYYGL010000058.1:21950-25520 GCA_964471235.1 uncultured Calditrichaceae bacterium
GCGGCGATACGGTGAAGATTCTGAATGATGAGAAGTTTGAACCGAAGGAGTGGTAAAATTTTCCCGCCGGAAAGGTTTCTCATCGCATTTACCCCTGAAGCGGAAACTTTCCAACCCGTAAGGTGCACACTGCTCTCATTTTTCTTTTGCAAATTTACGAATTCGGAATTATCTTGTTTTTGTAAATGAAAGGATAGAAATGAACACCTACTTCACCCACATCAATTTGAACTGGTGGTGGTGGCGGATAACTTCCGGCAACGGGTGGAGTATGGTCTATATGCCTTAACATTCTTCAATCATATTTTCAATTATTTCACAACCCGTTGCCGATTTTGGTAACGGGTTTTTTTGTTTCCACCTAAAACCATTGGAGGTATTATGGATAAGAAAATTGTTATTCGTGAAGCGGATATTCCCAGCCATTACTACAATATTGCCGCGGATTTGCCGTTTACGCTTGACCCGCCCCTTCATCCCGCTACAAAGGAGCCGGTCGGTCCGGCGGATATGTCCCCGCTGTTTCCCATGGCGTTAATCGAGCAGGAGATGAGTCCCCAACGGGAAATTCCCATCCCGGAACCGGTGCGGGATGCCTACCTGGTCTATCGTCCCACCCCACTTATCCGGGCAACCCGGTTGGAGGAAGCATTAAACACACCGGCAAAAATTTATTATAAATACGAAGGCGTTTCGCCCACCGGCAGCCACAAGCCCAATACCGCCATTGCCCAGGCATATTACAATAAAATCAGCGGAACCAAAAAGCTGGTGACCGAAACCGGCGCCGGGCAATGGGGGAGTTCTTTAGCCTATGCCTGCCAGATGTTCGGGCTGGAATGCACCGTGTACATGGTAAGAATTAGTTATGAACAAAAGCCCTACCGGAAGACGATTATGAATTTATTCGGCGCGGAGATTTATCCATCGCCATCCGATCGCACGGAAGCGGGTAGAAAGATCCTGGCAGATGACCCGGCTTGCCCCGGCAGCCTGGGAATCGCCATCTCGGAAGCCATTGAAGAAGCCTTGCAGGATGAAAGCACCAAGTACTCCCTGGGTAGTGTGCTGAACCATGTGTTGCTGCACCAAACGGTGATTGGTCTGGAAGCCCAAAAGCAAATGGAAATTGCCGGGGATTACCCGGATGTGGTGATTGGCTGTCATGGCGGCGGCAGCAACTTTGCCGGGTTGACGCTGCCCTTTGTGCGGGATAAAATTCACGGGAGGAACATTGCCATTCTGGCTGCTGAACCGGTATCCTGTCCTACCCTGACGCAGGGGAAAGTGGAATATGATTTCGGTGACACCGCCGGGTTTACTCCCTTGCTGAAGATGCACACTCTTGGTCATGAGTTTATCCCGCCGGCTATCCATGCGGGGGGATTGCGTTACCATGGTGCAGCGCCCATTGTTAGCGCCCTCTTAAACCACGGGTTAATCGCTGCCCGGGCTTTTCCCCAAAGAGAAATATTTAGCGGTTCCATTCTCTTTGCCCAAACGGAAGGAATTGTGCCTGCCCCGGAATCCGCCCATGCGGTTCAAGCTGCCATTGTCGAAGCGGAAAACGCCCGGGAAGCAGGCAAGGAGAAAACCATCCTGTTTAATCTCTCCGGGCATGGGTTGCTGGATTTATCTGCTTATGAAGCCTATATGAGCGGAAAGTTGGAAGATGAAATGATTAACGAAGTGAGGAAGATAACTTAATCGCTTCGCAATTGAACACTGGTTGATGGTAATGCAATAGGGAACTCGGAAGCATTACCATCAACCTAACTGGCGAGAATACTACCGGGCAGGAAGGACAGATGCCGAAATGAGAGTGTCGGGTATGCTGTTATTCCACCTCCCTCCCCATCCTTCCGTTGCTTTTTTGTCCTCGTCAATTACCACTTTACCCCTTCCTTAAAAAAATCCCATTTTTTTCTAAAGTTTTGTCCCCCCCCCCCGATGATTAGCTCATTCCTTTGAATATTTTTGCAAAACCGGGCTGGAGAGAATAGGCTGTTAGACTATTCGGCTGTAGGCTGACAGGCTGTAGATTGGTAGGCAGGTTGCGAAACTCCGGTTTGGCAACGGCATAGCCCCGGAAATTCCGTTTCCAGGATCAAAGACGTAACCAAGTTACCGGCAACGAGGTTGCAGGCAACAAAGTTGCAGGAAGGGATGGAAATTTCCGTCGGCAACTCTACAGTCGCACCGTATTTGAGGACTCTCCCCTTTCCCGCACCATTGAGAGCGGCCTGCCGGGCCAGGATTTTGCGGTTGGTAAGGGGCATTCGGTAACCGTTGCCGCCGGGGCAGATGTCACCTTCCAGGCCGGTGGGCAAATCCGCCTGCAGCCCGGCTTTACCGCGCAGCAGGGCAGCCAATTTCATGCCCTCATTACTGCCGCTGGCAGCGCCCCGGTAGAAGTGACCTACACCTATAACAACCTGGGGCAACTCATCAGCGTGGGCACGCCTACAGACGCCGATTACTACGCCGCCTATACCTATAATCCCGACGGCAGCATCGCGCAGGAAACCCTCAACAACGGCGGCGGCGCGCCCATCACCCGCAGCTACAGTTACAACTCCCCCGGCTGGCTGACCACCCTTGATTCTGATTTCGGAAATGATTATTTTTATGAGAACATTGACTATACTGCCAACGGCTACGGCGGCGGTGGGTATTACAACGGCAATATTGCCAGAACCACCTTCAGCTATAGCTGGAACGGTGCTCCTGCCGGATACAGCGTGCAGTATCAGTATGACAACCTGAATCAATTGCAGGTGGCGGATCACAGTTTAGACTCGCTGGATGGTTTTGATATTGGCGTGGGCGCCGGGAATGAGACCGTTTATGATGCCAACGGGAATATTTTGCAGATGACAGTGAGCAGCACCACAAAGAACTACACCTACTACACCGGCACCAACAAAGTGCAAAACACCGACGGCAGTGGAAATGATTACACCTTCGACGCTGTCGGGAATGTGGTCGCTTCCACGCCGAAGAATCTGAGCAGTTTGAGTTATGATGCATTTACCCAAATGACGCAGCAGATTACCACTGGTGGTGGGGAGCAGGTTGATTTTCAATATAACGGCGACAATGTACGGGTGCTGAAAACCTTTGATGCCCAGGGCAATACCACGAAGACCCTCTACCTGCACGGGATGAACAACTACCCGTTAATGGAAAAGAACCGTGTGAACAGTTTGCCGGAAAGCCGGGTGGTGTATATCTACGGTCTTACAGGTTTAATTGCCATGCAGAAAGACGGCGCGGTATATTATGTGTTAAAAGACCATTTAGGCTCCACCCGTGTTTTGGTGGATGAGAACGCAACCGTCGCGGCTTACTACGACTATGCGCCCTTTGGCAACCTGATGCGCTTTGATGAAGATGTGGAAGTAAGCTACAAATTCACAGCACAAGAATTTGACTCCGAAAGCGGCCTGCATAATTTTAGGGCGCGGCTCTACGACAGCGATTTGGGGCGGTTTTATGCGGTGGATGTGGCCGGACAGACGCCATCGCCTTATCCATACGCTGGCAACAATCCCATTATTTACATTGACA
>CAYYGL010000059.1:0-25091 GCA_964471235.1 uncultured Calditrichaceae bacterium
GCGGATAGAAACAGGTGCTCATAAATCTTTCAAGAATTTATGAAATGTTTTCCTTAGTCACTTTGAACAGCAACTTCACCGGTTCGAAGTGAGAAATGTTAGTCATTTACTCATTGACCGCTGAAAGCTGATGGCTGACAGCTATCCCCACCCATCATTCATTTCCTCATTTTCCCTTCTTTCACTTCTTCTGGAGCAGGAGGATTTTTCCCGGCATCTTCTTCCGCTTCAATCCCTAATTGCAGCTTTTCCCGAACCAGCTTCTCGATTTTATCCCGGAACTCCACGTTTTCTTTTAAATAGGCTTTCACGTTTTCCCTGCCCTGTCCCAATCGCTCATCACCAAAGCTGTACCAGGTGCCGCTTTTTTGCACGATATCCAATTCGGCGGCTAAATCCAGCAGGTCACCTTCTTTGGAAATGCCCTGGGAATACATGATGTCAAACTCACACTCCCGGAACGGCGGTGCCATTTTGTTCTTCACCACTTTTACCCGGGTGCGGTTTCCTACCAACTCCGTGCCGTTTTTAATGGCAGCGATTCGCCGGATATCCATGCGGATGGAAGTATAAAACTTCAGCGCCCTGCCGCCGGTGGTGGTTTCCGGGTTGCCAAACATCACCCCGATTTTTTCCCGAAGCTGGTTAATGAAGATCACACAGGTGTTGGACTTGCTGACAGTTGCCGTGAGCTTGCGCAATGCCTGGGACATCAGGCGCGCCTGGATACCCATGTGGGCATCGCCCATCTCCCCTTCGATTTCCGCCCGGGGCACCAGCGCTGCCACGGAGTCAATCACGATGACATCCAATGCACCGCTGCGCACCAGCGTTTCAACAATCTCCAGCGCCTGCTCCCCGCTGTCCGGCTGCGAGACCAGCAGATTCACCGTATCCACTCCCAACTTCCGGGCATAGATGGGGTCTAAAGCATGTTCGGCGTCCACAAATGCTGCCAGCCCTCCCAGCTTTTGCGCCTCGGCAATAATGTGCAGCGACAGGGTGGTTTTCCCGGAAGATTCCGGTCCGAAAATTTCGATAATACGTCCGCGCGGCACCCCGCCCAACCCCAGGGCATAATCCAGGGAAATTGAACCGGTGGGAATGACATCCACATGAATTTTGGGACGATCCCCCAGCCGCATGATAGCGCCCTTACCAAACTGACGCTCAATTTGCGACATCGCCAGCGTAATTGCTTTTTGCTTATCGTTGTTTTCTGCTGCCATGACGACCTCTATGTTTTGGTTTCTCAAATGATTGATTTTCCCGGGATATTCTCCCCGGTAAAACACCCTGTGTGGGAGCGGCAAGCCGGCACCGCCGGGAATTTGTCATTGTAATTGCGAGATTTTTTCCGTTTCACCAAAAATCAGACCCGGATAAAGCTGCTTAACCGGGCAACCAACTTAGTGAACATAAATCCACCTCAAAATATAGAGCTTCCCGATAGGCTTTCCAACTAATATTTCGTTTTTTTCAAATTTATTGCAGGGGAAAAGACTTTTGCACGCTATAGCGTGCGCCCTCCCGACGCAGTTCGCTCTTCATTACCAACAGGGCATCGACCGGGATGGAATATTCCGGAAGCGGATAATCCAGAAAGTGTTTCAGCAGCGTTTCCACTCCCCGGGGACTTCGAATTCTACCAACGGTGAGATGGGGGCTAAAGGGACGTTTTTCTTCCGGAAACCCGATTTGCGCCATCCCCTGTGCCACCTCTCTTTGTAACTGCACCAGCCGGGAGCGGTTGGTCGGGTTGATGCCGACCCAGAGCACCCGGGGGCGCCGGAAAGAAGGAAAGGCTCCCTTTGAGGCGCTGGACAGCGCAAAAGGGCGGTGATTGGCTGCCACTTCTTCCATAACTGTGAAAACGGATTGGACCTCCGGCGGTGTAATTTCACCCAGGAACTTTAAGGTAAGATGAACCGCTTCCGGTTTAACCCATTTGATGTCCGCCGGGGTTCGTTTCAATTCCGAGATCATCTCTCGCAGGGCTTCCCGGAGTTCCGTGGGAATGTCAATGGCGATGAAGGTACGAATCTTTTCCATGAAAGTATCCGGGATTTGGGTGACAATGCCGGCGGCCGGACCAGGGGTTCTCCTGCTAAATCCAACCGGAGGGTTGCAGACAATAGCTTATCCCCGCTGAATCTTCTTCAATTCTGAGCATTGGATTCCATCATCCTAAATAAAATTCGTGAGAATTGGTGAAATTCGTGGATTATTCACTCCCTGGAACCATTGTTTCCGGCAGCCGGAAAGAAATTAATAATTTTTCAGGAATGGGACAAGACCGGAAGGAATTCCATAGACGGCTATTTTTTTTGCGCGCTGGTGAGAACGACAGCCGGTTTGGCAGCGGTAGCGGAAACTTCCCCGGCTTTATCCAGCGCAAACCGGAACAGCACCGGACCTAATAATTGATTGATGGCGATGGCAGCAATCATGATGGTTTTAATGAAATTGCCGATTTCCCCCGGCAAAGTTCTGCCGACAATAATAGACAACCCCAGGGTGACGCCTGCCTGCCCAATAAAACCCATCCAGGAATAACGGCGAATAAACACATTCGTAGTGGTAAACCGGCTTCCCAGCCAGGTGCCGATTTGGGTGGTGCCCAGGCGCAGTCCCACAATCAACAACGTGAAGACCCAATTCTTGATAAACAAATCGAAATTTAAGGATGCCCCGGCAATGGTAAAAAAGGTAACATATACGGGAAGAGAGTTGGATTCGATGGCATGAATCAGTTCGTCCCCGTGCTTACTGAAATTCTGAATCATGAACCCTGCCATCATGAAGACCAGCACGATCTCCAGGTGGGCAAGCCGGCTGACTTCAATAATCAATAAAATGAATCCCATCAGAAAGATGAAGGTCTGTTGTTTCACGTATTTCATGTAGCTGTAAATCAGGTAACCGGCAACACCGCCGACAAACAGGGAAAGGGATATCTCTCCTAACACCGAGAGAACATATTGTAGGCGCATCTCCTGCCCCGGCAATACCAACGGTTCGGCAAATGCCAAAATTACCGCAAATACCAACACCACAATGATGTCTTTCGCCACCGTGACTTCTAACACCAGGTCGGTCAGGGGTCCGCGTGCTTTTGATTCGGTGATGATGGCAATGGTGGTTGCCGGAGACTTGGCAATTGCCAGCGAACCAAAAATCAACCCAATGCCCAGCACTACCCGGAGCGGCTGCTGATTTATAAAACCCAGCCAGGGGCTTAACAGCAAAATCCCGGCGGTAACACCGCACAACACAATCACGATCTGCCAGGAAATGACACTGGTTAATAACCGCCATTTTTGACGCACATTGGATAAACGGAACTCTCCACCGGCTGTCAGGGCTATCAAGCTCAGGGCAATATCATCGATCAGCTTCAACTCCCCCACGGTGGAACTGGAGAGATAGTTCAGGAAGTAGGGTCCTAACAAAATGCCAGCTAACAGATACCCGCTGATTTTGGGTAATCTGATTCGGGTAACGCTTTTACCAAGCAGGTAGGCGGCTAAGAGTACAAATCCCAGCATCAGCACCACTTCCGCACCCGGCAGGGCAGTGTGCGAAGGGATAAGACGCTGAATAAACGCAGTGGTCAGTAACAACAAAATGATAAAAATGGTTATTCTCAACAAAATACTCCGGCTTCAATTCCGATTTTTAAATAATTTCACCATGCCGCTTTAATACCCGTGGAATGAGCCAGGCAGCAAATTCATCAAAGACAATGATCCCAATAATTGCGGCACTGATAACCAGATTCCCCGGGGTTCCCCCATAGAAGAGTTGATAATTCAGGGCAATTGCCAATGAAATACCGCCGAAAGAGAGCAGCATGGAGCCCACATCTCCTGGTATTGGAAAAGAGCAATCGATGGTTTTCGCTGAGATCCACCCACCGAGATATTTTCCCAGGAACCGCGCCCCGATAAACACACCAATGAACGCAACCTCGGAAAAAAAGTTAATATTCCACAGGGCGCCGGCAAACAGCAGCAGGAACAGGTAAATGGGCGTTTCGGCATAGCCCAGTACCCGCACGGTTTTCTCCGCTTCCCGGCGAAATTGGGCAATTACGATCCCGACAATCATATTCAAAAAGATGGGCGAGAGACGGAGATAAAACCCGACCCCGCTGGCAAACACCACCAATCCAATCACCAATAAGGTTAATTCATCCCGTTCGAATTTGCTTCGGACCAAAAATACAAAAGCCAATCCGATTAGAATCCCCAGCAGGACATTTAGTAGCAGCCATTGCCAATTGGAGGTGATCCAGTTGCTTACCAGCGGATTAAATAATGCAAAGGTAATCCCGGCAAAAAAAATACCCCAAAAGCCGTCCAGACCGGAGACAAATTGCATTAAGTGGGTTAAGCGCCCGCTGGCTTTATGCATCACCACCGCCCGGGCAATGGTTATGGGGGTGGTATTGCAGCCGAGGGCGGCAAACACCAGGCTGACCTCCAGGATGTGGCGAGGGGCTTCATTCCATAAATTCGAGTACGCCACCAGGCAAATTCCACCGATGATGACAAATGCAATCAACCCTTGAACAGCGGAAAACAGGGTATAATTTGCCGGAAACCGTTTTATGTTTCGCCACCGCAAATGAATGCCAAACAACATCCCTGCCCACCCCAGGCTTAAGCTGATCAGGGGCTCCAGGCTGAATAGGATTTTCTCGTTCAAAAAACCGAACACCCGGGGTCCAAGCAACACACCTATCAAAATATAAGGGATGCCGCTCACCGCCAAACCGGAAACAATCGGGTTTTTGTGATTGATTCGGGGAAAAACCAAAACCGAACCCAGGAATGCCGCTGTCAGTACCAATAGAAAGCCTAAAATGGGGGTCATACCGGGTATTCTCTTTGTTTTGAATGAAAGTAAACCGCTTCAAAATAAAGTAATCTCCCGGAGTTAAAGCAAGTAATTTGAAATCTTGACATCCGGGGAGCAGGAGTCGAGTATTTGGCAGGAAGAGCATTACTTGTAAAAGCGCATGGGATTTATTACATTTCTGTAAGCCTGCTGCTATCTCGACAGTGTTAAACCGGTTTGGTTAACGAGGGAGTGATGGCAAAAGATGCCAATGAACAACTGTAAATGAGACACCTAAAACCGGAAGCTGATTTTCTTGAAACCGTACAGATTGGAGGCAACATGCAGATTGGTAAATACGAGGCACAAATAGTGGATGCGGGAAGGTTTCGGCTGGATGGCGGCGCCATGTTCGGGGTGGTGCCCCGGGTGCTCTGGGAACGGAAAAAACCGGCGGATGAAAAAAACCGCATTCAGATGGCGACCATGCTCCTCCTGTTAAAAGGGGAAGGACGGGTGATATTAATCGATACCGGTTTGGGCGACAAGATGGAGCCAAAATTCATGGAAATATATGCGGTGGATTTTTCCGAGCACAATCTGATGAACTCGCTTCAACGGCACCATGTGACGCCGGAAGATATCACCGATGTAATTATGACTCATCTACATTTTGATCACGCCGGTGGTGCCACCACCCGAACCCCGGACGGTGCACTCAAGCCCACGTTTCCCAATGCAAAATATTACGTTCAAAAAGAACAATTTGCCTGGGCATTGAAGCCCTCGGAGAAGGACCGCGCCAGCTTCTTTCAGGAAAACTACATCCCCTTACAGGAGCATAATCAATTGATTTTGCTGGAAGGGAACCAGGAATTATTTCCCGGTATAGAAGTGATTCCCCTGGAGGGCCATACGGTAGCCCAGCAAGCGGTGTTGATTCATGGGGAGGAGTCTTCCCTATTCTATGCTGCCGATTTAATTCCCTTATCGAGCCATGTTTCTATCCCCTGGGTAATGGCGTATGATTTGTATCCCCTGACCACCATCGAGGAAAAAAAGCGGTATTTAAGATTAGCCTGCGCTCAAAACTGGAGGGTCTTTTTTGAACACGATCCGGAAATAACATGTGCCACGGTGCAGGAAACTCCAAAGGGATTTGCCTTGAAAGACACCGTAGAGATGGCTTGAAAAAGGGGAGACCTTGAGAATGGATCAAAATTGGGGGCACTTCTGTTCATCGAGGTTTCGGTCTAAATCAAATCTTTGCGCATCATTTTCCGGCAGGAGACAAACAACCAGCAGCCGATTTGTAAAATCGCCACCAGCAAAAAAAATATCTGCCATCCCGGGCTGACATCCAAGAAACCGGGTGACCATCCCTGCCAGGTGACCGACACCATCAGATCGGATAATTCGGCGAACGGCGGTAATAGCAGCGAGAGGATTTTATACCAATCCCCCGGAGAATGGAGCGGAAACAACTTGACTTTGGGGAAGATGCTCCCAAAGACTAACAGAATCATAATTAACCAACTCAGTTGGGGGCGATAGGTATAGGAAAGGCTTAGCAATAAAGTGGAAAGCAATAAAATCAATACAATAACTGACAACTTAAGGGGCATGTTCATAAAATAGGTGAGGGACAGAAAACGCAGCCCATACAAGAGGGCAAACAGTACTATCCACATCAGATCGATAAAGATGATTAAGATTACCTTGGAGATGAATAAATTCCGTCTGCCGTTCGGTTTACTGAGCAAAAAATAGAGGGTATTGCCCTTTTCCAAAAAGAACACCGAGGGGGCGGTTAAAAGATTCAATAGAATTGCAAAGACGGCAAATACTATCCAGATATCTTCGGTATATTGATCACCGGTTAAAAAAGCCTCGAAGAGAATGATAAAAATAACAATGGCAACCAGGTCACGTAAATAGCGGTGCTGGCGGAGATAATTTTTATATTCAAAACGAACAAAAGCGAACAATGGTGCTAAACGTTTCATCATCACAGGTTTTAAAAGGTGCATCCGAAGGTTTCTGTCTGGGAAACAAACCACCGGAAATATACTCCCGCTTCGGTAAACAAGCAAAACGTTTTGCCAAAGGGGCATGGATGAAACCCCGGGGAGGCATCTTTCACGGATCATTGGAAATTCCGGATGGATTAAATTTGATTTTTCAGTGTTTGAAAATGCATCCGATATATAATAATTTACCATACCTCATGTAACCATGAGGGAAATTTTAAGGAAAGTTTTATGAATCATAAATCAATGTGAGGTAATTCCATGAAAGAGACATATACAGAGTTAATCATTAAAGCACCTTTTTTCCTGGTGAAAGGTCTGTTATTGGGATTTATGTATGGCAGGGGAGAGGAATTCAACTTTTTCTTCCATCGGAAAACCGGTATTCGCCGGGAAACGGTGGGTGAATTGGTCCGGGAATTGTTGGTGTTGGATACCCACACCTACCTGTGCTTACCGGATGATGTGGTGAATGATTTTGTTAAAGTGGTAGAAAAAGCGGAAGCCATGGTGAAATGCAAGGTAGTTGGTCGCCGGGCGATACGGGGTGCCGAATTTTCTTTTAGCTTTGAATTTTTAACCCAGAGCGCCGCCCGGGAAGGCAAGAAACTGTTGAAGAACCTACCCGAGGGAGTTGAACTGCTCGATTTTAAACCGGAAGAAAAAAAGCATAAAAACGAAGTCGGGGAAATTGGAGGCTATGCACCTATTCACCCTTATGTTTATCGGGGACACGGTATTATCAAGGGAGATTTCGGTGGCGTGATCGATGTGTATCTGAAAATGAAACGAAGTAAAATCAGCGATTTTTTCCTGTGCAGCAACGTACGTCTGATTTTTGATGAGAAAAAAAAGTAATTTGTTGAAGGTCCGGGGACGATAGCTTTCCCCCGGGCCTAATCCCCGGTGTCCTGCTGAAACAGCAGTAAATCTTAAACAGTAGCGGCACACCATTGGATTTTCGGAATTTTATTTGGGTGGGTATCGGAAAATGTATCGACCGAACTCTATCTGCTTTACTCCCCTATCACAAACCTTATTGAATAAATTCCTTATCATACCCGGTGCTTATTCACCCATCCTCAAAAAACGTAACATTTTGTTTTCTTGGAACTTTTTGACCCGCTTTTTCATAGGCTTACATATAGCACGTTTGGGATTTTTCGGACAGAAAGGAGTTTCTCATTAAATACGAGACTTGCCGGTTGTCCGGAGAGAAAGAGAAGGAGTCATTTATCATGAAGAACCTGCGCCGCCTCATTTTGATTTTGGTCAGCATTAGCCTTTGTCTACTTCAACCTTCCTTGCTGGCTCAAACCAAAAAGGAAGAAAAGGGAAAAATTAAACAGGTGGAAGGGGAGGTTGAGAAAAAGAAGAACGATAAAGATGAGGACGACGATGGTGATAACAATTCAGAGGATGTTGTTACGGAGAGCTGGTTTAATTTAATTTTCAACGATGTTGCCTGGAATTTCACCTTTCGTCTTGCCTGGGATATGCTGGTTTCTTTTCCCGGAGAAGACACTTTGCTGTACCAGGGTGATGACGGAAGGTCTTATTATACGGATTATCCCTATGCAACCCCCACCGAAGGAGTGTTTTCCGATGCCCCGGGGAAACAGTTTTTCATTAATCTTTCCGGTCATTACTTCTACGATGAATCGGATTTGGATGGTATCGGTTTTCGGGGGCGCGCATCTCCCTATCCGTTTGTCAGCGCCGAGGTGCATTTTACAGAACTAAGGGAGCATCTCCGTTCCGGCGGGGAAGATGTGCTGCAATTGTACAGCGCTTTCCTCAATTATAACCGGGTACGGCTACCCCGCTGGTCTCTATGGTGGGGATTGGGTCTCAAAGGTATGCGTGGCTCCATTAAACACACCGGGGTTGCATTTAACGCCGGAACGGAAATTTTTCTCGCCCGCCCGCTCAGCCTTCACTTCAGTTACAGCGGCGGTTTTTTGAACGGCAGGTATGTGCCGGAATTTTTTGGCACCTTAAGTGTGCATATTAACCGCTTCGCCCTCTTTGGCGGATATCAATCCTGGAGAGCCGGCTCGGCAACCATCGACGGGATTCTCAGCGGGATGAAAATTTATTTCTAAGCCCCCCAATGACCATCTCATCCATCAATAAAAAACCCGGTAGAGGAACTATCCACCGGGTTTTTAACAAGCTGTTTATAACCGCAAAATTTGTTGGTTAAAGCACAACCAATCCTTCGGTGTTGGCATTTTCCAGTTTTTTGGTACTGAGATTGTTATGGATTAACACCGCCCGCTGCAGGATGGGGGAGGTGATGGTGCAGCGATGAAATTTCCCGCCCACAATTTGCGTTTCCCGCATTACCGGCTTTGCCAGTTTGCAATTGTCAAACAGAGAATTGCGGATGATGGCAGTGGCAAAACGGCAATTCTGTAAATGGCTGGTCTTAAATTCACTCTCATCAATAATACATCCGATGTAATTCACCTGCTTCAAATCGCTCATTTCAAAACGGCAATCATAGAATTGGCTGCCGGAACACAGGGCATTATCCAACTTGCTGTCATACACCAGAAACTGATCGAAATAGCTCATCATAAAATTGCCATCGATAATCTGACAGGCATGAATGTTGACATCCTTCCAGAAGGAATTTTTCAAGTCTGCCGATTTAATATAGAGATTTTCGAAACGGCACTTTTTCACCTTCAACAAATTGCCTTCCACCAGCGACATATCCACATCTACAAAATCGGACTCGACAACGATCGCTCCACTCAGGGTTGCCTGAACCAATTTGGTGTTCTGAAATTTGCATTCCTGGAAAAAACAGCGTTTGAAATTGGCATTGGTCAAATTGGTATTGGATAAATCCACATTTATAAATACTGCTCCGACAAATGAAGCACTCCGTAAATCCAGTTGGGACAAATCGAATCGTTCCAACACGACCTTGTCAAGCGTAATCGGCGCTACCGTATTCTCGATATTGGTACGCAGCTTTTTCAAATAAGACTTTTTATCCGGGATATGTTGCCAGCAATAATTGGTAAACGAAATCGGTTTAAAGGGACAGCCTTCAATCGCACATTTGTGATATGACATTTCCGTTACCCTTCCTTAAATAGACACAATTCTCCAAATTATCTATTTTTTAGCGTGATATTATAAAAAAATCAAGGCAAATTTCCAACTACAAAAATATTTTATTGTTTTAAACATAAAAAAAGTTCCCTATATTTTTTGTTTTTTATTTTTGAACCTGTTAAACAGGGCTCTCATCACGCGACGCGCTGCGTTCAATATATTCATCTTTAATTGATATGCTGTCTTCCTCTTCACAATCATCTCACTTTTCCCTGTTCAACCGACTTCTCTTCTATTCCTTTTTCCTGCTCAGCATCACCCTGCCCTGGTCTTTAGCTGCCATGCAAATTGCCCTGGTGAGCACCTCCCTGGCAGCGATTCTTATGTTGGTTATTGAGAAACGAAATTTCTCCCTGCGCCATCCGTTTTTTTTAATACTGGGCGTCTATGTTTTCTTACGAGTGCTCTCTGCCGCTCTCAGTCCGGATCCCTCAACTTCTTTTAATGCCTTGTATCATACCGATTGGGTGATTTTTCCGGTGGTATTTCTAACGGCTGCCCCTCTTTCGGTATCGCAAACGCAGAAAGTCCTGAAGGGATTACTTATCTCTGCCGCGGTGGTAGCTATATACGGTATTTACCAATTTGCAGTCGGGTTGGATATCTTTGGGCATCACCTTACGCCTTACAATGGATGGTATCGAGCGGTGGGAGGATATAATTTTTACCTCACCTTTGCCGGCAACCAATTAATGGCGCTGGGAATGGCATTTGCTTTTCTTCTTCTGCCGGGAAAGGAGAAAACGGTGAGCCGACTTTATGGTCTCATCGCAATCATTCTTTTTGTCAGTATTCTCGGGACATTTGCCCGCAGCGCCTGGCTGGGATTCCTGGTGATGATTCCCCTGGGCATTTTGTTAATGAAACCCCGCTGGTTCATTTTTGTCATTCCGGGCATCATTGTTGGAGGGGCGCTTGCGATTTGGTTAATCCCCGCCCTGCAAACCCGCTTTCTGAGTATCTTTGATGTGGCTCAGAACGAAACTCGCATTACCATCTGGAAAACCACCTGGGAAATGATAAAGGCGCACCCGGTATGGGGTGTGGGACCGGGGTTGTATAAACCCAACTTTTTAATTTACAAAGTGCCCGGTTATTACGATACCTACGCCCATGCCCATAACGATTACCTGAACATGGCGGCAAACAGCGGTTTGATGGGATTCTTAAGCTGGCTGGCGGTGTGGGGCACGTGGTTCTATTATTCATTCCGGACACTCCGCCTGAAAAGCCTGTCCGTGGGAGAGCAAAGAATTCTGCTGGGCGGCCTCCTGGGGCTGACGGGAATTTTTATTGCTGCGTTTTTCCAGTGTTATTATACCGACCTGGAAAACAACATTTTCTGGTGGTTTCTGGCGGTGCTGAACCTGCAAATCATTCTAAAACATACCGGGATGCCAACCTCGCCAATTGGCAGGAAATGATATTCCCTCACACATCAATACGCATTCTCCCCTTTTAAAATGGCAATAAAGGTCAGGATGATAATTTTGATATCGAACCAGAGGGACCAGTTTTCGATATAGTAAAGGTCGTATTCAACCCGTTCTTTCCAGGGGGCGGACTGGCGTTTGCCGTTCACTTGCGCCCAGCCGGTAATGCCGCAGCGCACCCGATGGCGCTCCGAAAAATGCGGGATGGAACGAAGATACTGATTCACATAATAGGTGCGCTCGGGACGCGGTCCTACCAGACTCATATCCCCTTTCAACACATTGATCAATTGAGGCAATTCATCCAGGCTGGTGCGGCGCAGAAAGCGCCCAATCGGTGTCACCCGCGGGTCTTCTTTTTGAACATCCACCAGCCCGCTCTGATCCTCCTGGTCAACCACCAGGGAACGAAATTTTAGCATGGTGAATTCCACTCCCTCCAGCCCGACCCGCTTCTGTTTGTAAAAAACAGGCCCCCTTGAGGTGAGTTTGATGAGCAATGCAAGGAGCAAAAAGAGGGGAGAGAGCAGGATAAGCCCCAGGAAAGAAAACACAATGTCAAAGAGACGTTTGAGAAATCCCTGCCATCCGGACAGGGTGAAGGATTTCAATTGCAGCATGGGGATGCCGCCCACCTCCAGGGCGTGAAGACGGGAAGGCAGCAAATCTACAATATCCGGAATATAAAACAGTTCGATGTTTTTCCCCTCGGTAGATGCGATGACCGATAAAATCTGCTGATGGTCTGTGGGGGTGAGCGCCAGAATTAACCCATCGCAGCTTCCATTGAAGAGCAGTTCCGGGAGAGAATTTATGTCTCCCAGGTACGGCAGGGAGATGTCCGCCAGTTTTTTTTCCGCCACATAGCCGGTAAATCGAAATTGGTGATTGTTGGCACCGGCTAACTGCTTATAAACCGACGGCAGTTTCTCCGCAGAGCCCACCAGCACGGTGTGCCAGAGATTAAATCCTTTCTTCAAAAATTTCTTTTTGAGATGGTGGAAAAAATACCGTTCGATGATCAGAAAAATGTTGGTCATCATAAATATCAGCAGGAAAACCAATCTCGAATAAGAAAACCCGCGGTACATAAAGGCGGCGCTCATGGCAAACAGCATCCCAAGGAAACAGGTTTTTAATATCACCGGAATATCTTCTGCAAATGTGGAAAAGAAACGACTTCGGTAGGAGCGAAACGTGCCGAATAAAAGCAGGTAAATCAGGATGATCAGCCAGGAGAAGTAAAGATATTTCTCCAGGGGAGGTACCGGATGCCACCGTTTCACATGGAGAACCTCCACTAATGGTGAATAGAAGCGGAGGTAATACGAAAAAATCGTTGCCAGTTCGATGGTGAGGGCATCCAGCACCATCTTCAAGAATGGCACCAGCAGATTGCGTCGGTAAATGCCTTCTTTCATAAACGGCTCTTTCGTTCTTCTTCAAAAAAAGACTTTACCGCTTGTTCGATAAAGAGTTCCATCTCGTTTATAAATCGTTCCCGGCGGAACTGTCGGGCATGTTGATGGATAAAGCGGGCATCCCAGTGAAGTGTTTCAAATTGTTCCAGTGCCTGAACCAGCGCGGGAGCGGTCTGCTCTTTAAAAAAGACCCCGGTGCATTTACCTTCATTTGCACCATCAAAGCCAATCACCGTTTCCAGCGCCCCGCCGCGTTGATAGGCAATGACCGGTTTGCCGCAGCTTTGTGCTTCCACCGGCACAATCCCGAAATCTTCCTCGCCGGGGAATATCAACGCTTTGCAGCCGCCATAATAGCGGGCTAATTGCTCCGCCGGCTGCCAATCAATAAAGCGAATGTTACCGGCTGCCAACTTTTGCAGCCGCTCCTTCTCCGGTCCGTTGCCAATTACATAGAGCAGGTCATCCCGTTCGTTAAACACCCGAATCGCCAAATCCAGCCGTTTATACGGCACCATGGCGGAAACGATTAGGTAATACGCTCCCTCCCGGTTACTCACCGGAAAAAGCTCCGTATCCACGGGAGGATAAATAACCGTTGCCTTACGTCGGTAATTTTTGCGAATTCGTTTTGCCACGTGAAGGGAATTGGCAATGAAGTGGTCTACCCGGTTGGCACTACTGACATCCCACATCCGCAGGTAATTGGCAAAAAAGGGAATGATTTTTCGCTGCCACCAACGGATCTGATCCTCTCCAAAATATTCTTCGTACATATCCCAGACATAGCGCATGGGGGTATGCAGATAAGAGATGTGCAGGGCGTCCGGCGGTGTTCGTACTCCCTTTGCCACGCAGTGAGAGGTGGAGATAATCAGGTGATAGCCCTTAAAATTGAAGAGCTCGATAGCGGTGGGAAACAGGGGCAGGTAATGACGATAGCGGGTGGTTTTGAAAGGGAGCCGGTTGATAAAGGAAGTGAAAATCCGCCGGTCTTCGATCACCGGGGAAACACTGCCCGGGTTATGCAGGAGGGTAAACAAATCCGCTTCGGGAAACATGCGGCACAACGCCTCCAGCACCTTCTCCCCGCCCCGCATGCTGGTCAGCCAGTCATGCACCAGGGCAACCTTCACTGATGACGGTAAGGAATTAATCATTGCGATTCATTGTAATTGTCCGGTTAAAAATTTCAGTCAATTGTTTGGTCAGGTTCTTGCGCTCGTACCTGGTAATTTGACGACGCTTAAATGTACTATCCAATGTACCCTGCACAAATAAGTCATAGAGAAGGGAAATGCCTTGCAGGATATCCTCCACCCGGTCGTTGGGCGCTACAATGCCCGAATTGGTCTGGCGAATCACCTCCGCAGCGACTCCATCCGGCGGCACCACTGCCAGAATCGGGCGATTGGCGCGTAGATATTCGAAAATCTTTCCGGTCATCACCGCCTCATTATGAGGATACTCGCCAATGAGTAACATCAATACCGTCGCTTCACACATTTCCCGGATTACCTGTTCATGGGGCAGGTAGGAGACAATTTCCACATTTTCATCAATACCCAGTTGTTTAAGAAAACGGTAATTATCAAAATCGCCGGGGTTATCCAACTGCCCGATCAGTCGTAATCTTATCTTTCCTCGCTGCCCGGGATGCGCGTCCAAAAACTGCCGGTATGCCAACAAAAATTTAGCCGGATTTTGCTCCCGGTTAAATATCCCCGTATAGGTAATTCGAAAGAGTTCCCCGGATCGCTCAACCTGCTGACAGGGCTCAAAATCCGCTTCATCATACCCATTGGTAATAACGGTAAATTTCTGGTGGGGGTTGATCGCTTTAAACCGTTGGGCAATCAGCGAAGTGGTGGTAACTATGTGTGACGCCTGGTGTAAGACCCATTTTTCCAGCTTCCGATCAATAAATAATCGCCAGCGGTTTTGGGGAAAGTTCGCCCGGTCAACCCAAAAATCCCGGAAGTCCGCTATCCAGGGTAAACCGGTCAACCGGGATAACAGGGCGGCGATCAAATGATCGGTAAAGGGAGAGGCAGTGGAGAAAATGAGTGCCGGTTGTTCCCGGCGAATAATTCGCCACCCCATCCATATCGCAAATGGGAGCCAGAGGATTTCGTTATCCGGTACCAGCAGAAATGTTTTTAGTCCTACCAGAAACCCCGGTTTTATCGATTTTGCCGGCAGTTGCCGGGTAGCGCTTTTGCTCAATTTTCGCCCGGAGAGCAATTTGAGCAGCTTTCGCACCCATTTCATCGGTTCTATGGACACACTCCGATAGACCCTTGCCTCCCCGGGAATATCCTTCATCAAACTGGAGTCAACATAATAATCAAACGGTTCTTTGACGGTTAACACCAGCGGGATCCAACCGAAGGAGGGCAGGTATTTTACGAATTTTGAGGAGCGCTGCACCCCGCCGCCCCCGCTGGGTGGAAAGTAATAGGCAATGAATAAAACTTTTTTCTGCGAACGGTTTTTCATGATGATGTCTTTACGGTAAATTCCCGCTTTTAAATTCTACCGATTTCTTTCCAGTCGCTCCGCTTCAAAAGCAACATTTCCCGCAGGGGGATGCCGCTGACCCGGTGATGGAAAAACAGCAGCGCCATGGCACCGACAGAGTAGGAAACCGTGGAGCTCAGCGCTGCGCCATTAATCCCCATCACAGGAATCAACCAGATGTTCAACACAATATTCACTACAAAATTGATTGTCGCGCCGTACAGGGTTAACCGCGGGAGCCCCCGGGAGAGCAGATCCGCCGAGATCATTTTGGGGATGATCAGCGCGACAATCCCCGGCAGGAGAATGATTAACGGCATGACCGAAGCGGTGTATTGTTGGGAAAAAATGAGCGGGATGATCCAGGGGGCTAAAATCCCCAGGAAGATAGCTCCCAACAAAACAATCCATAAATTTACCCGAACCAGGATGGGGGTTTTCTGCTGTTGTTCCCGGGAATGGGTGGCAGCGGGGAGAAAAATCAAACTTGAGGCATGGGTAAGATAAAGCAGACGTTCGGCGATCATTACCGCAACATAATACCAGCCGACATCCTGCTGGGTGAGAAAATAGCCAATCAAAAAGATATCCACCCGGTAGATCAGATAAGCCAGCAGATTGGAGCACATTATCGGGGTGCCATACGCCAGCAGCGCCCGGGTGATTTCCGGTTTCCATTTCCAGGACAGCGGAAAGATGCTCTTTATCCAAATATACATGCCTGGCAGCAGCCAGGAGATACCGTAAATCAGTACGACCGTTGCTACTGTTAGTTGATGACCGAGGTATGCGGTGATCAATAACAGAAAGTAAAGCAGCGGTCGGGTTAACTGGTTGCCATTGTAGCTTTTAAATTTTTGTTGCCCCAACCATACCTTACTGCCGTAATCATACAGCAGCAGGGAGAACAGAAGAAAGATACACCATTGGGCGTCCCGGCGCACAAAGTCAATTTCTGGGGCAGAAAAGAACAAGTTGAGGATATTGCTCCGGATAACAATCAGGAGCGTCAATGCCCCGGCAAGAAACAAAAATACCCCATTGATGCTCACCGTGCTCAGCAGCCTTTTAAAAGAGAACCGCTTGTTGCTGATGAAATACAGCAGTGCGGTCTCCTGACCCAAATTCACCACTTTGTAAACCGTCTCCGCCAGTATCAACAACGTTGCCATTATCCCGTATCCTTCCGGACCCAGCCACCGGGAAACCAACGCATTGTTCGCCAGCACCAGCAAAAAAACCGTTATCTGAGTAAGAAAGGTGAAGCCGATAATTTTTGAAAGCGGTTTAGCCATTTGCCGATCCGGTTATGGTTCGGTAAAATTCCACATACTGTTTAGCTACCATCCGGGGATGATAGTGCTGAGTTACAAACGCCAGCCCTTCCCGGTTAATGTCTTCTTGGGTTGACAATGCCAGCAACTCCTTTTGTACATCTTCGACTGTTTCCACCAGGCGGCAATGGGGAAAGGGGTGATTCCAGAGCACATACCTGCCATACCCCAGGGCTTCCAGAACCATTTTTGATAAACCGTCATGGTTGGTCAATCGGAGAAGGACCGTACACTGTTGATAGAGTGGTTTCATCTCCTCGACATAGCCATGAAACCGTATATTGGGAGGTGGATTTTCCATTGGCGGCGTAGCAACGATATGAAAGTTGATTCGGGGCATCCGACGGGCAATTTCCAATATTTGCGCCCCATGGTAAAAATCCCACCGTTGCGCCGGTAAATAGCTCAGAACGGCAAACTTTTCCGGGAGCGGTAGCGGTTCTGTCGGGAATTCCGCCGGTACAAGCGGAAATAAACGGGCATCAACCCCCACCCTGGAAAGTTCCATTCGTAGTGGTTCATACACCGTCAGGTGAAAAGCCGGGGTAAAATCGATCAACCATTTTTTTAAGCGGCGGCGAAGGGGAGTATCTTTCACCATTCGCTGCACATCGGACCCGATCCAATGATAAACAATGGGAATTTTCGCTGACCGAAAACGGAACAATTGGCTCAAGGGGGCGGAGATGATGTGGAGAACATCAAATTGGTTAAGCAGAACCGTTTGCACTTGCTCGCTGTATTTCACCATCAGTTCTTCCGGGGCATAACGCTGCAACTGTTCTGCCAGCATCCGGGCATGGTACGCCATTCCGATAATCAACACCCGTATTTTGGTATGGTTACCGCTCAATTGTTCCCCCGGAGTGAATACACTGATTTGAGCCGTTTAATCATGTTAACATACGAATATTTTTGCGTAACAAGGGCATAAAGGTTTTCAGATAAGGTTGGCAGATCGTAATTATTCTTTAAAATTTCGGACAAAACCTTTGCCAATCCCCGGGAAGATTCGACAGGGAACAACAGTCCGGTTTCCTCATGTTGCACAATTTCCCGGATGCCCCAGGTATCGGACGCCAGTACCGGAGTTTTTTGGGCGCCGGCCTCCAGAAGGGTTAACGGGAGGCCTTCCCAGCGAGAGGGTAAAATAAACAGGTCAGCCAGGTTTAATAAGTTGGAAATATCTTCCCGGCGACCCGGTAGGCAAACAACCGATTCCAACCCCAGCCGTTGAATTTTCCTGTAAATAGGTGCTTTTAATTTTCCATCTCCGACAAAAAGAAAGTGCAGGTTGTGCAAAGCATTTTGACTTTTTAACAGCGCAATGGCATCGACCAGAACATCGTATCCTTTGGGAAAATCGAACCGGGCAATGGTGAGGCAAAGGAATTTATCCGGGGGAATCCCCAGTTCCCGGCGGAGTTGATCCCGCTGTGCAGAAATTAAACGGGATGGAGTAGCGGAAATGCCGTTGGGAATGTAAAGGCAGTCTTTTCTGCCATACTTGTTCCTGATAAACTGTTGATCTTCACGGGAAACAGCAATCACCACATCGGCTTTGTTATAAAGAAATTTCTCAAGATTCAACCGGAGATAATACAGCATGTTACTCCAGGGGGTATGACGGAAAAAATATTGACGAATGTGCAGTCCGTGTGCTGTAACGATGATGGGAATATTGGGGAGCGAATTTCGCCGGGAGAGCAGGGTTAACATGGGTCGGGTATGATGAATATGGATAATCTCCACCGGAAAAGATTCTATTGCCGTTGGAGAGTAACCGTTTTGTGAAAGCGAGACGTTCGGTAAACAGGTAAATTTTTCGGTTTGTTTTCCTCCCTTTCCGAAGATCACGAAAGAATGCTCCGGCATCCCTTTCGCAATTTGAAAAATATGTTCGAGCCCGCCGCCAATCTCAAAACGGTCCGTTACCTGAGCAATTGTCATCGTTTAGCCAAACAACTCCATCTCCACCAACTCACAAATAATATGCCCAATCAGAATATGACTTTCTTGAATCCGGGCGGTGGTCTGCGAAGGGATGATAAGGGGCAGGTCCACCAGTTTTTTTAATTTTCCTCCGTTTCCCCCCAAAAAGCCTATCACATACAGGTGTTGTTTTTTTGCCTGTTCAACAGCCCGGAGAATATTCGGGGAATTGCCGCTGGTGCTGATAGCGACCAGCAAATCGCCCGGCCTTGCCAGAGCAGCAATCTGACGGGCAAACACCTGCTCAAAGCCGTAATCATTGGCACCGGCAGTGAGGATGGAGGTATCCACGGTTAGCGCCAATGCCGGTATGGGAGGGCGGTCAAAACTCCCCCGCAGGCGTACCACCAATTCCGCTGCCAGATGCTGAGAATCTGCCGCACTGCCCCCATTCCCACAAAACAGGATTTTTCCACCGGATTGAAGCGTCGTAATAAACCGCTCTGTACATTCTTTGATCGTATCCACCTGGCGGTCCAGCAACTGCTGCTTTACTTCAATATTTTCGGTAATGTGAGAAATAATTGTATGGGTAACATCCTGGGAAGGCATAGAGACTCGCTTTATTTATGGATGGCATCCGCAAACTCTTTCATTAAATCGTAATTTTGGTGCTCCTCAAAAAAATTGCCGATGACCACAAAATTGGCGCCGGCTTCGGCTTTTTTTTGCGCCTCCTCCGGGCTTCGGATACCGCCGCCCACCAGCAGAGGGATTTCCACTACTTCGCTAATCTGCCGAATCATTGTTTCCGGAACAGTTTGTTTTGCGCCACTGCCCGCCTCCAGGTAAATGGTCTTCATCCCCAGGTATTGAGCAGCCAGGGCATGCGCCAGGGCAATACCGGGCTTCTCCCGCGGAATGGGGTTGGAATTACTCACATACTGGGCACTGGTTAAGCTGCCGGATTCAATCAACATATAACCGCAGGAAATGGCTTCCAGTTTCATTCGCCAGAGAATGGGTGCTGCCATTGCCTGATTGCCAATCAGGTGCTCCGGATTTCTACCGCTGATTAAACTTAAATACAACAGGGCATCCGCATGGGGAGAAATCTGGAACAAACTCCCGGGAAAGATTATCACCGGGCGTTCACCGGCACTCTCTTTCACCGCTTTAACGATTTCATTAAAATTTTTGTCCAGTAAAAAGCTGCCGCCAACCAGGAAAGCATCCACCCCCGCTTCTCCGGCATGGATCACATTATCCCGGGCTTGTTCCGGTGAGAGACGATCCGGATCCAACAACAAAATAAATCCTGTTCGCTGCTTTTGTAAAATACTAAGAAGCTTCTGATAGGTTTTTCCAGGGTTCTGTGGCTGCATCATTCATTTCTCGGAATAGATAAATTTTATACCGTTGAAATTCAAAACTTTGAACCGCAACTTCTCTTTTGCAAAATTAAAGCCAAATAATGAACTTCATAAATGTGTGGTGTTTTGTGCGCCAACCAGGGTTAAAATAATAAAGTGCCACAATATAATCAAGATGTAGGTTTTCTTTAAAAAAAGAAACCCGCTCAAACGCGGGTTCAACCAATAACCGTTTATCGCGACCAGGGATCTCATTCCTGTCTTCCGCCAATCATTTGCGTACTAAAAAACGCCTTGAGAGCGTAGGGGGGTTATATATCATCCTCAAAAGAGAACATGCCCAGACGTTTTTCTTTAGCAGCTCTAATTTTATTTTTGAAATATTCCCGGTTTTGAATTTCGGAAAACCACTTTGCCCTTACAAATTGGTTGCGTTCAAACCATTCGTATTGAATTGCGCCGTGATATTCATAGCGGATTGCCCGGGCAATTTCGACCGCCAGACGAGTCGTATTGCAGAAAATATATAACACCCCGTTTTGTTCCACCGTGTTGATAATTTTTTCGAAGGGGAGACGATTTTCTAATTTCATCTCCACATCCTTTGCCAGGGCAATGAAGGCATCCTTTCTCTTCTCCAATTCCCGATCATATATTTCAATACTGCCCACAAAATCGTTCATCGTCTTCCCGAGACAATGATCGCAAAAGCCATATTCAGTATGCACCGTATAGATATCCGTAACCGTATCTTTCAACCACTTATTACGAAAGAATATTCTCCGACACCGAGGGCAGGAATAAATCACCTGGTTTTTTAACAATAAAGAAACTTCTTTGGGAGTTGGGGAGATGGCTTCACCACTCTCCAACTTCGCCTCAATTTCCTGCATCTCTTCAAGGTCTTCTTCTATGTCTTCTTCATCCGAAAATTCATCTTCCTCGTCTGCTAACTCGATATCATCCAAGTCCTCGTCCGGGATATCCCATTCATTTTCTTCCGGGTACTCAGATTTTTTCTTTCGAGCCATAAATACCTCCTTTGCTATGCTTCTTAAAATTTATAAATTTATAAGCCAAATTTAGCTTTTTTCAAGCATTTTTTTATTAAAAATGCCAGCGCTCTGTTCCGGGTTGGCAGTACAAAACATGTGACTACTCAGGTAGTAGCTATTTAGGACGTAGAGAAGAAAGAGTTCCTGTAGGAATTTGTTTTTGTCATTAAAACTTTTTTTATCGCAATGATCGCAGCGGATACGCGACGGCAGCCGCTACGTGAAAGAGATAAACATCTGTTCGTTGCGAAGGTTGCGTTCGTTGCGGTATAACAACCGGAGTTATTACCAAAACATTTTTTCATCTGTTTATGTATCCTCATCGGCTGAACAACGATATTTACCCAAATGGTAAAACAATTGCGGCAATATTCCCCTCGATCACTTTGGGGGATCATGGGGGCGTAAAAAGTTCAATTGGGAGTGCACTCAATGGATGATTAAAGGAGAGCTAACTAACTCAAACCAACCAAAACCGGACAAAGAGGAAAACAATGCCTACGCTTCGTAGAATCCAAAAAATGCAGCGGGTGATCGAAAATCGGCAACCGGATTTGACCGTGGTCTGTGAGAATATTCATGATCCCCACAATGTAAGCGCCATCTTACGGTCATGTGATGCCGTCGGAGTAGAGACCGTGTACTTGTTGTATACGAATACGCCATTCCCTAAAATCGGCAAAAAGTCCTCAGCTTCTGCCAAAAAATGGATTGACCTTGTTTCCTTTCGAGACCACCAACAATTGGCATCCGTGTTAAAAGAAAAAGGGTTTACAATTTATGCCACCTCGTTAAATGAGGGTGCATCATCTATTTATGAAAACAATTGGACTCAACCGGCTGCTATTATTCTGGGAAATGAACATGAAGGGGTTTCGGAAGAAGCGCTTCGGATTGCCGATGCGAGCATTTACATTCCCATGTTTGGGATGATTCAGAGTTTAAACGTCTCCGTGGCGGCCGCCGTCATTCTTTATGAAGCCTGTCGCCAGCGAATTCACAAACATCTTTATCCCCATCCACAAAACACTCCTGAGCGAATAGAAACTCTTTTAGAAAAATGGAAAGCAAAATAGGCTAATTATTGACGTCACTACCCAGGTATTGCTTTTTACTCTAAGAATCAATACTTTTGTTTGAAGAGCTATCGGTTTCCGGGGTTATTCCTGTTTTTGTCTCCCGGCAAGTTTCACCAATAGTTCTGACAGGTTTTTAGAGTAGAATAAAAAAGAGGGGTGGCAAAGATGATTCGGGTCGTCATCAATGGGATTTTGGGCAGAATGGGCGAAGCACTCACCAGGGTTCTTTCAAAAGAAGAAGATTTTTTTCTGGTTGGAGGGGTGGATACCCTGGAGACTTTTTACAACGAGGAGATTGTGGTAAGCACCAATCCGGAGGATGTCTTGATGGATGTGGATGTGGTAGTGGATTTTTCATCGGGTGAGGGTTGTGCCGCTATTGCCGATGCCTGCCGGGAAAAAGGGATTCCGTTGGTCACCGGGACCACCGGTTTAACCGATGAAGAGCAACAAAAAATCAACCAGCTTGCCGAAATCGTCCCGGTTGTACAGGCATTTAATTTTTCAATCGGGATAAATTTGCTGAACAATGTTATTCAACAAGCAGCGTCTATCCTGAAAGATAACTACGATATCGAAATTGTGGAAATTCACCACCGCTATAAAAAAGATGCTCCAAGTGGTACTGCCAGAATGTTTGCCAATACCCTGGCAGAGATTCAAGGGTTGACAGATGAAGAAATCCGTTTTGGACGCAGTGGGAACAATTTATCCCGCGGGGATGAAATTACCATCCATTCCCTGCGGGGTGGTTCTATCATCGGAGAGCATCAAATTCACTTCTTCTGTAAAAATGAGCATCTCAGCTTTATTCATCACTCTCTATCCAGAAGAGTCTTTGTCGATGGAGCACTCAGAGCCATTGAATGGGTCGTTACCCAAAAACCCGGCCTTTATTCGATGAATGATGTTTTGTCCATTGAGAGTTGAGGTTGATGAAAGATGGATACCGGTTCACTGCAGCAATTGATCGATGAGGCATATCAGAACAATACCCTTCTTGCGCATTCAGAATACCGGGATGCGATATGCGAAACCATTTCGTTGTTAGATAAAGGGAAAATCCGGGTTGCAGAAAAGAGCGAAAATGATTGGGCTGTTAACCAGTGGGTAAAAAAAGCGATCTTACTCTATTTTCAAATTCGTGACGTTTCTAAAATGGAAGTGGGTCCTTTTGAATATTATGATAAGATACCTTTAAAGAGAAATTTTGACCGTTTGCAGGTACGGGTGGTGCCGCCCGGAACTGCCCGTTACGGTTCGTATTTAGCCCCGGGTGTTGTATTAATGCCGGGGTATGTCAATATCGGTGCCTACGTTGACAGCCATACCATGGTGGATACCCATGCAACGGTTGGTTCCTGTGCGCAGATCGGAAAAAGGGTTCACATTGCCGGTGCGGCACGAATCGGTGGGGTATTGGAGCCTCCCCAAAGCAGACCGGTAATAATTGAAGATGATGCATTTATCGGATCGGCTGTTTCGGTGTTGGAAGGGGTGATCGTTCGCAGGGAAGCCGTTCTGGGTGCCGGTGTGGTGTTAACCTCTTCAACGAAGATTATTGATGTATCCACCAACAATCCCATTGAAATGACCGGAGAAATTCCCCCGCGGTCTGTTGTTATCCCCGGAACGTATCCTAAAAATTTTCCCGCCGGAACATTTCAGGTTCGCTGTGCCTTAATAATCGGGAAACGCAAAAATAGCACTGATAAGAAAGTCTCCCTGAATGATGTGTTAAGAGATTTTAACATTTCTGTGTAAAACCCTGTTCATTAAATGTTAGACATATTGTGAAAAATGTTAAATAAGTGTTAAAAAAATAGCCGGCTTGGAGCAGGTCTCCCTTTTTCTAACAATTGATGAACATCTATTAACAATCCGTAAACACGATATTAATAGCAGAGCCCTGAAAAAATGGGATGAGGAACACTTTTTAACAACTTTCACACTTTAATAATAATGATTGTAATATGTATATATTTTAACCAATAGATAAGATTAAAAATACATTGAATACCCGCAGCATCGGAAATATAAAATTTACGATATGAATTTTTTGGCCCATCTCTATTTTGCAGATGACACTCCTGAGCATCTCATCGGAAGTATTTTACCGGATTTTGTATCCGGGCAATTTGAGGTTCATTCGAAGAAACTTCGTGCCGGAATGCGGTTGCATGTAGAAATAGATAAATTTACCGATCAAAATGAGATTTTTTTAAGAAGTCAGCAACGCCTGGGGAGTGAATACCGTCTTCTTAAGGGCATCATCATTGATGTCTTTTATGATCATTTTCTTGCCGCCGGGTGGACAGAATACAGCCATATTCCGTTAGAAAAGTTTTGTGAAGACGTGTATTCGATTTTTAGGGAAAATCAATCTTTACTCTCCCCGAGATTACGGAAAGCTCTCCCGCACATGCAGAGAGATAATTGGTTGTTATCATATCAACGGATAGACGGGATAGAGATAGCTCTTCGCAGAATATCAACCCGCCTCTCAAGACGGATAAATCTGGATGAAAGTGTAACGGTACTAAAGCAGTTTTATCCGGATTTTAAAACGGATTTTCAGGAATTCTTTCCGGAGTTGAGTGATTTTGTAAAAAACAAAAAAGGGGCATTCAACAACGGTTATTGAGAAGCAGCACCTTTAGCTAAGCGATTCAAAAAATCGTTTAGTGCGCTTCCCAGGTAATCGATTAACTCCCCGGCAAGCAGGGTATAAGTGGTTTCTTGTTCGACGATATAATCTGCAGTCAGACCGTGGATGAAATTTCCAGTGTAAGCCGCTTCATCAGGGGAGAATCCCTGGGCTAATAAGCCGGCAATGAACCCCGTCAGCACGTCACCGGTACCGCCGCTTGCCAGTCCGGAATTACCGGTTGAGTTGATTAATACCCGTTGGTCAGGCAGGGCAACCAGGGAGGGTGCGCC
>CAYYGL010000060.1:0-12788 GCA_964471235.1 uncultured Calditrichaceae bacterium
TTTTACCTTGCGCGCCAGCTCCAGGATGGCGTCCCGCAATTCTCCCTCCTCCAGGGGAGTAAATTTATTGAACAGGGGCATTATCCAGGTGGGCGCAATGAATTGCATAAACAGGCTGAACACCACCACCGCAATCCAGCAGTACAGCCAGGCGAGTTCCCCGGCGTATTCAAAAAACGCCAGCACTGCTGCCAAAACCGCACCGCCGATGACAATCCCCAATGCAGTGCCCTTAAGAATATCCAGCACAAAAGTTTTGGGAGTGGTTTTGTTGAACCCGAAGCGCTCCTCGATCACAAAGGTGGAATAAACGCTGAAGGGCAGTGAAAGCAGCCCCCGGGCAAACATTAAGATTCCGATATATACCAGCCCGGTGCCAATGCTGCCCAGCTTCCACCCGCGAACCATTTGATCCAGGTAATTGAAGCCCCCGCTGAACCAGAATGCCAGCAGCACCGTCAGGTTAAACGTGGATGTCAAGATGCCAAATCGGGTGCGTACCCGGGTGTATTCCTGGGATTGGCGATATTTCTCAGCATCGAAAACATCCTTAAATTCCGGCGGTACCTCATCCCGCAATGCCTTCAGGTTCAGCACATCCGTGACCAAATCCAGCAGGTAATCTATTAACAATGTTGCCAGGATGATAACGGCATAAATATTCATGGATCATTCCTGTAATTTTTGTCTCGTTTAACATCAATTCCAATGCGCTAATACCGACGCTTCCAATTATAACAAAAAAGCGGTCTTTATACACGTGGTTTTTCGTGTACCCTCTAACAAGCCCTTTGGTTTGTCGGCGAACACCTAATAAGAGATAAGAGCCGGCACCGTATCAACCGGGTTGGGCGTCACCGGGAATTAATTTAACCCCATTGCAAAAATGAAATTGTATCCATAAATTGACTTATCTCAATTTTTACATCAGGAAGATAACATCGGGGAGATCAACTGCCGCAAAGCAATGGGATTGGTATTGCAATTATTCAGTTACCTTGCACCAGAGAGCACAGGGGTCAATGAGATTATGAAAAAATTTATCAAGAAACGGGATAACAAGAAATGAGAATAAAATTATTGCGTTATGTCCGGCTTTTCTCTTGAATTCCTTTTCTGAAAACTCTGTGGACTCTGCGGCTGAATCGTTACTTGGTATTTATCCATAACCCGGAATACCACCGGAGACTCAATGAACTTCTGGTCGCAATTATTGGCTGACTTTCGGGAATTCGTTCCCCTGTTAGCGGTTCTGGCAATCGTTAGTGGTTTACTTTGGTTTGTCAACTGGTTGATGCTGAAACGGCGCAAAGGGTTGGGTGCAGAGACCCAGTTGCCCCGTCAGTTGTTGATGATCGGTCTTACCGCGGTTGGCTTGCTGCTCATTGTGCTGGTATTTCCCATGTCTGACAATACCCGCGGGCAGGTACTCAGCCTGATTGGGGTCGTCTTAACCGCGGTGATTGCCCTCTCCTCCACCACCTTTGTTGCCAACATCATGGCAGGGTTGATGCTCCGGGTGGTAAAGAGCTTCCGCCCGGGGGATTTTATCCGCATCGCGGAACAATTCGGGCGGGTTACGGAACGGGGGCTCTTTCACACCGAAATCCAGACCGAAGACCGCAACCTGACCACTTTCCCCAATCTCTACCTGGTCACCAACCCGGTCACCGTGGTGCGCAGTTCCGGCACCATCGTTTCCGCCGAACTCTCCCTCGGGTACGATCTTCCCCATTCCCGAATCGAGGAATTGCTCAAAGAAGCTGCCCGGCAAACGGATTTGGAGGAGCCGTTCGTTCAGGTAAGGGAACTGGGAGATTTTTCAGTGACGTACCGGGTTGCCGGATTTTTAACCAACGTGAAGCTGCTGTTAACCGCCCGCTCGGACCTCCGTAAAAACGTGCTGGATGTGCTCCATGCCCATGGAGTGGAGATTGTTTCCCCGGCATTCATGAACCAGCGCCGCTTGCCGGAAGATGGGAAAGTCATTCCGGACGAGGTGAAACTGCATCCCCAAAAACAATCTGTGGAACCGGAAGAAGCGCCGGAGAACTTGATATTTGACAAAGCGGAAGAAGCAGAGGAACTGGAAAATTTACGCAAGGAATATTCGGAACTAAACGAACGATTGGAAAATCTGAAAAAAGAGAGAAAATCCGCGGATGAAGCAGAGAGTTCCCGGTTGGATGCGGAGATTGTAGCCCTGGAAAGCGCGGCGGAACGGTTGGCAAAAAAGATTGAAGCAGCCCGGCAAAATTCAGATTGAATTTCCGGCACTGCCCGAACCGCCAGTTCAATCGAAGGACTTCGTAACTCTTTACACCTGCTTTTTCCGGTTGGCACCGGCAGTACAATAACTTACCGGTGTACTCCCGTTGGTTGGAATCATCGCCATAAATGTCCCGCTTCTCATCAATGTAAAAATACCGTAGATGTTGTATCTGATTCCGCTTTCGGTTAATTTTGTTGAAGAAACCATACGGAGGGTAATATGCGGTTCTTATGGGCTATTCTCATACTTTTTGTGTTAACAGGTTTACCGCACATCCTGGTGGCGCAGCAGCCATCTCCAACAGAAACCATTGCCATTCTTCCGTTTACCGCTACCGGGGTGAATGATGCCACTCTTGCCAGTGCTCAAAACATTCTGCGCATGGAAATTACCCGTTTAACCGACGCCCGGCTGATTCCCGAAAAGCAGGTACTGGATAGCTTACCCGAAGAGGGGTGCTCGGAAATCCCCTGCGCCATAGACCTCGGGAAAAGGCTGTCTGCCTCCAAAGTGATTCTCTGCAATATGTCGGCATTGGGTGAAAAAATCATTGTGCATTATTTTCTGGTTGATGTTCCCGCCCAAAAGGCAATTCTGAAAGAGCAGCTCACTGCCACTTTTGTGGAAGATTTAGACCGGGTGATGAAACGAATCGCTACCAGTCTGGTGCAGGAGAAATCCCCGGAAAAAACCGCCGAGGTGGGGAATATCGTCACCGAGGAAACCATCCGCCCCCTGCGGCGCAGCAGCCGGGGATTGTTTGGCATCACCTTCGGGTACTTATACCCGGAAAACGGCTACGACCGGATAGACCGCTCCTTTACCCTGGAAATTCGCATCGCCAACGAACTGCCGGATTATGAGATCGGGATGCTCTTTTCCGGCAGAAAAGGTTTTGCAGTAAATATCTATGGTTCTCGGCTGTTTTCCAGAAAGGATTTCGCTCCTTACCTGGGAGCCGGATTCGGCTTTCACTGGGTGTCTCATCGTACTTATTATTTTAACGGGTATGATTACGAAATAAACCCGGAAGATAAGAAAAAAGACGGCTTTGAAGTCAACTTGAACGGCGGGGTAAAATTATTCCGCACCTATAATTTTCAGATCATTGCCAATTTAGCTTATGCGTTCGTGCTAAATGATTACGACGACCGGGCAGCAATTTTTACCATTGGAATCTTGCATTGACAACCTGGTCAGGAGGATAGCTTGTGTCATTCCGGCTGTATCCAACCGCGGCGGGAGGAATGCCGCAACGAAGTGGCTCCGTTGGAGGAATCTTCTAACATGCAATTTGTCATGCACCCATTTAGGACGTAGATAAGAAAGAGTTCCTGTAGAAATCTGTTTTTGTCATCAAAAAATTGCCCAAATTAATTTGAGTGAGTAATATGTCAACTGTTACCTATGTGTCCGAACACTTTGTTACCTATGTCCCCGGTCTGTACATTATTAAGAGAAGGGGGCCCCGGGGGATGAGTTCCTTATTGCCCCCTGTTTCTCTTTCTAACAGAATGCAACAGCCCTGCCTCACTAAGGGGGGGACATAGAGGGGGAAAAAGCGCTATCACTTACTCCTCAGCATTACTTGTTTAGCACTACCGCTTTTCTCATTGCCTGGTTGTGGACGCCTGAACAGGCAGTAAGGGCTTACAAAGATTATAATTCAGTAAACGCTCTCTTCCAAAAGGGGGATAATCGAGTAGGTATGTTAACCCATCATGATTTCCCTCATGGAAAAATATTATTTTCAGCTAAGGTTGAATGATAACCGTGGGTAAAAACAACCATTCCTTCCCAGGGTAAGTGAATAACAACACATCATAATCCTCAAAATCATAAGATGATTGCCCGTAGAGATGTTTCGTTAAGAATCCTATTCTTTCTTCTCTTTCTCCCCGTACAACTCTTCCCACCATTCCGGCTGGTTTTTCAGCCATTTGTCAAACCATGCCAGGATGGTTTTCTGCCAGATAATCCGCTTGTGGTAATTGATGATGTGATGATCCTGGTCTGCCACCCGGATATACTCCACGTCTTTTCCCAGGAGTTTCAGCGCCACATAGAACTGATCGCTTTCACCGAGGGGGACGTTATGGTCCGCATCGCCGTGGAGAAGCAGCAGGGGCGTGGAGACTTTATCGGCGTGGAAAAGAGGGCTGCGATCCACATAAATATCACGGCGATTCCAGGGAAAGCTGTTCGCCGTGGCGACGGAACTATAGAGGTAGCCCCAGTATCCCTCACCCCAGTAACTGGAGATGTCACTGATACCGGCATGGGAGATGGCAGCAGCAAACATATCCGTTTTGGTTACCAGGGTCATGGTCATAAACCCACCGTAGGAAGCGCCGATGCAGCCGACGCGTTGTTTATCCACAAACGGGTGGCTGTCTAAAAACTTCCCGACGCCGTCAATGATTTCCTGCGCCACCATATTGCCCCAATCGTTAACGTGGTAAGCGGAAAACTTCTGCCCGTAGCCAATGGCGCCGCTGGGCTGTAACACATAAACCACATAGCCCTGGGCAGCAAAGAGATTCTTGGGATAGCGTCCGCCAAACTCCCGGGTTACCGGCACCGTGCCGCCGTAATAATAAACAATGCAGGGATATTGTTTTTGGGGATCAAAACCGGGGGGATAGTAGATTCGCCCCTCGATTTCATCGCCCCGGGCATTGGTGAATGTCCAACGTTCTACCCTGCCAAACTGAACATTTTTAAAATCCGCCGCAGCCGGATCGGAAAGCAGCCGGTGGGTCTTTTTCTTTAAATCCACCACAAACGCCCGGGCAGGATAAGTGACCCGGGAACCATAATATACCCCCATCTCCCGGTTGCGGGCGACTTCAAAATCATCCAACACATCGGTTTCCAAATCTAAACGTTCATATCTTTTTCCGGCGATCGAATAGCGGTAAAACCGAACATACTCACCGTCCGTGGCAGACAAATAAATCCATCGCCCGGAACGGCTCCAGACTGCCTTGTTGATGCTGGGATCAAAATCCCGGCTGATGGGGGAGGGCTTCCGGGACGCCAGGTCGTACAAATACGCCTGGGTGTCGTAATCATTGGCAATCATTCCCTCGGGAACATTTTTTCCCAGGTCGCCAAAAAGCTCAGGCGAGCCCAACAGCAACAAGGTTTTCCCGTCCGGCGACCATTCCGCCCGGTTCAACCAACCGCTTCCAAACAACGTATCCACGCTCAGGTCGGATAAATTCAGCTCACATAAAACAGTGGTGGTATAGGGGCGTTCCCGGTAATTATCTACCGTGCGGGTAAACAGGAGATGGCCGCCGTCCGGGCTGACAGAGCTGATTTCGGTGCTCAATTTTCCGGCGGTCAACCGCTGCCGGGTGCCGGATGGCAAGTTGACCCGGTAAAGAAACTCATGGGTGCGAAACCACTCCCAGCGGTCGCGCGGTGAGGTCAGCCGTTTTACCCCCCGCTTGTCTTCTTCCGGTTTCTCTTTGATACTGTAGATAATAAAGCTGCCCTCCGGCGACCACAGGAAACTGCCGAATTCCTCCACATCCTTCAGGATGGGAGTGGTGGTGCCAGCGGTAAGATCAACAATCCACAGGGTGGTTTTTTTATCTTTGGTATCGGTATAAGCAAATTTCTCTCCCCCCGGCGCCCACTGGATGCGGCTCAACGCCGTGCCGCCCCGAAAGGTCTGCACCAGCTTGCCGTCTTTAACCCGGCGTAGTTCCAGATAGCTTTCGCTCTCATCCGTCGGGGGCAGCGTTTGGCGGATGGTCACCGTGGCATATTTGCCATCGGCAGAAATTGAAACCCCATCCACTTTCGGACCATCCAGGAGATGGTGAATATCCATTACCTTCTGGGGAGACAGGGAAATGGTGAGCGCATCCCCGCCGAATTTTTTGTCGACCGAAAGGGAAGGGGTAATCGACCAGGAGTTGGTATTGCCCGGATCCCATACTGCTTTCAGAATGAGCAGATGCTTTCCGGTTTCCAGTTTTAAGGTCTGTTTCAGTTCTCCCGGTTTTTTCCCGGACTCCGAACTCGTTTTATCACCCAGCTTCTCGCCATCCAGGAATGCTTCCAACAAATGATGGCTTTTCACCCGGAGTTCCGCTTTTACCCAGCGCCGGGCGTTCAGATAGGTGGCTAAAAAGATGATTTGGGGATGATGGGTGTCCCCGGGAAGTTGGAAGCGGATGGTATCGGGCGCCGGGGAGATGGGGTTCCACCGGAAAGTCGTTGACCGATCCCATTGCAGCACGGTGTTGGGAGCAGGCTGCCATTCCCGGGTTTCCATCGGCTCAAATGCCAGTAAGTCTTTCAGTTGAAACGTATCTTTATGGTAAGCCGGCAGGGGGGTGGTAATGGGACCGAGGCGTAGCCATTGATCAAGTTGCATATTATTCTTCCCTGTAGTTTGAGCGGTTAGTGGTGTGAGGAATCCAATTGCCAGGAAATAAACAATAAACTTACGGGATAAGGCGGTGATTTGTTCAATAAATGGAAACACGATTTGACTCCTGAATTAAATGAGTTGAACATTCAGAGAAATTATCCGGCACCGGGGGATAATTTCATAGAGAAGGGAATATAGCCAATGATCTCAAATTTTCCGTCCGGTGATTTTTCTTTGTAATCATACTCGCGGCAGAAGTACCGGTCAAAGGTGTGTAAAAATGTCACTCCGGTTTTTGCAGGACGCAACATACCGCTGCATAGCGGTTTCGTCGGAAGAATCCGCGTGCTGCAAGGCCGGAATTGCTATCCGGCTGCGGCGGCATAGCAAACCGGCATGATAATACTGACACTTCAATTTATACAAACTTTTTAGCCCGTTCCGCAAAAGAGCCGTGGATGTTCCAAAGATACTCTCCGTATACGGGTAAGAGGGCTGTCAATAACGATAAGAATTTTTGATTACCGATCAAAAAAGGCGGGGAGTCATTTCCCCGCCTTTTCCTACTTTGTTCTCCAACCGCCGGGCTTATGTTGCCTGCGCCACGGCTTCGGAGAGGGCTCGCTGGGCATAGACTTTCGCCAGGTGCTGGCGATAATCCTCCGAGGCGAAGGCATCACCCATCAGGTCCACTCCCTGGGCTGCCTGTTCCGCCGCAGCGGCAATCGCAGTTTCATCGGCGGCTTTGCCGTTCAGGGCTTTTTCCACATTACTGTCCCGGAAGGCATGGTCTGCCACGCCGGTAAATGCCACCCGCACCAGGTCACAGGTGCCGCCGGATTTATGCACCATAGCGGCACAGCCCACCACCGCGAAACGGGATGCCGGATGGGGAAATTTCAGGTAGGCACTGCCGGCACCGTCCGGTTGAGCAGGCACCCGGACTTCAATGATAATTTCATCTGGTTGTAAGGCGGTTTCATATAATCCCTGGAAAAAATCCGAGGCAGGAACTGAGCGCTGCCCGCCGCTCCCTTTAACCACAATTTCCGCTTCTGTGGCAAGGATGGCAGCCGGATAGTCTGCTGCCGGGTCGGCATGTGCCAAACTGCCTCCAATGGTGCCCATGTTGCGCACCTGCACATCTCCAATGGATTCCGCCGCCTGTTTCAGCAGGGGCGCTTTAGCTGCAACCTCCCCGGATGCGGCAATATCCCGATGGGTTGAAGCGGCGCCAATGGCTATCACACTTCCCTCATCACGGATATACCGCAACTCCGAGATGCGGGCAATGTCAATCAATTTGGCGGGGGTACTCAGGCGCAGCTTCATGGAAGGCAGCAGGCTGTGACCACCGGCTAATAATTTCGCCTCATCACCGTGCTGCTGAAGCAGACTCAACGCCTCATCCACGGAACTCGCCCGGATATAATCAAATTTGGCTGGTATCATATTTTTGCTCCTTCTTTAGTAATCTCTCATTCTTGTAAATACTGACCTTTGATGCATTATTTAGAACCGGTTAAAGGCTGTTAGACTGTAGACTGTTAGGGGTTACGCAAAGATATTATTAAGGCACTTAGAACTTTTTCTGTTTCCACAATCTTTAATTCACAATTTGCTCCATTCGTGTCTATATATCCCAGTCGTTGGGCAAGGTTGAACTGGTAATGCAGTTCCCGGAGAGAAGCAAAGGCGATTTCCAGAAAGCGAAGGTACTCTGACTCGCTTTCGCGTGCGCATCCTTCAACAATGTTGGAAGGGATGGACACTGCCGCTCTTCTCATCTGGGAAACCAGCCCATACATTTCCTCTCTTGGAAATTCCCGGGTTATTTGATAGACAAGGAGCGCCACCTCATCTGCCAGTTCAAACGCCCTCAGTTTAGTATGATCCCTCATTTTTTGTCCCTACAGCCTAAACCCCTTCAGCCTAATCCCCTATTTCTGCATTGCCTGCCAGACTCGTTGCGGGGTGAGGGGCATCTGGATGTCTTTTACCCCGTAAGGCGAGAGGGCATCAATCACTGCATTGACGATAGCCGGGGTGCTGCCGATGGTGCCGGTCTCCCCGGCGCCCTTCACTCCCAGCGGATTGTGCGGGCAGGGCGTGATATTGCGATCTACCTCGAACATGGGGAAATTATCCGCCCGGGGCATGGCGTAATCCATGTAAGAGCCGTTCAGCAACTGACCGCTCTCATCGTAGATAGCGCCTTCCAACAACGCCTGCCCAATGCCCTGTGCCAATCCGCCATGCACCTGACCATCCACGATCATGGGATTGATCACATTACCCACATCATCCACTGCCACATAGCGAAGCAGCTTTACATTGCCGGTATCCGGGTCCACTTCCACCACGGCAATATGAGCGCCAAAGGGATAGGTGAAGTTCGCCGGGTCGTAAAAGCTGGAGAAATCCAACCCGGGTTCCAGACCTTCCGGATAATCATGGGGCACATAGGCGGTCAGGGCAATGTCGCCAAAAGCGATGGATTTGTCAGTGCCCTTCACGGTCCATTTGCCATCGGCGAATTCCAGGTCGTCTTCCGAGGCTTCCAATTTATGGGCAGCGATTTTAGTGCCTTTCTCAATCACCTTTTCAATGCTTTTCATGATGGCGCTGCCGCCTACTGCCAAACTGCGGGAGCCGTAGGTGCCCATTCCAAAAGCCACCTTCTCGGAATCGCCATGCACCACTTCCACATCTTCCAGGGCGATGCCGAGCTTATCCGCTACCACCTGGGCAAAGGTGGTTTCGTGTCCCTGACCGTGGGAATGGGAGCCGGTGTACACACTGACTTTACCGGTGGGCTGCACTCTCACCAGGGCGGATTCGTACAAGCCGGCGCGGGCGCCCAGGGATCCCACCACCGCCGAAGGGGCAATCCCGCACGCCTCGATGTAAGTGGAGATGCCGATTCCCATCAAACGCCCCTGCTTGCGGGCTTCTTCCTGTTCCTTGCGCAGGTTATCATAGTCAATTATCTCCAGCGCTTTTTTCAGCACCGCTTCGTAATTCCCGCTGTCGTATTGCAGCGCCACCTGGGTTTGATAACCCGGTTGATTTACCCCGTCAAAGGGCGGGATGAAATTCTTCAACCGTAGTTCTGCCGGGTCCATCCCCAGTTCTTTTGCACCGGTTTCCACCAGCCGTTCGATCAGGTAAGTGGCTTCCGGTCTGCCCGCGCCCCGGTAGGCATCCACCGGAGTGGTATGGGTGAGCGCCGCGGTGACATCCACATACACCGCCGGGGTGGTATACAACCCCTGGAGCAGGGTGCCGTACAGGTAGGTGGGCACCGCGGTGGAAAAAGTGGAAAGATAAGCGCCTAAGTTGGCATACGTTTTTACCCGCAGCCCCAAAATGGTGCCGTCTTTGGCGAATGCCATTTCCGCTTTGGTCACATGGTCGCGCCCATGGGCGTCGGTGATGAAGCTTTCGCTGCGTTCGGCGGTCCATTTGATGGGGCGGTTAATCTGCTTGCTTGCCCAGGTAACCAGCGCTTCTTCAATGTAATGAAAAATTTTGCTGCCAAAGCCGCCGCCCACATCCGGGGCAATCACGTGCACCTTGTGTTCCGGAATTCCCAGCACAAAGGCGCTCATCAACAGGCGGGTGAGATGGGGATTTTGCGAAGTGGTGTAGAGCGTGTATTTGTCGTTGGCGTCATCGTAATGCCCGATGGCGCTGCGCGGCTCGATGGCGTTGGGAATCAATCGCTGGTTAACAATATCCAGGGTGGTGATGTGATCCGCTTTGGCAAATGCCTCGTCGGTTTTGGCTTTATCGCCCAGTTCCCAGTCAAACACGATGTTGTTGGGCACATCATCGTGCACCAGGGGCGCACCGGATTTCACCGCCTCGGCGGGATTCACCACGGCATCCAGCACCTCGTAATCCACCTCAATCAATTCGGCGGCATCTTTGGCAGTAGCATAATCTTCGGCAACCACCAGGGCAACGGCATCCCCCACGTGACGTACCTTATCGGCAACCAAGAGCGGATGAGGCGGCTCTTTCATGGTGTCGCCGTTTTTAAAATCCACCTGCCAGCCGCAGGGCACGCCATTGATGCCGGCTTTGGCAATGTCTTCACCGGTGAATACGGCGATTACTCCCGGGGCGGCTTTGGCTTTGGAGATATCAATGCCGTTAATTTTCGCATGTGCATGAGGACTGCGTAAAATATACGCATAGGTCATCCCCGGCAGCACAATGTCGTCGGTATAATTCCCTTTGCCGGTGATGAACCGTTTGTCTTCCACCCGTTTAACTGCTTTTCCGATATATTTACCCATATTGACCTCCTATCCTATTTTGTTGGCTGCATATTGAACGGCTTTCACAATATTTTGATAACCGGTGCACCGGCATAAATTCCCCTCCAATCCGTGGCGGATCTCCGCTTCCGTAGGATGGGGATTATCCTGGAGAATTTGCCAGGCAGTCATGATCATCCCCGGGGTGCAGAAACCGCATTGCAGCCCGTGCTCTTCCCGGAAGCCCTCCTGGAGAGGATGGAGGTCGCCGTTACTTGCCAGCCCTTCGATGGTGGTAATTTCAGCGCCATCTGCCTGAACAGCTAACATGGTGCAGGATTTCACGGCGCGACCGTTGAGCACCACGGTGCAGGCGCCGCAGCCGCTGGTATCGCAGCCCACGTGAGTGCCGGTTAAGCGCAGCACATCCCGCAGGTAGTGCACCAACAACATGCGCGGCTCCACCTCATGGCTGTAGGTCTTGCCATTAACCGTTACGCTAATTGAGATTGCCATAGAATTCCTCCTGTTGGTTTGTGGTTAGTAACTTATGTTACGCATTTTTTATTCACCGCAGAGTTCGCTGAGAAACGCAGAGAAAAACCAGAGGAAAGAAATATATTGTTATCATTTATAAAACACTAAATTTCAATAAGTTATTAACTGTTTCGTGTTTATTGGTATTTGTTACTCTTTTTACTCAGTGCTACTCTGTGGTCTCTGTGGTTAGATTTGCGTAACATCAGTTAGTAAAATAAATGGACCCGGTTTAACTTTGAATTGGCTACTGCTTTTCAGTCTCGTGATACTATGGGTTACACCTGACTCGTCTGCCAGGAGAACCATCCTCGAATACCATAATATTCCCTTTTCCCTGTCTATCGCTCACTTCACCAGCAGCATCTTTTTCGCCTGCACAAAGGTTTTGCCGCCGGTCTCCGCCTTGATGCGGTAAATATAGAGCCCGCTGGCAACTTTACTGCCATAAGCATTTCTTCCATCCCAGGGTATTTTATAAACACCTGCTTTTTGCTCCTTGTTAATCAGGGTTCTTACCCGCTGTCCCAGGATGTTGTAAATTTCAATCCGAACCTTGCTGTCGGAAGGAAGTTGATATTGGATTGTCGTTGTAGGGTTGAAAGGGTTTGGGTAATTCTGGAACAAAGCGAAGCGCTTCGGCGCCTGTTGACCATCTCGCATCACCGGTTTGGTATACAGCAAATTCAGCAGCCGGTCGCTTTGTTTTTGATATTCCTTAAATTTGCTGCGATGGGCTTTCGGTTGAGCGACGACGATGACTTTTTTCTCATTCCCGGTCTTGGTTAATCTACCCCCGCTTTCCAACAACTGATTGCTTAAAACATCGATCTCCGAATACACTGAATCGCTAAAGTAAGGGGTTGTTTGCGCCCACTCGTTGTGCTGGGAAATCGCACCCTGGTAATCGCCGCTATGGGTAAGAGAGCGGATGGCTATTCGTCTGGCAACCGTTGCTAACCCTTCATCCGGGTGGCTGCTCAAATCATTATAATAAGCGTAAATGGTGTTGATGTTTTCCCCGGTTTTTAATTTCACAGCATACAGCCGTTCCAGGGCTGCCCGGGCAGACAGGGTGGAGGGGGCTTGAGAGATGAGGGTGTCAGAAATGACAATCGCCTGAGAATAGAGGGAATCCATTTCCGCGGTAAAAGCGGCGGCAAAAAGGCTGTCTGCCAATGAGGCAGTCTGGCCACCCTCCGAAGTTTCTTTGGAGAATCCCTGTCCGCCCGTGGTGTTGGCTTCCACATCAAAGGGAATAAAGATAAACCCGCCATCCCGGTATAACCGGCTGGCAATCTCTACGGAATCGGTGCTGCCCCAG
>CAYYGL010000060.1:12798-25032 GCA_964471235.1 uncultured Calditrichaceae bacterium
GCGCACATAAACCGGGGTGAGGCGAGGGTCTTCATCGCCATAGATCAGGTCACCGCCGGTGGTGTCGATGACATCATTATGCCCGACATCCATCACCGGAAAGGAAATATCTTTCACAGAGATTTCTTCCACATTTGTCGTCGCCTCGTTGTTCTGGGCAATTAAGTTAAGCCCGGGGCTAATCAGGGAAGGATAGGAGGAACTCAATGATAATATCCCCGGTGCGGCGTTATCCCGAATCTCGTTATCAAACAGGTGCGGGGAACTCTGGTAGAATACTACGCCGCCTCGTGTCTCTACACCATCGCTTTGCTTAAAATGGGTATGACGGAGGGTAATTAGCTGATCGTTTCCGGTGATATACACCCCGTCCATTTGATCGGTGGGGCGGTAGCCCCGGAATTCCACCGGATCAGGTCCCTGGGGAAGGGAGTTGCCATCAGCCGTGAAATTGCCGGTAATGGTCAACGTCTTTCCGTCATCAAATAGCACTTTGCTTCCCTGTTGAACGGTCAGATCGTATCCATTGGTGGAGACATCATTCAAAATGTTAATGTATCCGTTCCAGGTGGTGTTTGTTGTCAAATCGTTTTGCACAATCAGATCAAAAGAGAGGGTGGCTTCTGCGGTGTTGCCATAAGCGCCCATGTTGATGCGTCCGCCATTGGGGTGCGGTTCGTTGGAAAAATCGTCAGCAGGGTCGCCGGCATCGATACAGGGGTAAGTTCCTTTTAGGTGGAAATCGTTATTCAAAGTATCCACAAAAAGGGGATCGACAAATATATTGGTTGGGTCGATAGGCATCCCGGTTGTGTCGAAATTAAAAATATTATTGTACTTAACAATCCCATCCCCTTCCAAATTGCCATCCGCATTTGTAGTAGAATCATTGTGGAAAAGAAGATTATTTTCTATAAGTGGAGATGCTTTAATCGTTTGACCATCTATCCGTATAAATTCGGTATATATTCCAAAGTCATAATATGAAATGGTATTATTAGTGATAGTGGGCTTGGTCTGGTCGTTCCCCTTTATTACAATTCCTTTTGAGGTGTGTTGTTCTCCATTCATTAGATTATTTCTAATAAATGGTTTACTAACACTTAGAATTTCTATTGTACTACCTTTTTTAAATTGATTGTCTTTGATTAAAGGCGCAGCATTTCGAACTATTAATTTGGAGGAGCTTTTAAAAATTGAATTTTTTAAATACGACATACTGTCACTTGAAACCAATTCCACTTTACTGGTAGAATCAAAATTACTTTGGAAAATTTCTGTATGTTGTGCGGTTATTAGAAGTGTGCTGTTTTCAAGATGACAATTATCAAAAATAAAATTATTACCGGATAGAATTTGCGGTTGAGTTACATCTTTCAAAGAAAGTATAGAGAATGTTAGATTGTTTCCGTGGAGGCCAACAATTCCCTCATCGCACTTTTCAATGCGCAACCCTTCAAAATTAAGATTTGATATCTCAATTGAATCCAAATTGGATAAGTCGATTGCCGTTTTAGCATTATTGAATTTGATATGCCCTATATCAAAAGAACTTCCCGTTTCAAAAATCAGTCCCAACCAATCACTTTTAGATGAATCTTTTTGAGACTGAAAAACAATGGGTGATGTTTCGCTTCCTAATGCTGTGAGGTGGGTTCCTGATTCAAAGCGGAAACGAGTTAAATTGGATTTTTGTGATGAGAATGTTAATATGGTTCCAGGTTGGATGGTCAGGTGCGCATTATTTGTAATGATAACATCCCGATCTATAGCAACTATTCCGCTCCAGGTAGTATCTTGACTAATCAACAAAGTACCAAATAACAAGGATAAATCAACCGTAACGGTTGAGTCAGAATTCCATAAAATGTTGTTTACAGCAAGATAGGAAAAAGAACCATCTACATTGTTACTTCCCGGGCTTGTATAATCGTTAAAGTTTAATCCGCTCCCCGCACCATCTTGCTGGTCAAAGGGAAAGGGGTGACCCGCCATGGTTTTCATGTCATAATCGGCTATCGGAAATACGGTATCTACAACTGCAGAATCGTTCGCTCCCAACAATTCCTTACCGTTCTTCCAGACCAAAAGACCGCCAAGGTTCCCGTTCGGGTCGATGGTAACGGGAACATCATATAACAGAGTGGGATCATTAGGCGTCCAGAGATCAAATCCCTTTCGTAAACGGTTTTCGATTATGAAGTAGTTTTGGCTATACTTGTTTTTTAAATAATACAATTCAGGGTTTTCGTAATTGTTATGGAGAGTCAGCGAGGTGTCGGTAGTAATGGTATCATACTGAACGAATTTTAACTTTACACTGCGGGCAAAAGGACAGAAACCCGAAGGACAGGCACCTGCATAACCCGGACCGTTGGAACTATAGCCCATAATATTCCAATATCTCGAATATAGCCCGTTGCCATTATAATGAAATAACCCTAACAAGTGTCCGAATTCGTGGGCATGTCCGCCAATGTGAGAGAAAAAGAACGGAGTTGTATAAAGTGAAACTTCCATCATATTATAACGCCCGATGGATGGACTGGCAATGCCTTGCAGATTGGGCTTTTGTATTTTACCGGCACTAATAAAAGCCAAAAAATCAAATTGTGATAAATCCACTCCCAATTGAGATTCAGCAGAATCATAGGCAATGTTAAAATAAGTAGTTAAATCAATACTATCGGCGTAATAGGTTTTTGTTCGGGGTAGTACGACCCATTGAGGCAGCAGCGGATTGTTGGGGTCAGGAGGATTGACAATCTGCGGCAAACCGTCTTTTCCTTCAAAGTTAACAGTGCCCAGAGACTGATCAGTGTAGTAGTTGACAAAACTACCGAAAAGTTCATGCTGTTCTGGGTGAGGAGTCAGTGGCTCGCCTGGACCCGGATTGGGTGAGCCTATCCAATAGTTCTTTGAGAAAATGAGACTATCAAAATGAATTTTTTCATAGCCATCCGGATACTGTGGGTTTCCTGTCCACCGTCGGCTCGGCGTGAAATCAACCAGAATAACACCCAGCCGGTAAGTGATGACGCCTCCGGGAGCAGCCGCTTTGCCGGCGAGATAATTCTGATGAGCCGTTTCCAGCCCCTGCTCAAATGCTTCAATCTCCGTTTCAATGGCAGCAATCCGTTGCACAGTGCGAGCCAATTTGTATGAACTTGACAGCGGCGGAGCAATCCCAACTTTTTTATCTGAAGGAGCAAACTCTCCCGCCATTTCTCCTCCGGTTTGCAACACCGCGTAATAATAATATCCCCCGTCGCCCTGGATAATTCGATAGCCGTCATCCGTCTCCATCCACCAGAAAAAGGCATCCCCCCATAACCGGGCGGTAAAAGTAACGCCATTGGGCTGCTGCCAGGTAATGTTACCTGTATCTATGTAATCGTAAGCCTGAACGATTGCATTCAATCGCAGAGGCATAATGAAAAGCCATTTAGATTTTTTCATGACATAATCCCCCTGAAAAATACGACATGAATTTGGCGTTTTGTGTGATGGTTTTTGGTCATATGATCCTATCGAATTAAAACCATTTTACGAGTTTCGGAACGACCATTCACCTTCAAACGGTAGTAATAAACACCACTACTGACTGATTGACCGTTCTCATCAATACCTTCCCACTTGAATTCGTAATGACCGGGAAGAAACATATTCGAAGCCAGTTTTTTAATTTCCTGACCCAGTCCGTTATAAACCTTCAGTTCAACCTCACTAAAAGAGGATAAGTAATAGCGTATAACCGTAGAAGAATTAAATGGATTGGGATAGTTTATTGAAAGAGCAAACGTTTGTGGAATGTCAATCTTTGCCCCTATCCTAATCTCTGAGATACTGTCTAACACCTCTCCTAAGTTGCCATTTTTACTGATTTGATGCATAAAAATTCCATGTAAAGGTTCATCGGATCCAAAATTGATCAACCCTCCCATCTTATCAGACACGTTTGATACATATTGCCGTGGCAAGTAAGAAAAGGTAACATCACTGCTATCCCACACTAAACCACCAGCGGAATCAATTTTTTGGGCATACACCGCACTTTGATCGACAAAAAGAAAGATAGTACTGTTATTATTACTTAGTATGGCACCAGCAGCACTTCTTGTTGAGCTTGGTATAATACTCGGTGGAATACTTCCCTGGGGGAAGAATAATTCACCCTCAGGAGTTATCATTTGAATTAAAGCCTGATAATCGCTTTGTAAATCAATAACGTTCATCCAGTATACGACTAAAACAGAATCAGCACGTAGTACAATATCGTTAACTTTTGAGTATGCTCCTAAACTATCTTCAATAAGCACTCCAGTGTTCCCCCATAGGAATAATCCATCCGGTGAGATGTGATTGGCAACGATATCTCGTAATCCAGAATATACCCGTACACCGCCCAGTGCAGCACCCCCAATTCCATCCGGTACTATAGCATTGTAGAAAACAGAAGATGTATCAGTCCATAAAACGTTTTCTTGGTTATCAAGTCGTTTAAATCCTGAGTTAAACGTGGGTGGTCCCATATACCATTCCACAATGATGCCCCCCTGTTCATCCGAAATCAGGATATGATCAAAATTCAGATTTGTTCTTCCTAAAAATATCCCCTCATCCCCCCAGAGCCGTTCACCGGTCGGTGAGATGTGCTGGATGAACAGCGAGTCGTCTAACACGCCATAGGTCACAAAGGCGCCGCCTTGACCATCGGGAACCACCTGCGGCAAAAATTGGGAAGTATCCTTCAAACTCACCCGAACCCCATAGGCGCCCCACAGAAGGTTGCCATTCACATCCACCCGGTTCACCCGCACCCGGCTCGGCCAGGGCTGCTGGCCGCTCACCCGCCATTCCGTGTAAGCTGCCAACGCTCCGCCAAATTCGTCTTCCGCCAAATCCGGGAAAAAGCGGGTGCCGTTCCATTCTCCACGGATCTCCAGCGGCGCCGCCCATTGAATAATCCCACACCTATCCACATGCTGAAGATACTGAAAGGTGGTAAAACTGTTGGTATTCCACAAAATGTATACGCCGCCCTGCCCATCGGTGCAGGCATGGGGATTCTGCCCCCAGGGGGAAACGTTCAGGTTCACCGCCGGGTCGCTGCTCCAGCCAATGCTGTCGCATTGCGCGTTCAGGGATGGAGAAATCCCCAATACTAACACCATGAATGCACAGAAAAGATATAGGGCAATGTATTTCATTGCGGATTCTCCAAGTCAACCCTGGCGGGAAAAGATATTCTTAATCGTCTCCCAGAGTCTTCGGAAGAACGTTCTCAGTCCGCCTCGCCTGGCAGCGGCGCCTTCCAATTCCGCTTGCAGGGATTCGAAAAACTGCTGGGTCATGGTTTTGGCAACGCCATTGAGCACCCGCTGCCCGGTACGCGCCAATACCCCGGTTAATTTGGCTTCACCGGAAAAAACCACCTCCGTTTGCCGGGCGTTTACCGCCACCAGGGTCAGTTTCCCGGTGGCATTCACCGTGCCAATTTTGCCCACCATGTTCATCTTTAAGGTAAATTCCGAAGGCTCCGTTTTATCTACCACCGACATCTTCCCTTTAAAATCTCCATTTACCGGACCCATTTTCACCGCAAAAACAGCGTTATACGTGTCATTACCGGTGGGTTCCAATTTCTGCACCCCGGGGGTGGCACGTGCCAGAACATCCGGGTCCATCAGCATTTTCCAGACGGTTGCCTGATCCGCATTCAACGTGTGTTTACCATCCAATCGCATGATGCCTCCTCTGATCATTCTGTTCCAAATTCAAATTTTTCTGAAAACTATCGCTTTTCTGCTTGTATAACAGGGAATTCAAAATTATTTTTGTATGTGAATGATGCATGGCAATTTAAGTGAAATTAAAATTTTACCCAATACCTGTATTTTAAAATACACCCGGATGCCAATCCAAAACTGCTACTTTATTTGAAAAACTTGATGCAGGCTGCCTCTACAAGTGATTGAAGAGAGGTAATTCCGATGAATGTCAAACCATCACAACATTTTCGTGAAATGAATATAATAACCAGGTATTTAAAATGTCAATTGTTATCCGGCTACCAATTGAAATTCCTTGAAAATTTTGGAGCATAATCCCTGAATTTTTATTTCATACGTTTGTTCGATAAGGCAGTGTTTTCCCGAACGACAACACGCATCCCCTGCAATGAAGATTATCACCTGTCCCGGTGACGGGTGTTTTTACCATATTCGATCATCACCAACAAAGAAGATATTGAGGTAAGAGGATGAAAGAGAAGTCTACGGTTCCGGAGCGGGAGCCAATGGCGAATGTGGATATCGCCTGGCTACACATGGAAACGCCCACCAATTTAATGATGATTACCGGAATTCTGTTTTTTGAGAAGCCATTGACTTACGATCAATTGGTGGAGGTATTGGCAGAACGCCTCCTGAAGTTTAAGCGGTTCCGGCAGCGAGTGGTGAATTATCAGAAGTCTTTTAAACAAACTTATTGGGAGACGGTGCCGGATTTTGATATTCACGAGCATGTGGTGCGGGAAGAACTGCCGCCGCCGGGTGATCATCAGGCACTGCAGGAACATGTCAGCAAGCTGATGAGCACCCCGCTGGATTTTAACAAACCGCTCTGGCAGTTTCATTTGATCGAGGATTTTCAGGGAGGTAGCGCGGTAATCGGCAGATTGCATCATTGCATTGCCGACGGCACTGCCCTGGTTCGGGTGCTGCTTTCTTTAACCGATGAAACGGCAGACCCGCCAGCACCACCTCCGCCCACCGGAGTTCATGAGAAAATCGCAGCCGAAGACCCGCGTCGCTCCGCTTCTGTAAAAAGCTGGGGGTTGGGAAGCAAACTCCTCAAGCAACATCCCCAGCGAAAAGAGCATTTAGCTAAATGGCTGCAATACGCCAAACTGGGCGCCGGGGCGGTTTCCACACTGAGCAAACTGGTCTTCCGCCCGTTTGATCCCAAAACGCTGTTCCGGGGTAATTTAGGGGTGGAAAAACGCGCCGCCTGGTCAAAACCGCTCCCCTTAAATGATGTGAAAGCCATTGGCAAAAGCCTGGGCGCCACGGTAAATGATGTGTTGTTAACCGCCATGGTGGGTGGTTTGCGGCGCTACCTGGTGCAGCATGGGCAAACCATCGGGAAACTGAACATCCATGCCGCGGTGCCGGTAAACCTGCGCCCGGTGGATGCCCCGCTGGAAATGGGCAATTATTTCGGCCTGGTCTTCCCCTCCCTGCCAGTGGGGATTGAAGACCCGGTCAAACGACTGAAGGTGTTGCACCGGCGGATGGAAGCCATCAAACGCTCCCCGGAAGCCATGGTTACCTTTGGAGTGCTCCAGGCTATGGGCATGGCGCCGGGCGAACTGGAAAGTTTTATTGTGAATTTTCTGGGGAAGAAAAGCACTGCGGTAATGACCAATGTGCCCGGTCCCCGGGAAACCATTTACCTCGCCGGTTCGCCGCTGAAAAGCCTGATGTTCTGGGTGCCGCAATCCGGCAGGGTGGGAATGGGCATCAGCATTTTGAGCTACGCCGGGCAGGTTTACCTGGGCGTTACCACCGATGCCCAACTGGTGCCGGACCCGGATACCATCATTGAGGGATTCTATGAAGAATTTGATGCCCTGTTGATGTTGATTAAAAATGATTAAAGATAACAGATTAAAGGTTAGAAGTGAATAGTGAGTGGTGAATCGTGAATTGGCGGATGAGGGACACCGTAGTAGAGTAATTGGATGAGGGGTAGAGTGGTAAATGTTTTCTCACTTCTTACTTTCAGCTTTGTGGCTCGTCACGTATCCGTTTCATTCATCTACAATGAATAATCAGTCATTGGTTATATATCGTTGTAAACCCATATCTTAAACCCTCAGGAGGTCTTATGGCTTTTCCCAGTTTATTATTAAAGCAATTGTATACGTTCGGCAGTTTGGAGAACGATGATCATGGGGTTCGGTTTGCCGTTAAAAACCGGCTGAGCGATGCCAAAGTTACCGGTATCCGTCAATTGGAAATCAATGGAAAACAAATCCCGCTGGAGAACATCAAGATTAAATTGGATGACGGTCAGGAGCTCATCCCCTCTCAGGTGAGTGAGAACTCACCAATTGATTTTCCATTGCGCCGGGTGATGGAGCTACATGTACAGATGCCCCCCCTGCCGGAAGGGAAACACAAAATCGAACTGGCATTTATAACCAAGCCGTACGGGAAATTAAAACTCAAGGTTCAGGATGCCATTTCCAAACGAGATGAAAACCTGATTCGCATTCCCCGTGACCGGCAGGATGATTACGGCGATGAGATCATCAAAAAGCGGCAACAGTTTATAAAGGAATTTACCGGGGTGGAATGCACACACATTTGCAGTTACTCTTTTGATCCCCACGTTACCCATGGAAATATTGAGCAATTTACCGGGGTGGCGCAGGTACCGTTGGGACTTGCCGGTCCCATTCGTATAAACGGCGAACATGCCCGGGGGGATTTTATCATCCCGATGGCAACGGCCGAAGGAACGCTGGTAGCGTCTTACAATCGGGGGATGAAGTTGTTGAATTTAAACGGGGGTGTAAAATGCACGGTCATTGGCGACGCCATGCAGCGGGCGCCGGTATTTGTGTTTGAAGATGCCCGGGGCGCCCGGGAGTTTGTGAATTGGGTGAATGAAAATATCGCCAAAATCCGGGAGGAGGCGGAAGCCACTTCCAGTGTGGCAAAATTGCAGTATATTGATTCTTACCTTGCTAATAAATTTGCTTACCTGCGATTTAATTTTTCCACCGGTGATGCCGCCGGGCAAAACATGGTGGGCAGGGCAACCTTTGCCGCCTGTAGCTGGATTTTAGATAACTACGACGGCGTAAAGCATTTCTACCTGGAATCCAATTTTGCCACCGACAAGAAAGCTTCCCAGGTGAATATCATGCGCACCCGCGGGAAACGAGTCGTTGCCGAAGCGACCATCAATCGCGATACGCTGATTCAAACCATGCGGGTGGAGCCGGAGATGCTCACCTATCACGCCAACGTTGCCAATGTGGGGTCGATTCTCTCCGGCGCCAATAACAACGGGCTGCATTCCGCCAACGGCATTACCGCCATGTTCATCGCCACCGGGCAGGATGTCGCCAATGTGGCAGAATCCTCCGCCGGGATCATTTACGTGGAGTTAACCCCGGAAAAAGACCTCTATATCTCCATCACCATTCCCTCGTTGATTGTTGCCACCTATGGCGGCGGCACCGGGCTGCCCACCCAGCGGGAATGCCTGGAAATTTTGGGCTGCTGGGGGAAAGGCAAGGTGAATAAGCTGGCGGAGATCATCGCCGGGGTGGTGCTGGCGGGTGAACTCTCCCTGGCAGCCGCAATCTCCTCTTCCGATTGGGTCTCCAGCCATGAGGAATACGGCAGGAATCGATAGGAGCCACAAAATTTATTCTGTGACACCTGTCTCCCGGTAAAAAAGATGAACACCGGAACAGATACGAAAAGGGAAACGAAAATTGACAGTTTAGGAAATCTATTCGGAATGATGAACCCGGTAAACATGGTCAGAAGAAGTAAACACCGAATGGCCGGGTTGCGAATATCCTACAAACATTTCCTAAACGTTAAGGGAGTAGCGTGTGAAGATCACCATTGAAATCGAGCGGCAATTCCATACGCCGGCGTCTGTTGAGCAGGTTTTTGAGGTGCTGGCGGATGTGCCGCGATCGGCATCTCATTTCCCAAAGGCAAATAAAATCGAACCGATGGATGAGAATGTTTTTCGCTGGGAGTTGGAACAGGTGGGACCGCCGCCCTATTCCACCCAACCCATCTACGCCTGCCGCTATCACATTGAACCGGAAAACGGCATTATACGTTGGGAACCGGTCGAGGGGATCGGCAATGTGGAATTGAGCGGCCAATGGCGCTTCCGCCCTTCGGAGCAAAGCACGGAAATCCATCTCAGAATGAAAGGCATTTTGCATACGCCGCTGCCGTCGTTCATGCGGTTTGTCGCCGAACCATTGATTACCCGGGAATTCGAATCCTATATCGATCAGTATGTGGAGAACTTACAACGCACATTTGACGGGAGTGGTGAATGAGCAAATTGGCTGTGGGAACGCCGGCACCTGATTTTTCTTTGCAAAGCCACACTGGCGAAACCATCCGCTTACAGGATTACCGGGGACGCAAGCAGATAGTGCTGGTATTTAACCGCGGCTTTTTTTGACCGTATTGCCGCCAGCATATAGCGCAGTTGCGCCGGGATTATGAAAAATTTACCCAATTGAATACCGAGATTTTAGTAGTTGGTCCGGAAGACCTGCCCGCTTTTCAGGAATACTGGGAGAAGCATCAGTTACCGTTTGTCGGACTGCCGGACCCGGAACACAAGGTGTTGAACCTGTACGGGCAGGAGGTAAAGCTGTTGAAATTGGGCAGGCTGCCGGCAATGGCGGTAATCGATCAACACGGATTGATACGCTCTGTTCATTACGGCAGTTCGATGAGCGATATCCCCCGGAATGAAGAAGTATTGGCACTGTTAACCGAAAGTGATTAACTTTGACGGTTGCCGGAGACTCAGAATGATTACCATCAAGATTTTAAATGCCCGGGAAGTTATTGAAAATGAAAAGGGGGCGGTCATATCCCGACTGGCTCCTTTTTTTGTCGATATCAATGCCAGGGTCGAGGAAGAGATTGTTCGCCAATTGAAGGAAGTGTTTGCGGAACGAAATATCCGGGCAGTCATTTCTATTGTGCCGGATGAATAAAAATGGATAACCCGATTGCTACTTTAAGACGTTGTATTGATGAGATTCCGATAACATCAGCCGGGGTTGGGCTGAGGGAATGCACATGAGCGAATCATTTTTCACCAGTGTTGAATTCTGGAAATACCTGAGTATTCCGGTGGTCGCTGCCTTTGTGGGCTGGTTGACCAACTATGTTGCGATTAAAATGTTGTTTTATCCGGTAGAGCCGATTGGCAAGCCACCGTATTTGGGCTGGCAGGGGATTTTGCCCTCCAAAGCCGCCAAAATGGGCGCCATCACAGCGGATACCACTCTTTCCAAATTGGGCACTCTTAAAGAGGTGTTTGAATCCATGCAGCCTCAACGAATCGCCGAACACCTGATTCGCTATATTGGTCCCCGGGTGGATGCCTACGTGGAATGGATCATGCTGGAAGAACATCCCAAGCTCTGGAATTCCCTGCCGGATATCTTTAAAAGTTTTATCGCCAACATGGTGCGCCAGAAATTGCCCGAATCGGTTCATGCCATGATGGATGAAATCGGGGAGCAGGTGGAGGAGTTGGTGGATGTGAAGCAACTGGTAGTGGATGAGGTCACCAAAGATAAAACCATCATCAACCGCATCTTTCTGGAATGCGGCAAGGTGGAATTTCATTTTATCATTGTTTCCGGATTGTACTTCGGGTTTCCCTTCGGGCTGATTCAGATGGTGGTATGGTATTTTTATCCTGCCTGGTGGATTTTGCCCCTGTTTGGGGTTATCGTGGGCTATGCCACCAACTGGATTGCATTGCGGATAATATTTCAACCGTTGGAACCCAAAAAAATTGGACCGTTTGTTGTGCAGGGCCTGTTCTTAAAGCGGCAGAAAGAGGTGGCGGAAATCTGGTGTGATATTGTCACCCGGGAAGTCATCACCGTGCACAACATCATGCACGCCATGCTGTTTGGTCCCAATTCAGAAAAAACCAACCAGATAATCCACCGCTACATTCGGGAAATTGTGGATTCGGCGGTGAGCATCATCAAACCGGTGGCGCAATTAGCATTTACATCGGAGGAATTTGACAAAATCCAGCTCTCCGCTTCGGAAAAAGCGCTGCTGGCAACCTCCTCCGCCTTCGATGATCCGGAATTTACCGAAGAACGCGCCCGGATCGTCAAAGCAATGATTCAGGAGCGGATGGAGAACCTACCCCCGGCAGAATTTCAGAACTTGCTCCGCCCGGCGTTTCAGGAAGATGAGATGAAGCTGATCTTGCTGGGTGCCGCCCTGGGCTTTGCCGCCGGCATGGCGCAGTTGTTCTTCGTGTTTGGGGGGATTTGAGAGAAGTTTGGAGCAATTCAACTCCCCTGCAAATCAGATATTGTTTTCTATTCTTGGAGCTTATTTCCCACGGTTCGGTCATTTTCCTTCGAGTTCAAAATTTTCTGTTGCTCGCTTCCCGGCGTTTGGCATGGGCGATGGA
>CAYYGL010000061.1:0-24641 GCA_964471235.1 uncultured Calditrichaceae bacterium
ATCGGAATGAACGAACGCAACAGCGAAGCCAGCAACGCCAGTTTGTATAATACGATATTGTTTATTGACAACCAGGGCAACATTTTGGGGAAGCACCGGAAATTGGTGCCAACCGGAGGTGAACGGCTGATCTGGGCACCGGGGGATGGTTCGACCATGCATGTTTTTGATACCACCATCGGGAAACTGGGCGGGTTGATCTGCTGGGAGAATTACATGCCCCTGGCGCGGCAGTTTATGTATGACCGGGGCGTGCAAATCCATGCGGCGCCCACCTGGGACAAAAGCGCCAACTGGCTGCAAAGCATGCAGCACATTGCCCGGGAAGGCGGGATGTTCGTGGTCAACTGCTGCATGGCAATTCGAATGGATGCCATCCCGGATCACTACGAATTCAAGCAATTATACCCGGATGGCAGGGAGTGGATTAATACCGGCAATAGTTGTATCATTAATCCCAGAGGAGAAATTATTGCCGGACCGCTGGAAGGCAAAGAGGAAATTCTCTATGCGGATATTGATTTACGGGAAATTTCGGCTGCCAAACGAATGTTTGACGCTGCTGGTCATTATGCCCGCCGGGATGTCTTTCGATTTGAATTAAAAGGATAACTTAATCAGGAATGATGACATTTGCATACCATAAACACACTTAAAAAATCCCTTCATATAGAGTTATTGGGAAGTTTTCGAGTACGCTATGGCGATCAACCAATAGACAGCCTCCCCAGTGCCCGGATGCAGTCCTTGATGGCATACCTCCTGCTGCATCGAGAATCTCCGGTCTCCCGACAGCAGCTCGCTTATGTCTTCTGGCCAGAATCTTCCGAAAAGCAAGCGCGCACCAACTTACGCCAGCTTCTCCACCATCTGCTTCGGGCATTTCCGCAATTGGAGCCGTTTGTTCAAACCAATGCCCGAACCATTCAATGGCAAACCGAGACTCCCTTCTCATTGGATGTTGATGAATTTGAGCAGGCGTTATTGCAGGCAAAGCAAGCCGCGCAGGCTGAGGATCAGACCGCCGAACTCCATGCCTTGAAAACCTCCCTGGATTCCTACCAGGGCGATTTGCTGCCGGAATGTTACCAGGAGTGGATTGAACCTTTTCGGGATCGTCTGCGCCAGCAATATCTTACCGCTTTGCAAAAAGTGATGGCACTTCTGGAACGTCAACGGGCATACCCGGAGGCGGTGCGTTACGCCCGGCGCTGGATAAAGGAAGATGACCTTCAGGAGAAAGCTTATGGCGCCTTAATGCGAGTACATGCTCTGAATCATGACCGGGCGGCGGCGCTGAATGTTTACCGCGAGTGTCGGAAAGTGCTCCGCAGAGAGCTGAATATTGAACCGGGCAGGGAAATTCGAGAGCTTTATCAGCGCCTGCTGGAAATGTCCGACGAGCTTGCCCCGCAGCAACTCGGAAGTCAATCCCGGTCTGATGATAGTATTCCCCTGATCGGGCGGGAAAGGGAATGGGAACAACTGTGTGATACCTGGCAAACTGTGGAACAGAATCCTCCGCAAATGTTGTGGATTATGGGCGAGGCGGGCATCGGTAAAAGCCGCCTGGCAGAGGAACTGATCGATTGGGTGAAGCAGCAGGGCGGTACAACGGCTCATACCCGTTTTTATGCTGCCGAAGGGGGATTGGCGTTTACCCCGGTGCGGGATTGGCTGCGCACCGGTAAATTCCAGGCGGCTCTATCTTCGCTGGATGATGTCTGGTTAAAGGAGGTTTCGCGCGTTCTGCCGGAATTGCGCAACAAACTACCCAACCAGGAACCTTTGCAACCGTTGATGGAAGCCTGGCAGCGGCAGCAATTTTTTGAAGCCCTGGTACGGGCGATTCTAATGGCTCCCCAGCCCCTGCTGCTGGTGATTGACGATTTGCAATGGTGCGATCAGGAGACGCTGGAGTGGCTGCACTATCTGCTCCGCTTCGACGATCAGGCGAAAATGCTGCTTCTCTGCACCGTACGGAGCGAACTGGTAAACGAAAACAAAGCCCTGATTTCCCTGATGCTCGATTTGCAACGCAGTGGTCATCTGACAAAACTGGAACTCTCCCCTTTGAATGCCCGGGAAACCGCCCGTCTCGCTGCAACGATCACTACCAAAGAAATAGCCGATCATCTGGCTCAACGGCTTTATCAGGAAACCGAAGGCAATCCTTTATTTGTGGTTGAAATGAGTCGCGCCGGATTGGCGGAATTGCAAGCCACCGAAGAAGTACCACCCGAGGATGCTTTGCTCTCTCCGCTGCCTCCCCGCATTCAATCCGTCATTCAATACCGATTGATGCAGCTATCCCCGGAAGCACAGAAATTGGTGGAATTAGCGGCCACAATTGGTCATGATTTTAACTTTCCGGTTTTGAGAAACGCCTGCGAACACGATGAAGAGCGATTGATTGAGGTGTTGGAAGAATTGTTGCTGCGACGGATCATTCGGGAACAGGGAGCAACGGATTATGATTTCAGTCATGATAAAATTCGGGAAGTGGCTTATTTCGCCATCAGTGAAAGCAAGCGGCGGTTGCTGCATCGCCGGGTGGCGCAGGCGCTGGAATCCCTCCATGCCCCGAATATCGATTACATCAGCGCCCGGCTGGCAATTCATTACGAAAAAGCGGGCGTTATCGAAAAAGCCATCGATTATTACGAACGTGCCGGTAAAGCCTCCCGACAGTTGTATGCAAACAACGAAGCAATTGAATATCTGCAACGAGGGCTGGAGCTGGTAATGGGACTGCCGGAACATGAAGAACGAAGCCGGAAAGAGCTGGCGCTGTCATTGGCAATCGCTCCACCACTGGTACAGGCAAAAGGCTACGGGGCTAAGGAAGTACATAATACCTGCCATCGGGTGCATTTTCTTTGTCATCAATTGAAAGAACCCACCCATGTTCCCATCTTACGTGCCCTTGCCATCGGGAAATTGGTGACCGGGGAAATTCTGGCGGTTGAATCTCTGGGGAAAGAACTTTTACAACAAGCCCAACAAACGGGCGATGAAGTCGTATTGGTGGAAGCCCATTACGTTCTCGGCGTGACCTACCACTGGCAGGGAAATTTCACCAGCGCCCGGCACCATCTGGAAAAAGCGCTTCAACCCAATTCTTCCCATAAGCATGAAGCCCACATTACGCATTATGGTCAGGACCCCGATGTGGTCTGCCGCATTCGCCTGGCAATGGTACTCTGGAAATTGGGTTATCCCTATCAGGCGAAAGAGGAAGCAGAAAAAGCGTTATCCCTGTCGGAAAAATTGAATCATCCATTCAGTCGCGCTTATGCCTTACACTGGTGTGCCTGGTTACACAACCTTCGGGGAGATGTGGAGACGACATTGGAACATAGCGCGATTTCCATGGAATACTCCCGGAAATTCCAATTTCCTTATTTTACCACTCAAAGCCGTATTTTATTGGGTTGGGCAATGTTTGAGCAAAATCGTAACTCACAAGGTCTGGAACAAATGCGCTCCGGGCTTGCCCATTTTCGAGCGACCGGTTCATCCGTCGGAACAACCTATTATCGGGGATTGCTGGCGTTGAATCTGGCAAAATTGGATCGCGGCGAACAGGCATTATCGGTCGTGAATGAAGCTCTGGGGGCTCTAAAAGCCCAGGAAGAACGCTGGCAGGAAGCCGAGCTTTATCGTCTGAAAGGGAATATTCTTTCCATGAAGGATAAATCGAATCAGCATCTTCTGGCGGAAGAATCGTTCCGCAAAGCAATTGAGATAGCGCATCGCCAGAAAGCCAGGGGGTTTGCCCTGCATGCCGCCTGTGATCTGAAACGATTCCTGGAAAACAGGAATCGCCAGGAGGAAGCCGAACAACTGTTCAATGAAATAAATGGCTGGTTTCGTAAAGGGAGAAACGCCAGCGATTTGAAGGAAGCCGAAACTCTGGTGAGCCACTGGAGGTGAGAAATGATTAATTTGTGCAAAACCAGAAGATTTCCGGTAGCAGATGGTTTTAAGTTTTCAAAGTAGATGATGCATCGGCCATCAGGAAATCCTTTGCGTTATCCGGAATTGCGACAAGAGGTAGTGTCATCAGCCTTCACTTCACCAATTTTAAAAATCAAGATCTTTCCCTCAAATAAAGTTGTCTCATCCCCTACCCGGGGGATAGCGCCGAAATCCCGCCTTATGAACCTGCTTTCTAATTCATTCTAACATTTTTTTCCTCAGAACGCTTTTTAGAACGCTTTAAGAACGGTTACGCTTTATATTGACAATCAAATTAAGAAAAGCGATGACCTCGGTGGCTGTCGCTTTTCAAGAAAATAATCAAACTAAGGAGGAAAGTGATGAGTTTCCAGAATAAATCGAACCCCCCTCGCAAAAACGGGGTAAATATTGCGGCGGTGGAAGCGTTATCCAGAAGCATAAAAGGAGAAGTGCTGCAACCCGGCGGCAATGGTTATGAGGAAGCCCGCAAAATCTGGAATGGAATGATTGATCGGAAGCCGGCGCTGATTGTACGCTGCCGGAACACAAACGATGTGGCACAGGCAGTGAATTTTAGTCGGGAGAACAAATTGCTGGTGGCAGTAAAAGGCGGCGGTCACAATGTAGCCGGTAATGCGGTCTGCGACGGGGGCATCATGATTGATCTCTCTTTAATGCGTTCGGTAGAAGTTGACCCGGAGAATAAAACCGTGCGCGTGGCAGGTGGCTGCCTGTTAAGCGACGTGGATGAAGCGACTCAGCGCTATGGTCTGGCAGTCTCGGCCGGCATTGTTTCCCATACCGGGGTAGCGGGCTTAACGCTGGGCGGCGGTTTTGGCTGGATTAGTCGGAAACATGGTTTTTCCATTGACAACCTGATTTCCGTCGAAGTGGTCACTGCCGATGGCAGGGTTTTAACGGCCAGCAAAAAGGAGAATGCCGATCTGTTCTGGGGACTACGCGGTGGCGGTGGGAATTTCGGCATTGTCACCTCTTTCCAGTTCCAATGTGCCGATATTGGCACGGAAGTGTTTTCTGGTTTGATCATTCAACGCTTCGAAGACGCCAAACAATATCTCCAGTTTCACAGCGAGTATGTCCGAACCCTTCCGGATGAGATGACGGTCTGGATGGTGATTCGTCATGCTCCGCCGCTGCCCTTTCTTCCGGAAACGGTTCACGGGCAGATGGTGATCGTAGTACCCTTTGTCTATCTGGGAGACTGGGAAGAAGGCGAGAAATTAATCAAACCAATTCGGGAATTTGGGAATCCACATGGGGAAGCAATTGGCATGAACCCCTGGGCGGGCTGGCAAGCCGGCTTTGACGGTCTGGTGCCCCATGGCGCCCGTAATTACTGGAAGTCGCATCATCTAATGGAACTTTCCAATGAAGCCATTGATCTAATCATCACATTTGCCGAGAAGATGCCCACAGGGGAATGTGAAGTGTTTATCCCGCACATGGAAGGGGCGCCCAGCCGTGTTCCAGAGAATGAGACCGCCTTTGCCCATCGGAAGACGCCTTTTGTGTTGAATATTCACGGGCGCTGGCAGGATGACGACGACGATGCGAGATGCCTTGCCTGGGCAAGGAATTTTCATAGTTCCACTCAACCGTTTGCAAATGGGGTATATGTGAACTTCCTTAGTGAGGAAGGAGCGGATCGGGTCAAAGAAGCATACACCGGGGAAGTGTGGAACCGATTGGTGCAATTGAAAAATAAATACGATCCGGCGAATCTTTTCCGGATGAATCAAAATGTTCAACCCACGGCATGAATGCCCAATTGGGATTCGGATTAATTCATTTAATTTATCAATACTAAATTAAAAAAGGAGGCTCTCATGTCTCGTATGTTTTTTATCATTTGTAGCGTACTGTTTGTTTTTCTCTTGCAATTCTCTTTTGCACAGACACAGAACCAACAATTGACCGGGCAACGTTTCAGCGGGGAAATCATCGTTCAGGCATCCCCGGCGAAGGTGTGGGAACTGTTAACCGATGCCCCCCAATTTACAGAGATTATGGGGTATGAATATCTTGGTGGGGCTAAAAAGTTTACTCAGGTGGGCAGCGACGCCCGGGTCAAAGTGTGGGGGGACCCGAGTCGTTTTATGCTGGTTCGAGCAACTCCCCAAAAGGAGTTGAGATTTAATCTGGACCCGGCAAACGGAAGTTATATCTGTAATTGCCGCTGGAAATTGTCAAAAACAGCCAATGGCACCAGAGTCTGGTTTGAAGAGCGTTACACGGAATCTTCGCCGCAAAGCAAGGAAGACCTGACTGCACAGGTGAAAGATGCCAATGAAATGTTAGGGCGGTTAAAGCACAAAGTGGAAACAGAATAAAATTATAAGAAATACACACAACAGTTTAGCAATCTTCTGATATATCCCGGGAAGTCGAATAGCTCTTCTTCACTTTCCGGGATATACTTTGGTAGGAATCAACAATGAAAACCGAAGGTAATGTGTGTAAATAATATGTCTCTCTCAATTGAATCATTCTGATGATAAATTAACCACTGTCCACCTGCCTCGGTGCTTCAGTATGTCCGCATCGCTGGCAGCATGGTTGACAACATCAAGTTATAAATCTTTGTTGAAGCGGGTGAGTCTTTACGAGTTATAATTTCTTTATCACTGATAATCACATCAATCAGATCCGGTTCATAGAGAGAGATATTGTCAAATCTATCCTGGTAATATTCCGGTAATTCCACCAGGCGATGATAGAATTTATAATTTTCTGCAATCACCACTACAGTTAATTCCGTGCCATTCTCCCTTGTCACCGTTCTCAACGTCTTTAAATAGTCACTTACCCCCTGGGGATGGAACACCCAGCGGTCATTATCAAAACACTCCGCGCCGAGAACAATCATAATTTTCGTTTGTTTCATCAATTTATCGACGCCGGGGAACGTGTTTTTCAAATCCTGGGGGTGGCTACCTTCTTTTAAGTCATACATCATCAATCTCGCTTTAAAATCATCTTCCCCCTTGGGTTTCAGAATAAAAAGTTTGGGCCGATTCGGAGTTTGAAACGGAAAAGAGTCTGAGGATTCTGCCAGCACCACCCGTTTTAATACCTCTCGCACTGTTCTGCTATAACTATGGGTTATAATCAATCGCGGCTGCTCCTGGTCATTCCCGGGTAAACCTTGAAGCCACTCTGTATAAAATGATTTAAATTTTTCCGTGATATCATTCCGACATTTTTCTAGTACCATGGTAACCGTATCAAAAAGGGTAGACAGAGAGTGTAATTGAGCGAGAGCAGTACCATAATCGGCTATAATAAAATCACCCTGTGGGTCATCAATTATTTTCTTCAGGATGTCAGCCTGGGTTTCTAACTGCTTTTGGATATAAAATCGTTCGCTACTATATAACCGGCAAAGTCGATAACAACTATAATGGATGTCAAAACCACCCCGGGCTCTTTGTTTAAAGTAAATAAAACCAAGGCGTTTATTCAGTCTTTCCAGAATGGAATTTAAATGATGTTTTGAGTGAGTCGGGAAATTTTCCAATTCACTCAGCGCTCCTCTTGCCAGATAAGATATCGCCCGGGTATATTCTTTGACTGCTCCGGAAATGGATACATCGGTTACGAAGCGATGCATAAAATAATGGAGATCGGTATATTCCAAAATATCATATTGATATTGCAGTCTCCTTTTGATTTTTCTCATGATTCTCTGATTCTCCTGGAACAAGGCTCTTAGTCGCGCTTCTAAATAGGGGGACAAATCAACACTGGGATAAATATCCAATACCTCTTTCCAATTGGCAACCATCTTTAAAATCCGGTTATGATAAATGGTTGGGCTGAATTGAAAAATATAATCACACATCCGTCTTTCCGGGATGCCCAACTGTTTTGCCGAGTATCGCTTTAATGCCAGAACCCGTTGAATCACCGGATATTGCTTCTCAACAAACCAGCAGAGGCTTTCGACCCCCGTACGGATTTGTTTTTCTTGTTGTTGTATCATTTGTTTAATATCCTGCCATTCCGACATCTCTAAAATATTCGAAACCATTTGAGCCAGGAATCTGGCATCTGTATGTTCCACGAAGCTTGCTGCCATCTTTCTAATTTCATTGCTTACCAACTGGATGGTTGCAGGGATGGGATAACCATCAATCAAAATCCTGGCATATTCCTCCGGGGGAAGATGTCTTAATAATTGATAAGCCAACAATCCACCTACTAGCCAGAACGAGAGGAACAAAACAACGGTATAAAATAATCCTGAAAGAGTGTCAAAACCGTAATACCGGAAGCCGAAAAAATAGAGCGGCAAAACAATTACCATAAAACCAATCAAAAGCAGAACCGTTCCCGGGGAGCCATCAAAAAAAATCCGACCGGTACGGGTTAAAAAAATCCGAACCTGGCTCACTCCCGAAACTTTAATGGGTAGAAAAAATTGGCAAACTCGTGTTATTTTCCGACGAATCCGATATTTTATCCTCTCCCAGAATGAGAGGGACTCTATTGGCGTAAGTTTTTCACCCAGCTTCAAACATGTTTTTTCAGGAGAAAGTGGATAAGGTTTATGTATATCGTTATTTCGTGAAGAAATTGTCTGATAACTTTCTTTCAAGTCATCTATTAACTCATTCCCCTTCCGTTGCAATTCCTCCATATCAATTTCATTTTCTTCCAAGAACTGCTTAAGCGCTTCAGGATCTTCTTCAATTTCTTCCGAAAACATTTCGAATAAATGCAGCAGAAAACCGGGCGGTTTATGGGAAGTGTTTTGTTTTGTCATGGCTACTCCGTCACTTAAATTTTTCTTCGGTTCCTTATCTTAAAAATTCTTCCGCAATTATACGAATTTTTCTGATATACCTGCTCACTGCATCGGGAGAGAGTTCTAATTCCTCTATAATTTCCTTTCGGTTCATCTCCATAAGAAGGCAGTCAATAATTTGCTTTGATATCTCATCCCAGGCGCTCTGCACCAGGTATTCTTTAAACTGTTCAACATACATTTGCTGCTCAGATGTTTCGGTAGATGTGAGGTGTAAGAAAGCACCGACTTGAAAAAAATCGTCATCTGAAGGATCATGATAATCTCGTCGGGAGTACTCCGGACAATCATAGAGGTGACTATGTAGGCTTTTAATGACCCCTTTGAGGAAAGGTTTTAATTCTACTGCATCCGGATTCCATTTTCGTTCCCCGGTAAAGACTTTTGTTATTGCTTCAAAAACCAAATCTTCCACAGATTTTCCCTTGGGCAAAATTATACACTTGTCCGGGAAATGATAACATTTCGCCAGATTAATTGTATATACGGTTAATTGGAGAATTAACTTTTGCCAATCCACCGATCCCAATATGTCAAAGACTTCCGGGTTTTCCACCTCACAGCTCCCTATCAAAAGGTGAATGGAATAGATGAGTAAACCAACACCCTTTATTATATAATGCCGGCGAAATGAGAAAAGTTTGGAAAAAAAATAACAAAGATTAATTTTTTTTCCTGGCGGGCATTATTTAATAAAGAGGATGTTTAAATCCCGACATAACGGAAAATATTATTATTATTATTTAATTTGAAAATCAAAATAAGGGAGGTTTCTTATGATTGTGAATTGTTTTTCCCGAATATATTTTTTTCCCTTGCTTGCTTTTTTTATTTTTCAACTCGGATGTTATTCACCCACTTATAAAAATCAAAAAAGTCGTTTTACCGACGACAAATTCTCCGGGGTCTTACGCTATCAGCCTTTGGTTCATAAGTTAGCGGTTCACCACAACCTGTATGAAATTTTCTTATTGGCATTAATACAGGCGGAATCCAGGGGAAACCAATTTGCCATCAGTTCATCAAATTGTCGTGGATTGACGCAACTGAAATACAGCACAGCTCTGGATTATATGCCGAATTTGGAAATTGATCAATTATTTGATCCGGAAATCTGTCTGGAAATAACTTGTCAACATCTCGAATGGCTCAGGGATTTGATACAACGTTACTTTCCAGAAGCAGATGAATATGAGCAGTATCTCCTGATGGCGGCTGCCTGGAACGCCGGGTGGAGTCAGGTAAAACGATATAACGGTGTCCCCCCCATCCTCCAAACCGAAATCTTTGTCGACCGGGTTGAGGAAAACATGGAAGCACTCAATAACATTTTGTTTTAATACGGGAATTGGATTTCTGCAAAGCAGTATGCTTTTTGCCAGGATTTTACTAAAGGGTGTTTAAACAAAATTTTCTTAGGCAGAGTTGTATCTCTTCATTCTCAACTGATGAGCAATTTTAACCGTCAGCCATGATGATGTTTCTCAGTTGGGAGGGATTTTCCGTTGTTTGCAAATTTTTTCTACCTTTTATACTATTCCACTCTTATTGTTTTTCAAGCATCATACCCTGACAAAGATATAAGATCAGCCACTTCCCCATCTTGGGTTCAAAACGGTTTATGGCTCCTCCGAACCAAGAGATAATCCCTTTTGGTGAAGCAACTTCCTTGAATCACAATAGCGGGGTATTTTCAGATTCCTTTTCTTACGATAACAGGCGATTGCTATCAGCAGCTTGTAATATGGGTAACGGTCGGAACAGTCATGCCATCATGACGCCCTTTGGTTTGTAACGGTTCAAAACCATCCCGGAGTTTGAGCAATATAACCTGATTAATTCCTCACCCCATGATCACGTCGAGAGTGCGGGAGCAACCGCAGAGAGACGCGGCAGTCGCAGAGTTGTTATGATAAACGTTCGTTCGCCATAAAAAATAAAATGCGGATAGACCCGGATTTTCGCAGATGTTTTAATATGATGACCCATCATCCGTGTCAATCAGCGTTATCTGTTTCATCTGGGTTCTGCTTCAAGTGACGTCGAACTCACGTTATTTTAAAAAATATGGTAACTCTTCAGCTTTACCTGCAAATTTGATGTTTTATATGTCATTCGTTCTTATTCATGGTTCAGGGGTTGTTTTTTCACCTCACCCTCCCATCCTCTTGCATAAGCCCCATCGTTCAACTGCAAAAAAGCCCCGGTGGTAGGTGAACCCCCGGGGCTTTCTGCTGAAAACCGGATATACGGTATGAACTACTTTGTGCCGTTTTTAGCGTGTTCCACAGTCGGATGGGAATTTTGGGCAGCACACTCCGGGCAAATGCCGCGAAGCAGGGTAACATTGCCGCGCTCGGCGATAAATTCTTCCAGCTGCTGCCAGTAACGTTCATCATCCCGGATCTGCTGACAGGAAGCACACACCGGAATCAATTCTCCCACTTGTTTCAACCGGTTCCGCAGCTTTTTCACCTCGGCAAACTGAAGAATTTTCTCCCGCTTGCTTAAGGTCGGATCGGCAATATCGGTCAAACTGATCAAAGTTGCCGGTTTCCCATTCCATTTGATAAAAAATGCCTGCACGTCAACCTCCACTTCCTGCTCGTCAAATCGGAGTAGTTTGGTTTGAAAGGTATCGGCATCTTCTTCAAACAAAGCGTTCAATTGGGGGATGGTTGCTTCTTTCTGCTCTTCCGGGATAAACTGCAAGAAACTCTTTCCGACCAAAGATTCATCCCCGGCTCCCAACAATTCTAAGGCGGCTGAATTGGCATCCATGATCATCCCGGCAACATTCTGAATCAGGATCGCCTGGGAGGTGCTTTTTACCAATTTTTGGAACTGGGCGTTTAACGTTGTTACCGTTTCGCTGTCAGCAACGGGCGTATGCCGGGTGCGCAAAATCAAACGAACAGCTTTTTGCGCCTCATAATACACCGGGGTTCCCATCAATTCCGCTTCCAGTTCCGAACCGTTCAACAACCGGATTTTAACGGAAACCATTTCGCTCAGGCTGTTTTCTTCTTTCAGGTGGTCTAACAGGTCTTTCACAGAGAGCAGGTCATCGGGGTGAATAAAGTCCAACAGTTGCTGATGTACCAGTTGGGAAAAATCGGATGCCCCCATTAACCGGGCAAATTCCCGGTTAACGAACAGCAGTTCACCATCCCGGTAAATTGCCACTGCTTCCGGGGAGTCTTCCAATACCCGGCGATAATTCTTTTCGCTCAGACGAACAGCACCTTCTAATTTTTTCAGCCGGGTAATATCCCGGGCGACGCCGATGGCACCGGCAATTTTTCCACTGACATGCTGCGGTTTAATCACGAATTCCCCGACAGCATACTTATCGGATTTCAGCCGGTAACGCAATTCCAGGGGTTGAGGCGATTCTCCTTGCAGCACATTTTGAAAAATTCTCAACACCTTCGGGGCATTATCCGGATGGATTAACCGGGTAAACGGCTTTTCGATCCACTCTTCAATTTTCCAGCCGGTAATTTTCTCGAATGCCGGATTCAAAAACGTAAAATTCCCGTCCAGCGAAAGGGTAAATACGATATCCGGGGACGCCTGTACAAAACTCTTTAAGCGATGTTCGGAAATCCGCAACTCCTCGGCAATCTTTTTGTGTTCATGCTCCTGTTTCAAATCCTGGGAAATGTCCCGCATTGCCGCGGTAAAAAAAATGTGGGTGGAGACCTGACTCTCGGTAATGGTAATTTCCAGCGGAAAGATCGTATGGTCCTTACGAAGCCCTTCCAGCAGCAGCCGCTGCCCCAGAGCACGGGAACGTCGCTTTTTCAGGTAGCGTTCCATGCCCTTTTGATGCTGTTCCCGGTATTTATTGGGCATCAGCACCTGAACGTTCTTCCCCACCAATTCCGCTTCTTTATAACCAAACATGTTTAACACATACTCATTGGCAAGAATAATTTTCCCCTGTTCATCAATCGTCACAATGCCTTCGTCCACGGTATTCAACACCGCATGGAAAAGGCGGATAGATTCAATTGCGGTATCCTGAGCCACCGTCAGTTCGTCTTTGGCTTCCTGTAATTCTTCGTTTTTCTGCATCAATTCATCATTCACCCTTTTCAGATGATTCAGTTTGCGCAGAAAAACACTTCGCAACTGTTCGCTGTTCAACAAGCCGATTTTATCGGTATCCAGCAGTTTATCCGGCAGTAACTGGATGATTACCGAAAAACTGCTCAGGGCGCTATAGTTTTCCGCCAGTTCCCGGTAACTCTTATCATATAATGATGCCGCATACCTCTCTCCCCAGACTTCTTCAAAATAGGAGTAGAGCTTATGTGAAAAACGAATGAGCAGAGGAACCCATTCTTCGGGTGTGTCCGGTAATTTATCGGCAATCTGGAATGGAATGGGGCGATCAAACACATCCGGGATGCGATAGAGCCACTCCCCGATTTCATTCAAAAATTCGGTGCCGTTGTTCTGGTGATCATGCACCGCCTGGAGGAGAACATTTTTCAGTAATTGCTGGCTGAGTAAAATTTCCTGAATCTCCCGGGGTTCAAAGATTAACTTGAAGTTGAACAACTCCATCAGCGCTTCGTAGCGGTATCTTACCGTTTTCCGAAGCTGGCTGCGGGTAAACTTCTGTAACGGATCCTGTTCAGTCAGATACTTTTCAATTTTAAGATACAGTGCCGGCAGTTCCTTCTGTTGATAAGTCGGCGGCAGTTCTTTAAAGCGAGCAATCTGGGACATGATGGCGGTGGCGCGTTTGGGGGAAGAAATCTGACTCTCCAGGTAGGTGATCAGTTTTCGTGCCAGGGCAACAGAGATGTCACCATTTTTTGTACCGGCGGCGGGCGCCTCGTTCGGGTGTTTACGAAACCATTGTTTCATCACTTCTTCTCGCTTTTATTTGAAACATCCCTGGTGTTTTTTACAATTATTATGCCATTCACGGAACTTTTGATGCTTGAATATATGATAAAAAAATAAAATGCAAGTTTCGTGCGTTCTATCAAGGATTTACAGATTAAAAATTAGATGAATGAATCGGAGGGAACCACCTTCGGGAAAACCGGCGGTGATCAGCCAGAGATGAAATCGTCCGGACACCCGGGAAACACCTCTAACAGTAAAAAATATGCACACTCGAACAGAAAAAATTTATGGAGCGGATTTTCCCCCGGAAACCGGCTTCCGCTTCGATTGTCTATAAACTTGAAATTCCTTCTTCACCCTATGCTCCAAAATTTCCTTAACCCGTTTGAGAAACCGGGTCTGCTGCTGGGGTGAATCGCTCATGATTTTCCGGTAAAATTGCTGATAATGCTCCATGGTGATCTGGTAAGACTCAAACAATTGCCGCAGCAATGCGCCTTTCACTGAATCGGGTTTCAGCGAGGAATCGACCATTTTAATCGATGCCATCAGGGAATCCCAGGGAACATCCGGCAGGGGCTGATCTTGTGCCCGGGTGCCAACAGCACTCCCGATGAGCATGAACATCACGAAAAGAAATTCCCATCCAAACCTCATCATTATCCCACCGCCATTTTAAAGTGATTTTTGGGGTTCTACCCACAACAACGGCCTCCTCCCAGAACGGCACGCCGTTTCTCCCACAGAATCAAATTTAACACAAAATTGAATCACAACCATTCTTTTTTCTAACACCGGACCGGCAAATACATTTCAGTTTTTTACACGAATTCACCATCTACGATGGTTTTTCAGGTGGAGAGTATGACGGTAAATTTCAAACTGCCAGGAAAATGAACAAACTTAAACTCTACATCGAAAATAAAAATTCTGCCGGGTAAAAGTTGAATTTTCCTTTGGGATAGGTTAAATTAAATCCGTTAATTTATGAGGGTACCTGTTCTCCAGCCATCTAACTTCTGATCTTCGATTGGGGTGATGATCAAGCTTACCCGTTATCCACTGGTTTATTTAGAATAGAATGTAATAAAACTTACGGTGAAACGCCCGAAAAGATTAAAAATTGACCTCACATCGGTCGAACATATTGCCATCAGGGATGATGCCGCTTCGCAATTGAACAAAATAGGTGTTTTTGAATAAAACGAAATGTAACTTTATTTATCCGTACATTTTATTCAGGGAGTTTAAAATGAAGTTTTCTCGCATCCTGGCTTTATTGTTCATGATTCTGCTATCAATCTTCGCACATGCCCAGGGTTTTGGCAAAAACAAGGTTCATTATAAGAACTTTAAGTGGTATTATATCCAGTCAACCCACTTTGATGTGTATTTTTACGAAGGGGGGCAGAAACTGGCGGAATTTACTGCCGAAGTCGCTGAAAGTGCTTATGTGCAATTAAAACGAGATTTCAAGTTTGACATCCGGGAAAGAATTGTTTTTATCGTTTATAATTCTCACAACGACTGGCAGCAAACCAATGTGGTGATTTCATACCTGGATGAAGGCATCGGCGGGGTAACCGAACTTTATAAAAATCGGATCGTGGTTCCCTTTGAAGGCTCCTATTCCCAATTTCGTCATGTGATTCATCATGAGTTGGTGCATGCGGTGATGAATGACATGATTTATGGAGGGTCCATCCAATCGTTGATTGTGGGGGAGGTAACGCCGGCACCAATATGGTTTGCCGAGGGTCTGGCGGAATTCCAATCCACCGGTTGGACAACCCAACTGGACATGATTGTGCGCGATGCGGTGTTGAATAATTACATGCCGGATTTGCGGAGTCTGCAATACTATCTGGTTTACCAGGGGGGGGCATCGGTTTTCCGCTACATTGCCAGTACTTACGGGCGGGGGAAAATTGGCGAAATCATGCATAAAATGCGCGGAAAAGTTAGTTTTGAACGAGTGCTGCGATCTTCCGTTGGCATGGGTTATGATGAATTTACCCATAAGTGGCATTTGTATTTAAAACGTCAATACTGGCCGGATGTTGCCGACCGCAAAGAGCCGATGGAAATCGCCAAGCGTTTAACCAACCATCGTAAGATCAACAATTTTCTGAATGTTAGCCCCATCATTTCTCCCAATGGGGATAAGGTTGCTTTTATTTCCGACCGGAAAGGATATCAAAACATCTATTTGATGTCCGCCCTGGATGGCAGAATCATCAAAACCCTGGTAAAAGGTCAACGCTCCGAGAGCTTTGAGGAACTGCATTTCCTGCGCCCCGGAATCAGTTTTAGTCCCGATGGGCGCAAAATTGCCTTTGCTGCCAAAAGCGGCTCCCGGGATGCCATCTATATAGTGGATATAAAATCCGGCAAAATCAAAAAACACAAATTAAATCTGGATGGGGCTTTTACCACCGCCTGGTCTCCCGATGGCAGCAAAATTGCCTTTGTGGGCAACAAAAATGAAACCAGCGATATTTATATCTTTGACCTGAAGACTCGAAAAATCTCCCAGGTGACCAATGATATTTTTTCCGATGATCAACCCTCCTGGTCTCCTGACAGCCGAAAAATCGTATTTGTTTCCGACCGCAAAGGGTATCTCTCTCCATCGCAAGTTCCCGAAGATTTTCACATGAGCCAATTCAATTTTGACAAGCGGGATATTTATATTGTGGATGTTCAAAGCGGGGAAATTGAACGCATCACCGATACCCCCTGGGAGGAAGCCAATCCTCAATTTTCTCCGGATGGGAATCGGATTGCTTACACTGCCGATAAGAATGGCATTTTCAATTTGTTTATTCACGAGCTTGAAACCGGTCGAGATTACCCGGTCACCAATATCATCAGCGGGGTTCTGCAGGCACACTGGGATAAAAACGCCAACAAAATGGTATTTACCACCTTTTTTGAAGGGGGATTTGATATCTACATGTTAAATAACCCGCTGGAGTTGGAAGAAGTTCAGTTGCAGGATACCCACTTTATGGCGGAAATGAGGGGAGACCGCTTACCGGTATATGCCCGTGACTGGAAACCGCAAAAAAATCAAAGCGACACAAATAAAAAAGAAGAAGTACGTGGAACGGTTCCGGAAGATTATAGTCGCTACGTATTTAACCGCTACAAAGTACGGAATAAAGAGGGGAAGAAGAAAAAGAAAGTGGAATTGTCCGAGAACATTTATCAAACCGAGAACGGTGAATATAAAATTCGAAAGTATAAACTTAAATTCAGCCCGGATGTGGTCACCGGTTCCGCCGGGTATAATACTTTTTTCGGATTTTCCGGCTATACCACTTTTGCTTTTAGTGATTTATTAGGGGATCACCAGATATTGCTAAATCTGAACCTGGTTTCCGATTTAAAAAACAGTGATATCAGCTTGCTATACCTGTACCTGAAACGGCGGGTGAGTATCGGGATCGGCGGGTATCACCTGGCATATTTCTTTTCGAACAACGGATTTGATTTACAACGATATCGCAATTACGGACTCAATCTGCTGTTTTCCTATCCTTTCAGCAAATTCAACCGGATGGAACTGGATTTTAATTGGTATAATGTCACCCTGGAGAATTTGACCCGTAACCTCCCGGACCAGAAGGTGACCACCATTCTCCCCACCCTTTCCTATGTGCACGATTCTGTTTTATGGGGATTTACCGGTCCGGTGGATGGCAGCCGATATTCTGTCAGCTTCACCGCCAGTCCCAAATACAGCAGTCAAAGCCGGGATTTTCGCACCATTTCCTTTGATTACCGGAAATATTTCATGGTCAATCGGGATTACAATTTTGCGTTTCGCTTAACCGGCGGTGCCAGCTACGGCAGCGATCCGCAACGATTTTTCCTGGGCGGCATAGACAACTGGATCAATTTTAAAACACGGGGCGGGCTGCGGACCGATAACATCGGAGATGTTTTCTTTTCCCGGTTCATTACCCCCTTGCGCGGGGCGTTTTTCTACGAAAAAATCGGTACCCGTTACGCCCTGGCAAACATGGAATTCCGGTTTTCCTTAATTCAATTCCTGGGGTTGGGATTTCCGCCATTACGCCTGTTCAATGTCCGCGGGGTGATGTTTTATGACATCGGTTCTGCCTGGAACAACACCAGCAAATGGCGGGCAACCACCATTGATGAAAATAATAAGCGGGTCTTTAAAGACCTGGTCAGCGGGTATGGCATTGGCGCAAGAGTGTATTTTCTCTATTTCCTGCTGCGAATCGATGTTGCCTGGAATTATAACCTGGATCGCTCCAGTAAACCTATCTGGTATATCTCCCTGGGCGGGGATTTGTAACCAGGCAGATCCCATACATCCATTTTACCCGAACGCCTGTCTGTTCCGGAATTGAACCGGCAGGCGTTCTTTTTACCCTGGCTCCCCCTTTTGAAGATTGGCAATGTCCCTCCATTTTCGTATCTTACCGAGCAACAAACTACTTTTCGAATCCATAATCCGGAGATCCTCATGATTGCATGGCGAATTGTTGTTAGATTGTTAATGGTGAGCACACTGGCATTACTTCCCTACCCCGGTAACTGCCAGCAACTCCCCGGAGGCAGCTATCACACAGACCGGGAACGGGAGATAGATATTCTCCATTACAAAGCACAACTTACCATTATTCCCCAAACCAGGCATGTTTCCGGAACGGTGACCCTGATTGCCAGCCCCCTGCAATCGCTGAATCATTTTTCACTGGATGCTTATCATCTGAATGTCTCCGCTGTTTCCCTCCGGGAAGGCGATGCGTCTCGTGCGCTTACGTTTGAAAACAATGCGAGAATGCTCCATATCACCCTTCCCCGTAACTTTAGCCGCGAGGATACTTTTACCATCGCCATCGATTACAGCGCCACCCCCTCCGCCGGAATGTATTTTGTAACGGACCCGGCGGAAAAATCCCTTTCTTATGTATATACATACGGAGAAGGGGGACTGCATTCCAACTGGCTGCCGATCTACAACGATGTGAATGATAAATTTACTTCGGAAATGCTTGTTTCCGTTCCCCTCCCCTATTCCGTTATTTCCAATGGCACATTGGTCGAAACCACCGAGGTTTCCGGAAAAAGCCGGCTGTTTCACTGGAAGGAATCTCTCCCCCATTCCAACTACCTGCTGGTGGTGTATATCGGGAAATTTGAAAAAGGAGAACTTGCTCCGGCAAAAAACGGAACGCCCCTTCGCTACTGGGTGCCTCATGGCCGCCGAGCCGAAGGGGCATATACTTTCCGAAATACCCCCGACATGGTGGATTTTTTCTCGAAACGATTTAACTACTCCTACCCCTGGGAAAAATATGATCAAATTGCGGTGCCCAATTTTTCCATTGGCGCCATGGAACATACCACGGTCACCGGGCACCGCGCGTCTGTGCTGCGTAAACCGGACCAACCGGCGCCGGATAACTTCGGACCCGACTTAACCCATTATTACAACGTCTGGACCGCCGACGCCACCATCTCCCACGAACTGGCTCATCACTGGTTTGGGGATAACCTGACCTGCCGAAATCTTAGCTACATCTGGCTGAATGAAAGTTTTGCCACCTATTCGCAGATGCTCTGGGATGAACATGCGAACGGCGAAGAACAATTTATGTTAGACCGCCACACTGCCCTGGACCGTTACCTGGAGTATGTACATCGCGAACATATTATTCGACCGCTGGAATATCATTACTTTGACACGGTTTCCGAGATTTATAATCAAGAGCATACCTATTTTAAAGGTGCACTGATCCTGCATACGCTGCGCTATATTCTGGGAGACGAACCTTTTTTTCATGCCCTGGGGTATTATCTCCACCAGCATGAATTCGGAAATGTGGATAGTCATGATTTTCAAATAGCGATTGAGGAAGCCACCGGGAAAAATTTGGAATGGTTTTTTGACGATTGGATTTACGGCGGCGGGCATCCGGTGTTTGAGGTGAATTACCGGTACCTGCCCGGGAAAAAGTTGGTTGACCTGACCATCAAACAGGTGCAGCCCATGGTGGACGGGCAGAATTTGTTCTCCCTGCCGGTAGAAGTGGCAATGGCAACATCATCCGGCATCAAAAAAGATACGTTGTGGGTGGAGAAACCGGAGGAACACTTTTTACTCTCTTCAGCGGAAAAGCCGGAGATGGTGAGCATAGACGGCAGTGGTAACCTGGTGGTGGAAATTCATTTCAAGAAGCCGCTCCCGGAATTGCTTTACCAGGCACTTCATGATGCATCCCCGGGCAGGGTACGGGCATTGCGGCAGTTGGTCAGTCGTTTTCCGGCACACCCCCGCACGTTTCAAACCTTCAACCGGATTTTCCGGGGAAAGAATCCCTGGTGGATTCAAGCCGAAGCGGCGCTGCTCCTGGGAAAAATCACCTCTCAAAAAGCGGAACAGATCGTCTCCCTTGCTTTGAAATCGCCCGATTACCATGTGCGGAAAGCGGTGGCATTAGCCCTCTCCCAATTCCCTCCCCGCTTTGCCGCAAAAACTCTGAAAGCGATCATTCGGAGTGACCCGCACAGCGACGTGGTGGCGGCAGCAATTATCTCCCTGGGCAAAGTTAACGGAAAACAGTATATGGAATTTATCCGCCAACAATTAGGCCGGTCTGCCTGGTATGATGAAATTACCCTGGCGTGTATGTCCGCCTTTGAGCACATTGGTGAGCCGGAACTGGTCAAAACCATCAAGCCCTATTGCCGGTATCCTTACAATCAGCATGTACGGAATGCCGCTTTAAGCGCCTGGGCAGGCTGTGCTCCCCAGGATGCCGACTTGCATCAGTTGTTGATGCAATACGCCCGCAGCGCCAATTATGGCATTCAGCTACATGCCATAGAGTTGCTGGGCACATTGCACGTGGACGAGGCGAAAGAGGTGCTGGAAGAGATTTCACGCAATCATGGGGATGGAGATTTCCGACATGCTGCGGAAAAGGCATTGGAGGAAATTGAGCGGATTAACGAGGGAGAGTGATCCCAACTCCTGCGATGGTTCCGTTTCGTCGCCCACGCGAGAGGGGCATCCGGTTGCATCCGCTTCCGAATACGGATTTATTCTGTTGTATAACAAGCGCCCTTCCCCCCGGGTAGCGGGAAGAAGGGCGAAAAAATGCTGCTTTCAGTGTATCATTCCATTGAGATAAAGATTAACCCGAGCGTGAGGTGTTCCTTACTCCTCCCCCATGAACGGATACCGCCAATCGTGGGGTGGAGTCATGGTTTCTTTAATGGCACGCACCGACATCCAGCGCAGCAGGTTCATGGCGCTGCCGGCTTTGTCGTTGGTACCGGACGCCCGGCTGCCACCAAAGGGCTGCTGTCCCACCACCGCTGCGGTAGGCTTATCATTGATGTAAAAATTCCCGGCAGCATTGCGCAGGGCATCCGACATCTTGATGATGACATCCCGTTCCCGGGCGAAGATGGCGCCGGTGAGGGCATAGGGAGAGGTGGTATCGCAAAGTTCCAGCGTCTCATCAAATTTGTCGTCTTCATACACATAGATGGTTAACACCGGGCCGAAAATTTCCTCTTCCATGGTTTTAAACCGGGGATTGGTGGTGACGATGGTGGTGGGCTCAATAAACCAGCCCTTTTTGTCGTCGTATCCGCCGCCGGTGATAAACTCCGCTTCTTCCGAGGATTTCGCATATTCAATATAACTGACAATGCTTTGAAAAGCGGCTTTATCAATCACTGCGGTCATAAAGTTGGTAAAATCAAACGGATCGCCCATTTTAATCTGTTTAACTTCCGCAAGATATTTTTCTTTAAACTCATCCCACCGGGAGCGGGGAATATACATCCGGGATGCTGCCGAGCACTTCTGCCCCTGGTATTCAAAGGCTGCCCGGATAGCGGCGACCACCACCGCATCAATATCCGCACTATGGTGTACGAAAATAAAATCCTTCCCGCCGGTTTCTCCCACAATGCGAGGATAATATTTATAATTGGAAATATTTTCCCCCACGGTGCGCCACATATTCTGAAACGTGACCGTAGAACCGGTAAAATGAATTCCGGAAAGGTGGGGGCTGTTCATTACCGGGGTACCCACCTGGGCGCCGGAACCGGGAATGAAATTGATCACCCCGGGAGGCAGCCCGGCTTCTTTTAACACCTGCATGATGTAGTAGGCGCTGAACACCGCACTGGAAGCCGGTTTCCAGAGCACCACGTTGCCGACAATTGCCGGAGAAGTTGGCAAATTCCCGGCAATGGAGGTAAAATTGAAGGGCGTCACGGCAAACACAAACCCTTCCAGGGGACGGTATTCCAGGCGGTTCCACATGCCGTGGGGAGAATAAGGCTGCTCGGACATCAATTGGGTCATGTAGTAAGTATTAAACCGCCAGAAATCGATTAACTCGCAGGCGGAATCAATCTCTGCCTGAAAGATAGTCTTGGACTGTCCCAGCATGGTAGCGGCATTGAGGGTGGCTCGCCAGGGTCCTGCTAACAGGTCCGCTGCCTTTAAAAAAATTGCCACCCGGTGCTCCCAGGGCATGGTCGCCCAGGTCTTCTGAGCCTCCAGGGCAGCGTCAATTGCCATTTGCACTTCTTTCTCTCCGGCTTTGTGGTAAACTCCCAGGGTCAGGGAATGATCATGGGGCACCTTCAATTCCGCAGTTTTGCCGGTGCGAATTTCCTCACCGCCGATGATCAACGGTACCTCAATCTGTTGGGACTTCAACTCCTGATATTTTTCTTTAACCAGTTTGCGTTCCGGGGTGCCCGGGGCGTAGGATTTAATCGGTTCATTATATGGCTGGGGAACTTTAAAGTAGGCATTCGACATGATTCTTACCTCCGGTTTATGCAGGTCAACAGTTTTTTAACATTTAGGTTGTTTGGTTTAGGGGTTAAGGGGTTGGGGGTAGTAAGTTTCTGCGTTTCTAATTTGATAAGGTAATTTATGAAACCTCTGATGGCAGCTCGGGTGCTTCCGGCTAATTCGTCAGTTTCGATGAATGCTTCCATGGATATCTATCCCTCATCCTGAGCCAGATAAAGTTGGCTCTGATACTTCTGTGCACGACCGTTTTGCATAACGTAAAAATCGAATAAACGCAGCATTTGACCCGGAATCATAGCCTTCGGCAATATTATGCATGGATGAACCGGCAACATTCCGTATCTGTTTTTTCAGTGCAAAATCCCGGGAGAATTCGGGTTTAGCTGTTAACCGATAGACTTTCCGGGTGAATTCCCGTGCCAATTGCCAGGTCTGAATTTCTTCAAACTTTTGAATCTTCATTGAATCCCCCCTGAACCCTTAAACCTCTGAACCTGGAACGCCAAACCCTCCCAACAGTTTAGTTTTTTTCAGAATCGATGTCAAGGCAAATTGAACTTACCCACGGCGGGGTTGCGGTTGCAGTGCGAATTTTATACATTTGTCCCAGCAATGAGACGCACGAACTTTTTTACCGGTTTTTAAACAGGAGCTTTCCCATGCCAACCATATCCGACCTGCCGACCGTAAATGCCATCCTGAACGCATCCAGTTTTGTTTTTCTGTTGCTTGGTTTTATCATGATCAAAAAAGGCAATCGCCGGGTGCATCAGTTCTTCATGCTGACTGCCCTGACCTTCTCCCTGCTGTTTCTGACTTCCTATCTGATTTATCACGCCCGGGTGGGTTCGGTCCGGTTTACCGGGCAGGGTACAATTCGGTTGGTATATTTTACCATTCTGATATCCCATACCATCCTGGCGGTTGTGATTGTGCCACTGGTCATTATCACGCTCCGGCGAGCTCTCAAAAAAACATTCACCAGGCACAAAAAAATTGCCCGCTGGCTGCTGCCGGTCTGGATGTACGTCTCCGTCACCGGGGTGATTATTTATCTCATGTTATACCAACTCTAAGAAGTCGCTCCCGGTATGATGCCGAGGTGAATCAAATCTATATCACTCGGGATAAGTTCCCACAAGCAGGGGGGCTTATCGGACAATGGGTTGAACCGGGAGATATGGTGAGCTTTACAGGGGGATGAGAGATGTTCCATATTTTTATTGTATCCGATGGTACCGGTCGTACCGCGGTGCAGGCGCTGGAAGCCGCATTGACCCAGTTTCCCGATGTGGAGGTGACTATTGAGGTGCGACCGAAAACCCGCAGTGAAGCCCGGGTGCTGGAAGTGATTCGGGAAGCTGCCCGGGTGAACGGATTCATCGTGCATACTATTGTGACCCAGAAGTTGCGGGATTACATCCTCAATACCGGCAGAATGCACAATGTGGAAACCATAGACCTCATGGGACCATTGCTGGCGCAGCTTTCCCACCAATTTTCCTATTTTCCGTCCGAAAAGCCGGGGTTATTCCGGGAATTGAATAAAGCCTATTTTCAACGCATTGAGGCGATGGAGTTTGCCTTCAAGCACGATGACGGGCAGCGGGTGCATGAACTGGATAAGGCGGAGATTGTGCTGGTTGGGGTCTCGCGCACCTTCAAAACCCCGCTCAGCATTTACCTGGCTTTTAAGGGGTGGTTTGTTGCCAATGTGCCCATTGTCCTGAATATTCCTCCTCCCCGGATATTGTTCGAAATAGCGCCGGAAAAAGTTTTTGCGCTTACCACCACGCCCCGGCGACTATCGGTGTTACGCAGTGTTCGGAGCGCTCACCTGGGCGGGGCAGCCGGGGTTTATGCCAATCTGGAGCATGTTAAAGAAGAGCTGAGCTATGCCAATCATTTTTTTGAAAAGAATCCCCACTGGTCGGTTATCGATGTAACGAATAAACCGATTGAAGAAATTGCCTCCGAAATCATGGAGATTATCCGCACCCGGCAACAGCAGCTCGCTCCCCGATGATACCTTCCGTCTGCCAGCAGAAAACCGGGGGCATTCCCCTTCCACGGTTGGGAACGACTTATCTCAGCAGAATCATTTTGCGGGTTTGCACAAACCGGCTGCCCACCTTCAGCCGGTAGAGATACACC
>CAYYGL010000062.1:0-3915 GCA_964471235.1 uncultured Calditrichaceae bacterium
TATTATGGCTTGCTCTGCAATGAGCAAGAAGGAAGTAATATGTCAAAAGTCCAAATAATGTAGGATGGTAAACAAAATCAAAACAAGTGAAAAACCGGGTACCAACGTCATTAATAGGCCAATGCGATGTTTTTGTTGGCGAGTGCCCCATGCAGCGTGGTACGGCAACCGGCGTGAACCGTGATGGGGCAGTTGTCAAAATCCCGAAGGGATGGCGTTGCCATAAATTTTGACGATCCGTTCTTCCAACAGCTTTTCCAACTCCCCCAGTTCTTCGCCGTTTCTCTCCATCTCCCCCATTTTCTACCCACCCACCAGGTACGGCTTAATCCGGCGGGCGGCATTTCGGCAGGCTGCCGCCAGTCGTTCGATGTCAGCTTCCCTATGCGCATAAGTGGTGCATCCCAAACCGTGCATGACAAAGACATTTTCTAACAGCATTGCCAGTTGGAGCACTTTTTCGCTGAGCTCAATATCACAGATGTGGGGATTGCGCACCTCTTCGGGGGTGCAGAGTTCCAGCCCTTCCCGGTAAGGGAACAGCAGCATGTGCAGCGACGCACCGGGTAGCGCATCAATGCAATCGCCGGCAAACCGGACGTGGATATCCTCTTCCTCGAATGCTTTGATAACCGCACGCCGGGTTTGGGCACCAATTTCCGCCAGCCGGGGATAAATCTTCGATTCGTTTTTTATCAGGTGGGTCAAAAATACTTTGGCAGCTAACATGGCAGCCGGGTGCGATGCATAGGTGCCACCCTGGAATTTCACTTTGCCGCCGCTCTCACTGCCTGCCAATTGCAACAAATCCGCTCTTCCGGCCACCGCAGCTACCGGCATTCCGCCGCCAATGGCTTTACCCAGGGTCATTAAATCCGGCTGCACTCCGTAAAACGCCGCCACATTTCCGGCACGGTAGCGGAATCCGGAAATGACTTCATCAAAAATAAGAATGACCCCAAACTTTTCAGTAAGTTCCCGTGCCAATTGTATGTACTCCCGTCTGGCAGGCATCAATCCCCCGGCGCCAATCACCGGCTCCAGAATAAAACAGGCTAATTTATTCCCGTACTTGTGAAAATCCTTTTCCAATTGTTCGGGATTATTGAATCGGGTAATCACCACCTCTTTCACCACCGATGCCGGCAGACCGGCGCTGTCCGGTTCTTTAAATCCCTCGTGATAACCAACCCCTTTCAATCCCCACAAATGACCGCCATGCCAGCCGCCCCCGACCTTCATGAACAGGTTGCGGCCGGTGTAGGCTTTTGCCAGCATCATGGCATACATGGTGGCTAAGGTGCCGCTGGTGGTAAACCGGATTTGCTCGGCGCCGGTCTGTCGACATAATATTTCGGCAACCTCCACTTGCAGCCGGTCAGTGAACCCGGTTTGCAAGCCAAAACCTTCCGCAAACGCCTGAAAGAGAGCATCTGTCACCACCGGGGGATTGTGCCCCAGGATATTGGCATAGTGTCCCTGCCAGAAATCCAGGATTTGATGGTCATCTTCATCTACCAGGTAGGCACCCCAGGCGTTAACAATGCGCGGGGGGAAGGGTTGGATGGTTCGCAGAGCGTTGCTCCCGCCATCCACCAGGTATTTCACCGCCCTCTGGTGGATAGCCGCACTGCGCGGCGAATGCTTTCGGTAGGCATCAGAAAGCTCTTGCAGCAAAGCAGAATAATTTCGTTCCGGCATCAGACTCCTCATTTGGTTTGGGGTGTGGCTTCCATCGCTAACTCACCTTATCGGTAGTGGTAAAAAACTATTTTGCATTCTGTTGAGGTAAAAAAATACTTTCCCTGCCATCATCAGACAAGTTAAGAATTGCATTGGCTACTTTCAATTAACCGGATTATATTTTGTCATGTCAAAATTTTTCTGCATCGCTATTGTTGTTTTACTGATACTCACCTCTGTTGTAATACTGAGTATGCTACCCAATCCCCTTCCTCTCCCGGATAAAAGAAACCCGCAAGCTCTTCGAATGGTAACCGTTAATCTGAAGTATGTCAATAAGCAGGCAACAGAAGTTTCCATGGCGCTTCTAAAAACCGGGTTCGATTTGCTAATTTGCCTGGAATGGACCGGAAAAAATATTGACATCGACCGTCTGAAGAAACAGGGCTACCGGGTAGCGCTTGACGCTCCCCGCCGGGGTACCCACGGAATTTGCATCATTGCCAAACAGTCTTTACCGTTCACCACTAAACTGGTTTCCTCGCCGGTCGCAGGACCCTGTGCGATGCCCATTGGCACGGCAAGATTACAACTGAAGGAGAGGTACATAGTGGTGTTAGGCGTTCATGCGCCCCCGCCGATCTCAACCTGCAAGGGAACCACCATCCCTACTTTGGAAACAATATGTTCATGGGTCAGGGATGGCGTTTTACAGCGGGATGTGGGCGCCGGGAAAACGGGGGATGTCGTCATTATCGCCGGGGATTTCAATATGTATCCGTTTCACCCGGTGTTTCACCGTTTTAAAGAAGTCGGATTGAGAGATGTCTTTCGGGAGGCAAATTGGCGGTTGGGGCTTACCTGGAAACCGCTTAGCTGGCTGCCACCGATGGTGAGAATAGATTACATCCTGACAGGGAAGCATTTTCAAACCGTAAACGCATACGTTTTCAACATTCCCGGCTCGGATCACCGGGGTGTGGCAGGGGACCTTATGTTCCACTAAATCCGCTCGAATAATTCCGTGAGATTTAATTCAAATCCTTCTAAAATCCCCCCCCGGGAAGGGTTTTCGTTTTTTCAAATTTTTTCATCGAAGTAGTTCTGGCATCAAAATTTATTTTGATAGTGTTGACAAAACAAGTTTTGTCGCTCCTTACTTAATTTTCCCTATTCATAAAGATACTCATACGTCAACCGGGCGGTTTTGCGGAGCATTTCCGAAACGCCGCAATACTTTGTCTGGGAAAGTTCAATGGCTTTCTTCAGTTTTTCTTCCGGCACATTCCCTTTCACAATATAGCGCAGATGAATTTTGGAAAACACTTTGGGATGAGTTTCCGTCTGCTCCGCTTCCACTTCGATGCGCAGGCTTTCCGGCAGGGCGCGCATCTTTCGCAAAATGGCAATCACATCCATCCCGGTGCAACCGGCTAATCCATCCAGCACCAATCGCTTGGGGGATTGGGCACTGTCTTCTCCGCCCACATCTGCCACGGTATCCATCTCAACGGTATGACCGTTTTCATCTTCGCCAATAAACTTCATCTTGCCTTTCCAGGTGACGGTAACGTTCATCTCTTCTCCGAAAATTAATTGGTAGGTATTCGAGGGGTTATTTACCGGTATGGTGAAATCCGCTTCAACCATCAGAAACTTACTGGCTAACCCACAGAATTATTTTTTATCGACTAATTGATAGGACCAAAAATAAGGGATGTTTTGGGTTTTCAATTTCTCCTCCGCCACAGGATGAAAATGATAGGCAATCGCCAGGGGAAAGAGATCTGCATTTAAAAACTCCCGCACCCGTTTGAGAAGTTTTAAAAATTTATCCACATCCCTGGGACCAAACTGTGCCTTACTTTCCCCAATCACAATAATTTTCCGACCATTTTCAGCACCTTCTCCATAGATATTGATTTCATCAAACCGGGTTGATGAGTAAACAATATTCCGGCGATACAACTGGGAAACCTCTATTCCAAACTGTTCTTTTAAAATCCGTTTCAATACCGGAAAAGATTCATCTTCGAGACGATACCCAATGGTATTGCTTATCCCTCCCAGTTCTTTGGAAATATCATCCACTCTCCTGGTCAACTTCTGAATAACTACTTCCGTTTTTTGCTGTGCGACGGCTAACTGTTCCACTCTCTCCGTCAGGCTATCCAGTCGCTCCTCGGTTCGCTGTTGCGCTTCCGTTAATTGCTCCATCTTCAGGGTCAGGTT
>CAYYGL010000062.1:4015-24552 GCA_964471235.1 uncultured Calditrichaceae bacterium
ATCCAGCCGCTCCTCGGTTCGCTGTTGCGCCTCCGTTAATTGCTCCATCTTCAGGATCAGGTTATCCAGCCGCTCCTCGGTTCGTTGTTGCGCCTCCGTTAATTGCTCCATCTTCAGGATCAGGCTATCCAGCCGCTCCTCGGTTCGCTGTTGCGCCTCCGTTAATTGCTCCATCTTCAGGGTCAGGCTATCCACGGTTCGCTCTTGCGCCTCCGCTAACTTCGAGACAATCGCTTTCAACTCACTAAAGTCTTCTCGGGTGACCGTATTAGCCACCTCTTGATAAATATTACCAAGGATTTCGGCTAATTTTTCGGCTCCTTCCTGCCCGAATTGATCCTTCAATGCATGATAAATTTTTAAGGTATCCAGCATAAGACCTCTGCAAGTTTTTCTCAAATATAATCAAATAAAACGTGTGACAGCAAATATCGTTCGTAAAATTTTGTCTAAGTTTGAAAAATTTACCATGCACTTCTCTCAGCGCAGCATCGGGATTTTAATTCCTTTCTTTTTTGCAAAGGCAATGGCTTCCTCGTACCCGGCATCGGCATGGCGGGCAACGCCAATCCCGGGGTCATTGGTTAAGACTCGCATGATGCGCTCGGCAGTCTCATCCGTGCCGTCGGCTACCATAACCATCCCGGAGTGTTGGGCATAGCCGATACCCACACCACCACCGTTGTGCATGGAGACCCAGGAAGCGCCCGATGCCACATTGAGCATGCCATTCAGCAGGGGCCAGTCGGCAATGGCATCGCTGCCGTCCTTCATCCCCTCCGTCTCCCGGTTGGGCGACGCCACCGAGCCGGTATCCAGGTGATCCCTGCCAATCACAATCGGCGCCTTGATCTCTCCCTTTTTCACCAATTCATTGATTGCCAGCCCCATCTTTTCCCGCTCGCCATACCCCAGCCAGCAAATCCGGGAAGGCAACCCCTGGAATTGCACTTTCTTCTGTGCCATGTCAATCCAACGCAGCAGGGGCTTGTCATGGGGGAACAATTCTTTTACCAGTTCATCGGTGCGATAAATATCTTCCGGGTCGCCAGAGAGGGCTGCCCAGCGGAAGGGTCCTTTACCCTCGCAGAACAGCGGGCGAATATATGCCGGTACAAATCCCGGGTAGGCAAAGGCATTTTCCACCCCGGCTTTCAACGCCTGACCACGCAGGTTGTTGCCGTAATCGAACACCTCCGCGCCCATTTTTTGCAGGTCTATCATTGCCCGGCAGTGCACCGCCATGGAACGCATTGCCATCTCGATATACTTTTGAGGATTGCTGTTGCGCAGTTCCAGTGCTTCCGGGTAGGGTATCCCGGCCGGTACATAACCGTTTAGCTCATCATGCGCCGAGGTCTGGTCCGTCACGATATCGGGCACAATCCCCCGTTTTACAAATTCCGGGAAGACATCTGCGGCATTTCCCAGCAGCCCGATGGATAACGGCTCCCTGGCTGCCCGGGCGCGTTCTGCCATTTGCAGCGCGTCATCCAGGGTCGTTGCCATCTCATCCAGGTAGCGGGTCTCCAACCGGCGGCGGATGCGCTGTTCATCCACTTCCACAATAATTGCTACCCCATTGTTCATGGTCACTGCCAGGGGCTGGGCACCGCCCATGCCGCCTAATCCGGCCGTGAGGGTGAGGGTACCGGCTAAATCGCCGTTGTACTTGCGCCGGGCGATGGCTGCCAGAGTCTCATAAGTTCCTTGCAAAATCCCCTGGGTGCCAATGTAAATCCAGCTCCCGGCAGTCATCTGACCATACATGATCAACCCCTTCTTCTCCAATTCCCGGAATACCTCCCAGTTATTCCAGTGACCCACCAGGTTGGAGTTGGCAATTAACACCCGGGGGGCATGGGGAAAGGTTTTAAACACCCCCACCGGTTTGCCGCTTTGCACTAAAAGTGTCTCATCATTCTCCAATTCTTTCAAAGCGGCAACAATGGCATCAAAACACTCCCAATTGCGAGCTGCTTTGCCGGAGCCGCCGTAAACGATCAGTTCCTCCGGTTTTTCGGCAACCTCCGGGTCCAGGTTGTTCATCAACATGCGCATGGCAGCTTCCTGATGCCAGCCTTTACAGGTTAGCCGGGTCCCTCGCGGGGCATGAATTTCTCGTGTCATGGCTTTTTCTCCGTCTTTTCGATTTCCCGAAAATATTTACGCCGTAATTTAACATCTTTCAGGAATTGATCATACGAAAACAATACATACCCGGGAAATTTGTTGTTTTGGATAAAGCGGATTTGGGACAGCGCCGAATCCGGCGGTTGATTATACAGGGCAATGCCCATGACAATGCGGTTGATATCCCCGCTGCCAATGATTTTCTCAATCCGGCTGTGAAAATATTGTTGATTGGGAGTGTAGTTCATGGGGACTGCCCAGTCCAGCCATCCCTCGCGCAGCCAACGGTCCCACTCCTGGTAATACTGCCAATGAGCAGCCGCTAAATCCGCCTTCACCGCTGCCGATACGATTACCCCCGGATGCCGGTGATGAATCGATGTGGTTAATTGCTCCACAAAATCGGACAGTTCCCGGCGCAAAAACTCCGCCCAGCGGGTAAAAAATATCTCATAACCGGACCATCCGAACTGTTCGATAAATTTTAGCGGGTCGCGTTTAAAATCCAGCGGATCCAGCATATACGTTTGCTTAAACCGCTGCCGGGCAAGGGGGTTAAAGTCGAAACGGTGATCGGGATAGCGGATATAATCGAGATGGATGCCGTCCACCGGGTAGTGGTTGAGGATATCTTCAATCACGGCGGAGACATGCTGCTGCACTTCCGGTTGAATGGGGGATTGAAACCAGCCTTCGGCATTGCGCCGCCCGGTCAGGGTAGTATCGGAATGCGAGGAATCCAGTTGCACCGGGTAAACCAGCCACTCCGGGTTCCGGTTCAGTACATGCTCCCGGGATTCCGGTTTCTCATCATTACTCCACACGTAAAAGACATTCACCCAGGCATGAATGCGGAAATGATACTGCTGATTTTTTTCGAGTAGATATGCCAGCGGGTCAAAATCCTCTGCCAGCCTTTCGGCGCGCGGTTCCAGGTGACTGTTGTAGTAAGCGTCGCCGCGCCCGCGAACCTGCACAAACAGATCGGTGAACTGATTTTGAGCTGCAAAGCGCAGCACCGAGTCAATCCGGCTGGCGCGCAGCAGATTGTGCCGCACCACCCATAGCCCACAAACTTTGGGAGCTGCCGGGGGATGCGCCCATAGCGTTCCCAGCATTAAACAAAGTGGCAGTAAAACCCGTCGCATGTTTCTCCCTGTTGGTGAATCGCTAAAGCTTATCGTATGTTACCATTTTATCGTCAATTCTGTGCTAATGCTTATCCGTGATAGATAAATATGACAATAAAACGACTCGAAACACAACCGGTGAATATCTTCTAAAATTCCGGAAGAAAATATAACAGGTTGAATCCATAATTTTGTGTAAAATTGAGTTGATTTTTAGCCATTGCAAGGCGCGCCAAAAGGTGCCCCTTGCGGGGCAGATTATTCCCAATGACAACGTCACCAGGTTGTGGCAGGAAGCCTTCGGCAACACCTGCGCTATTTTCGCGCAAGCATTGCCAACGGCTTCACTTACGAGAAAAGCTTGTTCCAGAGAACCGCCTATCGCCGCGGCTACAATGAAATGTTATTCCCTGCATAAATTGATACATAATTCTGGACTAAATCGGTATAATCCCGCTACTGCATAATATGATATTATTTTCCGAACAGAGGCATTGTCCCCAAATGTGGTACAATCTGAGGATCGCCGGTAACCCTTTCCACAACCCCAACTTCAAATCCACCCGATTCACCCATTAGCAATTTTTCATCCTGACAAACATATTTCGAACCATAAAAAAAGCAGCGTCGGTTACCCGGGCGCTGCTTTTTTGAAGTCGTTGGCAATTGAGTTTCTTTCGAACTTATTCTCCCGCTGCCTTCTCCTCGTCTTTACCCGCCTCCGCTGCCGGGGGCTCTTCTTCTGCTTTCTCTTCTTTGGCAGTTTTTTTCTTCGGTTTGGCTTTGGGTTTTGCTTTTGTTGTCTTCTTTTCAGCCGGTGCTTCTTCTGCTTCGGCAGGTTTTTCTTCGGTTGCTTCGGCTTCCGGAACCTTTTCCGGTTTCTCCGCTTCAGGAGCTTCTTCCGCGGGCTGCGCTTCTGCTGCTTCAGCTGCGGCTTTCGCTTCTTCCGGAGCGACCTCTGCTGCAGGCGCCTCTTCCGGAACTTCCGTGACTTCCTTTTCTGCTTTCTTTTTGGCGGCTTTCTTTTCCTTCGGTTTGGCTTCCGCTTTTTTCGCCGGTTTCTTTTTCTTCTTTTTACCGGCGCCTTCGTCAATAATCAACTCCTCAAACCCCACCACCTGCAAAATGGCAACATGGGCGCCATCGCCCCGCCGCTGACCCAGCTTTACCACCCGGGTGTAGCCGCCTTTACGCTTATCATAAGTGGGGGCAATCTCGTCAAACAACTTCTTCACCAGGGCGTGATTCTGCAAAATCTTAAACGCCAATCGGCGGGAATGCACGGTGTCGTTCTTTCCGTAAGAAATCAACTTCTCGATATGGCTCTGCGCGGCTTTGGCTTTCGCCAATGTTGTCTTTATTTGATGATGCTCAAACAACGCCGCCGCAATATTCCGCAACAATGCTTTCCGGTGGCTGACGGTTCGTCCCAATTTTTTCACTTTTTTCCGATGTCGCATGGAATCACTCCCTGTTTTTCAGATTTTCGAATCGACGACTCCCTCCTGACACGGGGTGCCGTCTTTCTGTTAAACTCATTGTTACGGGAAATCAGCAGCTAAACAAGAAGCTGGCGATTAATCTTCCCCTTTGAGGTATTTATCCACATCCATTCCGAAGTATAAGCCCTTCTTCTCCAGAATTTCCTGAATTTCCTGGAGGGACTTCCGCCCGAAGTTGCGGAACTTCAGCAATTCCGATTCATCCAGCCGTACCAGGTCGCCAATGGTTTTGATGTTGGCATTGCGCAGGCAGTTATGAGACCGCACCGAGAGTTCCAGCTCATCCACATTCATCTTCAGCAACTTCTTAATGCGCAATACTTCTTCATCAATTTCCTGGGTTTCTTCTTCTTCGGGTTCAAAATCGAAATTGATAAACAGTTGCACATGGTCTTTGATGATCTTTCCGGCAAATGTCAGGGCGTCATCCGGAGTGGTGCTGCCGTCCGTTTCAATTTCCAGGATCAGCTTTTCGTAGTCGGTTCGCTGCCCCACCCGCACATTTTCCACCTTAAAGCGCACATTCAGGATCGGTGTAAAAATGGAATCAATGGGAATTAACCCGATAGAAGATTCCAGGGGTTTGTTGTCCTCAGCGGAAACATAGCCCCGTCCCTTACCGACCCGAATTTCCATATCAAAATCGGCTTTCTCATTCAAGGAAGCGATGTGTCGGTCCGGATTCAGCACTTCAAAATCGGTGGTGTACTTCTCCAGGTCGCCGGCTTTAAACTCGCCAGGTCCTTTTAAATGGAGGTTCACTTTGTCCGGTCGCTTGTTCAGCAGTTTGATACGAACTTCCTTCAGGTTCAGGATCATCTCCGTGAGGTCTTCCTGCATCCCCTCGACGGTCGTAAATTCATGCTGCACGCCATCAAGCCGGATCCCGGTTATCGCAGCACCTTGAATGGAGGATAACAATACCCGGCGAAAAAGATTGCCCAGGGTTACGCCAAACCCCCTTTCCAACGGGGCAACGATAAACCGACCAAAAGTGGTCGAATAAGTGGCATCATCCAGTTCAACCTTTTCCGGTGTGATTAAATTCATTGAATTCATAGAACTCCCAACAAAATTTATTTGGTTAACGAATTATTACAATGTATTTGCAGTTTGATTGATTCCGTTTCATTCATTCCGATTTGGTTTCCCTTCTCCCCTGGTAACGTCATCTTATTGCAGGGATAAGCTACAGAAACACAAGGAATTATTTTGAGTACAATTCGACGATCAGGTTTTCCTGCACTTCAATGGGAATGTCCTGTCGAGCCGGTTTTTCCAGAAATTCACCTTCCATCTTGGCTTTATCCACTCGCAGCCAGGGAACCATGGAATCTTCCGTAATCCGCCGCAGGGCTTCGTGGATAATTCCCAGTTTCCGGCTCTTTTCCCGAACCGTGATAACATCCCCGGCTTTCACCATGTAGGAAGGAACATTCACCAGCCTGCCATTCACCAAAAAATGACGGTGCAACACCAATTGCCGTGCCGCATTGCGGGAAGGGGCAAATCCCAGCCGATAAACCACGTTGTCCAGACGGCTTTCCAACAATTGCAGCAGGTTCTCGCCGGTAATCCCTTTCTGGCGGGTAGCTCTTTTATAGTAGTTACGAAATTGGGATTCCAGCACCCCATAAATCCGTTTTACTTTTTGTTTTTCCCGCAACTGGATACCATATTCGGACAGCTTTACCCGGCGGGAAGCTCCATGTTGACCGGGGGCATAAGAGCGTTTTTCAAAAGAGCATTTTGCGGTTAAACAACGCGCCCCTTTTAAAAACAACTTCTCACCTTCACGCCGGCATAATTTACAAACGGGTCCTGTATAACGTGCCATTCAGTACTTTCTCCATACGCTTTAAATGAATTTATACTCTTCGTTTTTTGGGAGGACGACAACCATTATGAGGAATGGGGGTAACGTCTTTAATCGACAGGATTTCCATTCCGGCGGCCTGCAAGGAACGAATTGCCGCTTCTCGTCCGGCGCCCGGTCCTTTTACTTCCACATCCACCTGGCGCATCCCCAATTCCATGGCTTCTTTGGCTGCCGTCTCCGCCGCTAACTGGGCGGCAAACGGGGTATTTTTCCGAGACCCCTTAAATCCAACCTTTCCTGCCGTCGCCCAGGAAACAACATTGCCGTTTAAATCGGTGATGGTCACATTTGTATTGTTAAAGGTGGCTTTTATATGCGCCACGCCATGCGCATCTACTTGTGCTTTCTTTTTACGAACGGTACGACCTCTCTTCGCCAATGCGCGATCCTCCTTCTAAAAATGAATAAATTGCTTTCATACTCCCCGGCTTGTCAACCGCTTCTCCCGGGTAAGTTCCGCAGATACTTTATTTTTTCTTTTTCATTACCGACCGACGTCGACCTTTCCGGGTGCGGGCGTTGGTAGAAGTCCGCTGCCCCCGTACCGGTAATCCCATTTTATGCCGTATTCCCCGATAACAACCGATATCGATCAACCGCTTGATATTCATGTTGATTTCGGCTTTTAACGCCCCTTCCACCTTGTAATTCTGCTGGATGTTCTCACGAATCTTACGTACCTGATCATCGGTTAAATCCGAGACCCGGGTGGACGGATCAACACCGGTGGCTTCACATATCTTCAATGCCGTGGTTCGCCCTATCCCGAAGATATAGGTCAGGGCAATGCCTAATGATTTATGTTTCGGTAAATCTACACCAACAATACGAGCCAAAGTAACCTCCACAAAAATTGTTTTTTGACAATTCGCTACCGGTTACAACCGAGAACCGGCAACTTGCAACTGCTGAACTATCCCTGCCGTTGTTTATGACGCGGATTTCGTTTGCAGATCACCCGGACCACCCCTTTTCGACGGATGATTTTGCAGTGTTCGCAACGTTTTTTTACTGATGCCTGTACTTTCATAACGTCATCCTTTTATTTATAGCGATAGGTAATTCGCCCCCTGCTCAGGTCATAAGGAGATAATTCCAACTTCACCTTATCGCCGGGTAATATTTTGATAAAATGCATGCGCATTTTTCCGGATACGTGGGCTAACACCTCGTGCCCATTCTCCAACTCTACCCGGAATGTCGCATTGGGTAACGTCTCTTTGATAATGCCATCTACGACTATAGGTTGTTCTTTTGCCACTAACTTATCCTTCCGGTGTCAAATGATGTTTGGTTAATATTTCCGGTTCTCCATCAACCAACACCACGGTATGTTCATAATGGGCAGAAGGCTGATGATCAGCCGTTACAATTGTCCAGTTATCGGAACGGGTATAGACTTTTTCAGTGCCCATGTTGATCATCGGTTCAATTGCCAGGGTAAATCCGGCTTTTAGCAAAGGACCCCGTCCACGTTTACCATAATTGGGCACCTGGGGATCTTCATGCAACTTCTTTCCGATACCATGCCCAACCAGATCCCGCACCACGGAATATCCGTGCGACTCGGCATATTCCTGAATGGTTGCCGAAATATCCTGCAAGCGGTTACCGACCCGCGCCTGTTCAATCCCTTTATAAAGCGCTTCCCAGGTAATCCGCATCAATCGTTTCTTTTCCTCGCTGATCTCACCAACCGCAAATGTATAGGCGCTATCTCCGTAATATCCCTTAAAGCGTACTCCCACATCAACACTGACAATTTGCCCTTCCGCCAAAATTCGTTTCCTGGACGGAATTCCGTGCACAACTTCTTCATCTATCGAGATGCAGGCGCTTGCCGGAAACCCATATAATCCTTTAAATGCCGGGTAAGCGCCTCTGGATAACACAAACTGCTCTATCTTTTTATCAATCTCCCCGGTGGAAATCCCCGGTTTTATCAAGGTACTTACATATTCAAATGTTTCGGCAACAATTCGAGAGCTAATCCGCATTAGCTCTATTTCTTTCGCATTTTTAATGGTAATCATGGGATTACTTTATCTTCTTCTGCCTCGAATCCTGCCGCTCTTGCTGAATCCTTCATAATAGCGCATGTGTAAGTGGGATTCGACTTGCTGGATAAAATCCAAGGCAACTCCCACGATGATTAACAATCCGGTGCCTCCGAAGAAAGAGGCATACGCAAAGGAAATATGAAGAAACTTCACCAGGATATAGGGAATAATTGCCACAACGGCAAGGGCAATAGAACCTGGCAATGTAACCCGAGTTAAGATTCGATCCAGATATTCGGCGGTTTTTTTGCCGGGTCGTACCCCGGGGATAAACCCACCCTGTTTTTTCAAGTTGTCCGCCACTTCCGTGGGATTTAAGATAATTGCCGTATAAAAATAGGTAAAAAAGATGATCAGGGTTCCATACACCAGCCAATAAAACCAATGATCAAACGATAAGATCCGGGCTAACCACAACATCACTGCGCTTTCCGGAAACACCGAAATTAGTGTGCTGGGGATAAACATGATGGCCTGGGCAAAGATAATCGGCATCACCCCGGCAGTATTGATCCGCAGCGGAAAATGGGTGTTCACGCCACCGTATATCTTTCGTCCCACCACCCGCTTGGCATATTGCACCGGAATTTTCCGTTGCGCCTGAGTTAAGGCGACAATAAACGCGATGATTAAAAACGCCAGACCAATCAACATAATTTCCAGCAACAACGTCCGATTCTCACTCTGGAATTCTACCCATTCCACACTGAGGGCGCTGGGTAAGCGGGCAATAATCCCGATCATAATGATCAGGGAAATACCGTTCCCTATCCCCCTTTCGGTAATTTGTTCCCCTAACCACATAATCAGCATGGTGCCGGTTGCCATGGTAACCATCGTCATCAGTTTAAACCCCATGCCGGGGTGCAAGACCACCTGTTGACTTTCCAGCCAGATGGCAACCCCAAAAGATTGCATTGCCGAAATCGCCAGGGTGGCATAACGAGTATACTGGGTGATTTTCTTCCGTCCCTCTTCACCGGATTGTTGCAAACGTTGAATCGATGGTACGACGGCGCCCAATAACTGAAAGATAATGGAGGCGCTGATATAGGGCATAATCCCCAGTCCAAAGACCGCTGCTTTTCGGAATGCCCCACCGGCAAAAATATCATACAATCCCAACAGAGTTCCCGAGATGTCTTTCATGCGTTCTGCCAGCACGGCAGTATCAATTCCGGGAGTAACAATGTGCGTTCCCACTCGTTCAATTGCCAATAAAAGGATTGTAAACAAAATCCGCTTTCTCAGGTCCGTGATCTTGAAAATATTCCGAAAGGTTTCGATCATAATAGCGTTACCACGCCTCCTGCTTTTTCAATTTTTTCCCGGGCTGTTTTGCTTACCGCATGTACTTTGATGGCAACCTTTTTATTGATTTCACCGGTTCCCAAAATTTTTACCGGTGCATCACCTTTTTTAATCAATCCATACTCTTTTAAGACCTCCGGCGTGATTTCGTCCGGCTTGTCAATCCGTTCCAAATCCTGAACATTCACGACCTGAAACACCTTTTTACCATGTTGATAAAACCCGAACTTGGGCAGCCGTCGCTGGATGGGCATCTGCCCGCCTTCGAACCACGCCCGCTGCTTGGAGCCGGACCGGGACCGTTGTCCTTTGTGCCCGCGGCCGGCGGTGCCACCGCTACCGGACCCCTGACCGCGCCCCAACCGTTTATTCCCTCTCGTCGATCCCGCTGCTTTTTTTAATGAACCAATATCCATTTCTTCTATTCCTCAATAAAAAATTCGCCGCCTCCGGTTGCCTGGCAATCCGGTTTTCGAATTCGGCAACCGCTCCTTAATCCACCTCTTCTACAGTTAACAAATATTGCACCTTCCGGATCATTCCCCGGATTTGCGGGGTATCCTGCTTTAATACTGTGTGATGAATTCGCTTTAACCCCAGTGCTTCTATCGTTCGCTTATGATCAGCTTTCCTGCCGATTAAACTACGGACCTGGGTAATCTTTAACATTTTTTCTTTCTTTTTCTTAGCCATAGCTGCGTCTCTTTCCAAAGGTTACAAACTATATAAATCTTTTACGGTCATTCCCCGATTCCGGGCAATGGTCATCGGGTCTTCCAGACTTTTTAAAGCACTCAGGGTGGCTTTTACCACATTGTGGGGATTAGCGGAACCAATGATCTTGGTTAAAATATCCCGGATGCCAACCATTTCACAAATTGCCCGTACCGGTCCGCCGGCAATGACACCGGTTCCGGGAGAAGCCGGTTTCAAGACCACCCTGCCGGCGCCGTATTTGCCAAAAACTGCAAACGGAATGGTTCCTCCGACCAGAGAAATCCGAATGATCTCCTTTCGGGCGGTTTCGGTTGCCTTGGCAATCGCATTCACCACTTCGTTGGCTTTCCCCAGCCCAATACCCACATGGCCATTGCCGTCACCAACCACCACAATGGCGCTAAAGCTGAATCGTCTCCCACCTTTAACAACCTTTGCCACCCGGTTGATGTACACAACCTTCTCTTTTAAGTCTAATTCCATTGGATTCAGTTTTTCAGCCACAATATCCTCACTTTTGTTTTTCAGATAATCCCGGGGTCATTATCAATGATTCCCGCTTCGCAGGCTACCGGAATTAAAACTCCAGCCCGGCTTTGCGAGCTCCTTCAGCCAGAGCTTTTACCCGGCCATGATATTTATACCCATTGCGATCAAACACCACTTTTTTAATCTTCTTTTCCAGTGCTTTTTGAGCGATAAATTCTCCCACCAGGCGGCTGGCTTCTACCCTGGATTCCGCCTTCTGAAGCTTATCTGCCAGTTCCTTGCTCAGGGTGGAACCACCCAGCAGCGTCTTCTGCTGTTCATCATCCACTATCTGGGCATAAATATTTTTCAAACTACGGTACACCACTAATCGGGGTCGTTCACTGCTTCCAAACATTTTTTTCTTTCGCCGTTTTTTTCTGTTTTTGCTCATCATACCCGCTACTCCTTACTTATTTTGCTGTCTTACCGGCCTTGCGGCGCACAACTTCATCCACGTAGCGAATACCTTTTCCTTTATAGGGTTCGGGAGGTCGAAACGACCGAATCTTTGCCGCCACCTGACCAACCAACTCTTTGTTGATACCGGAAACTTCTATCCGGGTATTGGACGGCACCGCCAATTCAATGCCATCGGGGGGCACAAAATATATCGGATGAGAAAAGCCGATGGCAATTTGCACACCTTTCGCTTTCTTTTCGGCACGAAATCCTACCCCTTCAATTTGAAGAATCTTCTTATAGCCTTCCGTTACCCCGACCACCATATTATTAATTAGCGTCCGCGTTAAATGCCCTGTATTTCCGCTCGTCCGAAGGTCGGTTGACATAAATATAGCCATCTTTAATTTCAATGATCATCTCCGGTGCAATCTGTTGCTGCAACTGCCCCTTTGGACCTTTCACAGTCACCAGGCCCTTATCCACAGTAACTTCAACTCCCTCCGGAATCTTGATCGGTAATTTTCCGATGCGTGACACGTTTTCACCTCTTCACATTTATTGTTACCAGATATAACACAGCACCTCGCCCCCCACACGTTCCCGGCGGGCTTGCCGTTCCGACATCACCCCTTTGGAGGTACTGAGGATTGCAATCCCCATATTATTTTTAACCCGGGGCAATTCCTGAACCCCGACGTAATAACGCCGTCCGGGTGTGCTCACTCGTTTTATCTCATGAATTACCGATTTCCCGGTATCGGGGACATACTTTAAAAATATACGAATGGTGCCCTGCAAACCATCATCAATGATGATATAATTTTTGATAAACTTATAATCATATAGAATCTGGGTCATCCGTTTCTTCATGTTCGAGGCGGGGATATCCACCATCTTATGACCCGCCTGAATGGCATTTCGGATTCGCGTTAGATAATCCGCAATGGGATCCGTCATTGACATAAAACCTTCTCCTATAAATGTTAGGAACTCAACACTCTGATACCTTATGGGTCCTGATGCCCCGGGTAGGGCTTACCGCCGCTAAATTACCAGCTCGCCTTGATAACTCCGGGAATTTGGCCCTGATTTGCCAATTCCCGAAAACAAATTCGACATAAGCCAAATTTCCGATAATACGCCCGGGGACGACCGCAGCGTCCGCAGCGATGGTATTCCCGAACTTTAAATTTTTGTTTTTTCTTTGCTTTTGCAATCAATGCTTTTTTTGCCACCGAAAATTTCTCCTACTTTTTAAACGGCATTCCAAACCCTTTTAACAACTCATAAGCTTCTTCATCACTCCTGGCGTTGGTCACAAAAGTAATGTTTAAGCCGCGAATTTTATCAATTTTATCCACATTGATTTCCGGAAAGATAATTTGCTCTCGTGCACCCACTGAATAGTTCCCCTTGCCGTCAAACGACTTATCGGATAAGCCCCGGAAATCCCGAATGCGGGGCACTGCCAGACTGATGAAGCGGTCCAGGAATTCATACATCCGATCGCCACGGATGGTTACCCGGCAGCCAATCTTCATCCCCTGACGCAGTTTAAAATTCGAGATCGATTTTTTCGCTGCGGTAACTGCCGGTTTTTGACCGCTTATCACCGCCAGATCGTCCATTGCCTTCTCCAGCAACTTGGGGTCCTGGATGGCTTCTCCCACCCCCATGTTCAGGCATATTTTGGAAATGCGAGGCACTTGCATCACATTCTTATACCCGAAACGTTTCATCATTGCCGGTACAATTTCTTCGTTGTATTTCTTTTTTAGCCTTGGAACATAATCAGCCATTACGACTATCCTTCTTTGTTAAATCATCTCTCCACAGTCTTCCAGTTTGCATACCCGAACTTTGCTGCCATCTTCCAACAACCGGAAGCCTACCCGGGTGGGACGATTGCATTTCGGACAAACCAGTTTCACATTAGAAATATGAATCGGTGCTTCTTTCTCAACAATGCCGCCCTGAGGTAACTCCTGAGTGGGGCGGGTATGCCGTTTAATAATGTTAACACCTTCTACAATGATCCGATTCTTTTTGGGAAAAACTTTCAGCACCCTGCCGGTTTTCTTGCTCAGGCGATGTTTTCCCGAAATAATCAAGACTGTGTCGTTTTTCTGAATTTTTTTCATCGCTAACACTTCCTCGTCATTAAAGAACTTCCGGTGCTAAGGATATAATTTTCATAAAATCTTTTTCCCGTAATTCCCGGGCTATGGGTCCGAAGATCCGGGTTCCACGGGGTTCTCCCTGTCCATCCAGTAACACCGCTGCATTTTCATCGAAACGGATATAGGAGCCGTCATCCCGGCGAATTTCTTTTTTGGTGCGTACAATTACCGCCCGGGAGACATCCCCCTTTTTTACCTGGGAGTTGGGAATGGCGCTCTTCACGGAGACGACAATAATATCGCCCACCGAACCATATCGCTTCCCGGAACCGCCCAATATCCGGATACACATTACTTTTTTTGCACCGGAATTATCCGCTACATTCAAACGGGTATATTCCTGAATCATGACACCACCCTCAACTGCTTATCGTTATTTTACCTTCTCGACAATTTCCACAACCCGCCAGCGCTTGGTCTTACTCAGTGGTCGAGTTTCCATTATTTTAACCTTATCACCTTCACTACAGCGGTTTTCTTCATCATGAGCTTTAAATTTTGAGGTTCGTTTGATGAACTTTTTATATAACGGATGCCTCACCAACCGTTCCACGGCGACTACAACGGTTTTATCCATCTTATCGCTGAACACTACTCCCACACGTGTCTTTCGAATACCTCTTTCCATAACTGCTTTTTACCTTCTTGTTATTCAGACTCCACCTTGTTAATCCCCAGCTCTTTCTCTCTTAAAATTGTTTTATGCCGGGCAATGTCCCGCTTTACCTGACGAATTCGGCTGGGGTTAATCAACTGATGCGTTGCCTTTTGAATTCGCAAGTTTGCCAGTTCTTCCAGCAGGTTATTCAACTGTTCTTTTATCTCTTCAACGGATAATGCTCTAATTTCCGAAGGTTTCATTTTCAATTATTCTCCGGTTTTCTTACGGGTAATAAATTTTGTTTTAATGGGGAGCTTATGAGCTGCCAGGCGCATCGCCTCTTTGGCGATTTCTTCCGAAACCCCGGCTAACTCAAACATCACCCGACCCGGTTTTACCACCGCCACCCAGTACTCGGGAGAACCTTTTCCCTTGCCCATCCGGGTTTCCGCCGGCTTTTTCGTCACCGGTTTATCGGGGAATATTCGAATCCATACTTTGCCGCCCCGCTTGATGTAACGAGTCATGGCAACACGAGCCGCTTCGATTTGGCGGCTGGTTATCCAATGTGCTTCCAGGGCTTTCAATCCATACTGCCCAAAAGCAACCGTATTGCCGCGGGTGGCTTTTCCTTTTCTTCTACCTCGTTGCTGTTTTCGATATTTAACTTTTCTGGGCATTAACATGAAATGGCTCTCCTCAAACTTTCTGACCGATTACATCACCATGATAGATCCACACCTTTACCCCGATGCAGCCATAAGTGGTGTTGGCAGTGGCAGTGGCGTAGTCAATATCTGCCCGCAGGGTATGCAGGGGGATTCTGCCGTCTTTGTAACTTTCGCTGCGTGCCATTTCCGCCCCCGCCAACCGTCCGGCGCAGGTAATTTTAATTCCCTGGGCGCCCAGACGCATGGAAGACGTCAACGCTCGCTTCATCGCCCGCCGGAAGGAAACCTTTCCTTCCAACTGCCGGGCGATATTCTGCGCCACCAATTGGGCATCCAGTTCCGGGTGCTTTATTTCGGTGATGTTAATTTGAATATCTTTCTTGACCAGCTTTTTCAACTCTTCTTTTAACTTATCCACTTCGGCGCCTTTCTTGCCTATCACCACTCCCGGACGAGCCGTATGGATGGCAATGGTAACTCGCCGGGCGGTACGCTCGATACCGATTTTGGAAATGGCGCCGTCTGCCATTCGCTTCCGAATGTATTTACGGATGAGCAAATCTTCATTCAATTTGCCGGCAAATTGTTTTTCATCAAACCACTGGGAATCCCAGGTTTTTATAAACCCTAAACGAAAACCGATTGGATTACATTTTTGACCCAAAATCCATCCTCCAAGATGCTATATTATTGAACTCGATCTTCCACAACAATCGTTATATGACTGGTGCGGCGGCGTATTCTGCCGGCGCGTCCCATTGACATCGGTCGAAAGCGGCGCAGCATGGGACCCTCGTCAACCAAAATTTGCTTGATATAAATATCATGCGGCGAAAGCTTGGCGGCTTCTTCATCAAAAAAGAAATTTGCTACTGCCGAACGCAATGTTTTCTCCAATACCTTCGCAGCCCGCTTGGGAGAAAAGTGAAGAATATTCAAGGCATCCTCAACATTTTTATCCTTGATCAACCCCACCACTCTCCGAACCTTGAATGGCGATATCCGCACGTATTTTGATTTTGACACTGCTTCCATTTTCTATGATCCTGAATTTCTAAGTTAGCGAACTCGTGATTTTCTTTCAGCCAGTTTACCGCCATGCCCGCGGAAGGTGCGGGTCAATGCAAATTCACCCAATTTATGCCCCACCATATTTTCCGTAATGTAAACCGGGATAAACTTAATCCCATTATGCACAGCGATGGTATGCCCGACAAACTCCGGGGGAATGGTGCTGCGACGCGCCCAGGTCTTTATGACCTTTTTCTGCCCGGTATCATTTAATTCCTGAATCTTTTTATACAACTTCGGGTCGATGTAAGGACCTTTTTTAAGCGATCTTGCCATAATCTCTTACCTTTGCTTACGACGTTTAACTATCAGTGCATCCGAGGGTTTATTTTTCTTACGGGTTTTCAGTCCTTTACTCAACTGCCCCCAGGGCGAACAGGGATGGCGCCCGCCAGAGGACCGCCCTTCGCCACCGCCCATGGGATGGTCAACCGGATTCATTGCCACACCACGAACATTGGGACGCCGCCCCCGCCAGCGGCTTCGACCGGCTTTCCCCAGGGATACCTTGCTGTGTTCAGTGTTTCCCACATGCCCCAGGGTCGCATAACAATTTACCCGAAATTTACGAATTTCCCCGGAGGGCATTTTCAACAGGGCATACTCGCCTTCCCGTGCCATCAACTGCAACCCGGCGCCAGCACTTCGCCCCACCTGACCACCTTTCCCAGGGACCAGCTCCACATTGTGAACTTCCATGCCCAGGGGAATACGGGATAAGGGCATGGCATTTCCCACACGCACCTCGGCATCTTCGCCTGCCATGATAGTATCCCCAACATTTAAGCCTTCGGGCGCCAGGATATATCGCTTTTCACCGTCAACATACGCTAACAGAGCAATGTTGGCACTCCGGTTGGGATCATATTCAATTGCCTTCACCACCGCGGGGATGCCTCGTTTATCCCGTTTAAAGTCAATTATTCGATATTTTCGCCGATGCCCGCCGCCGCGCTGCCAGGCAGTAATACGCCCCTGGCTATTTCGACCCCCGCTCTTATGCAATGCCACCGTTAAGGAACGCTCCGGCTCCTGCTTGGTAATCGTCTCGCGCGACACATCTATCCGAAAGCGCATCACCGAGGTGGTCGGTTTGTAATATTTTAATGCCATATCAATTCTCCGAAACTATCTCATTTCTCCACGAAATCCAGGGTTTGCCCCTCTTCCAGGGTTACCACTGCTTTTTTGAAACTGGAGGTGTATCCGGACACCCTCCCTTTCCGGGTATAACGCTGCCGGGGTTTCCCTTTGACATTGATCACCCGAACACTTTTCACTTTTACCGAAAACCGCCGGGAAATCGCATCCCGGATTTCAATTTTATTAGCTCTGGCGTCTACCTTAAAAATGTACTGATTGGCAGCTTCCTGCAAGCGCAATGCTTTTTCCGTTAAGATAGGCTCCAACACGATCTCTCTGGGGTCTTTCATTTCCCAAGCACCTCATTTATAATTCCCACGGCTCCCTTCTGAATCACCAGCGTATCGGCGTTCAGCACATCATAAGTGGAAAACTCCGGAGCAACCCGCACGTTCTTATAAGGAATATTCCGGGCTGATTTGTAAAAGTTGCTGTCAACGGTGCCGGTCAAAATCAACACCTTACGGTCGGAAACTTCCAGGTTCTCCAACAACTCCACCACCCGCCGGGTTTTCGGTTCGTCGAACTGAAAATCTTCTACCACTACAATTTTGTTTTCCCGGGCTTTGTATGCCAGGGCAGACTTTCGGGCTAATTTTTTCACCTTTTTCGGCAAATCGATCCGATAATCCCGCGGGAGGGGACCAAACGCTCTGCCGCCGCCAACCATGTGAGCAGCGCGAATAGTGCCCTGACGCGCCCGACCGGTGCCTTTCTGCCGAAAGGGTTTCCGACCGCCTCCGGCGACTGCCGAACGGTTCTTGGTACTATGGGTACCCTGACGCTGATTCGCCTGATATGCCTTAATCGCAAGGTAAATTACGTGCTCATTCGGCTCTATCTCAAAAACGTCGGGATTCAGCGCAACCGTTTCTCCGCTCCGAGAGCCATCCATTTTATACACTTCAAGTTCCATTTCCCACCTGCTCATTAACTACGGTTATGTTTGTTTATAAATCTCCACATCGCTGTTCCGGGAACCGGGTATAGCACCCTTAATGAACAACAGGTTGTTTTCCACATCCACCTTTACCACTTGCAGTCCTTTTACGGAAACGCGTTTACTGCCCATCCGACCCCCCATCCGAACCCCCTTAAATACTTTGGAGGGATAGGAGCTTTGCCCAATAGACCCCGGGGCACGCAATCGGTCCGATTGACCATGAGTTTTCTTTCCGCCCCCAAATCCGTGGCGTTTCACCACACCGGCAAAGCCACGACCTTTGCTGTTACCGGACACTTTCACAATATCACCGGGTTTAAACACATCCGCTTTCACCACATCGCCCAACTTTACTTCCCAATCCGCACCAAGGGGAAACTCTTTGAACCGCCGCAGCGGCGGGGTATTGGCTTTCTTCAAATGGCCCAGGATGGGTTTGGTAACGTGCTTCTCTTTCTTCTCGTCAAACCCCAATTGCACTGCTTCATAACCATCCTTCTCGATGGTCTTAATTTGCGTCACATAGCAAGGACCCGCCTGCACTACCGTCACCGGTATCACATTCCCGGTTTCATCAAAGATGCGGGTCATTCCAATTTTTTTACCTAACAAAGCACTCATTTTTGACTCCAGCCTCATCATCTATGGGGTAATCAGGTTTTGATTTCAATATCCACGCCTGCCGGCAATTCCAGCTTCATCAATTGATCAATGGTCTTATTGGTCGCATTGTGGATATCAATTAAGCGTTTATGCACCCGAATTTCAAACTGCTCGCGGGATTTTTTATCCACATGCGGTGAACGTAACACCGTAAACACACTCCGCCGGGTGGGTAACGGGATCGGACCGGAGATGATGGCACCGGTCGTTTTGGCGGTGGTGATAATCTTCTCCGAAGACTTGTCAATCAAATGATGATCATACGCTTTTAATTTGATGCGAATACTTTGCCCGGGCACAGTATCCCCCTTTTCCTTATTTGGTTCCTTTTAGTTTTTCAATGATTTCATCTGCCAGATTCTGGGGCAGTTTTTCATAATGATCAAACTGCATGGTATACACTGCCCGCCCCTGGGTAAGGGAGCGCAACGCCGTGGCATAACCGAACATTTCCGCCAGAGGCACAAATGCTTCCACTACCTGGGCATCCTTCCGAGGCAAAATGCCGCTTACCTTACCCCGGCGAGAATTCAAATCGCCAATGACATCACCAAGATACTCTTCCGGCACCACCACTTCCACATCCATTACCGGCTCAAGGAGAACCGGTCCGGCTTTGGAAAGTGCTTCCTTGATCCCGATCGAACCGGCAATTTTAAACGCCATCTCACTGGAATCGACTTCATGAAACGATCCGTCTACCAGACGCACTTTTACATCCACCACCGGATAACCTGCCAGTACACCGTTCTTCAGAGCGTCTTCCACCCCTGATTTGACTGCCGGGATGTATTCCCTGGGAATTACCCCGCCAACAATTTTATCCTCGAACTCAAATCCTTTACCCGGCTCATTGGGCATCACCTCCAACACCACGTGACCGTATTGCCCGCGACCACCTGACTGACGGATAAACTTTCCTTCTGCCTTTACTTCCCGGGTGATGGTTTCCTTATACGCTACCTGAGGTCTTCCCACCCGGGCGCCCACTTTAAATTCCCGAAGCAGACGATCCACGATAATTTCCAGATGCAGTTCGCCCATCCCACTAATCAATGTTTGACCGGTCTCTTCTTCGGTGCGAACCCGGAAAGTTGGGTCTTCATCGCTCAATTTCATTAACGATTGACTCAGTTTTTCAGCATCCGCCTTGGTTTTGGGTTCAATGGCAACGGAGATAACCGGTTCCGGAAAATTCATTGATTCCAACACAATCGGCTTGGAGGCATCTGCCAGGGTATCGCCGGTACGGGTATTTTTCAACCCCACCGCGGCAACAATGTCGCCGGTAAACACTTCTTCAATATCTTCCCGGCTGTTGGCGTGCATCTGCAAAATACGCCCCAATCGTTCTTTTTTCTCGGAATTGGTGTTATAGACGTAGGTTCCTACTTTAGCCGATCCGCTATACACCCGAAAGTAGGTCAACTTTCCGACATAGGGGTCTGCCATAATTTTAAATGCTAAAGCTGTAAAGGGAGCATCATCAGAGGGGGGGCGTTCCACTTCTTTGCCACTGCGGGGGTCAATGCCGTGCACCGGGGGAATATCTGCCGGTGAGGGGAGATAATCGACCACGGCATCCAACAACCGTTGAACT
>CAYYGL010000063.1:0-11968 GCA_964471235.1 uncultured Calditrichaceae bacterium
TATCGCTTTCCCTTAGAGTTTCTCGGGCATATTTGTTCGCCATTATCCAGGCGACGAGAAGGAGCAGCACATTGCGTAGAACAAAGAAATTTTCATTTAAATAGGCATTGGGGTTTTGGGTCCATTCGTATAAATGCACCTTTCCGGTTAACCAGAAGACCACAAATAATCCGGCGATTAGCAGGATGATGTGGCGGACGGAGAGCATCATCTTTCGATAAGGTCTAATCCAATCGGAGCTGGCAATATCCACGGCGCCAACAATTGCCACCGGTCCCATGGATATGGCAACAAAGAATAACATACAATATAACAGTGCCCCGCCTTGAAAGGCGACCTCCAAACCGGCAATCAGCGCGATTCCAACAACAAATCCAATCAGTATCTTTGAATTAAGTCCCATCATCAATCCTCGTTCTCGATGATTATCACAAATAGATTTTGGTAATCCTCACGTTTCAACATTTTACTAAATTTAGGCAGTCTCCCCAGGATCATAATTCCGACGAATGAGGACAAAGCGGCAAACAGAATGGTTAATTCAAACGCGATGACAACATAAGCCGGCCAGGAAAGATACGGTTTTGCACCGGTTCGCAGCTCCCAGTCCAGGGCGGTAAACGAGGTAAATGCAAAACCGGTCAAACAGCCGGTAATCCCGCCGATTAATGTAAAATACTTCAATTTGCTGGGCTTTGAATACTTTTCAATCAAATGCTCGATCTCATGATCTTGATGGGGTAGATATATCCGCATCTTTTTGGGAGGAATGCCGCTTTCCAGTAGCTCCTCTAACTTCTGCATAAAGGCTAATTTATTGTTGAATTTAAACTCCATGATCCGCCTCCTCTTTTAATTCGGTAACGGACAAAACCGGCAGGGTTCGGGTAAACCCTAAATAATAAACAAAAAACCAACCGAAACTGCCCAGGGTGATGCCCAACTCAATGAGTGAAGGGGTATACGTTGCAAATGAATAGGGATCGAAATCTTTGGAAAGAGAAATGACAATAATATTAAACCGTTCGAACCACATCCCAATGTTAATGGGAATGGAGAGGAAGAACAGGTACCAGATATTTCGCCTTAATTTTCGAATAAAAAGGGTCAATGGGGAAATGACATTGCAAGCGATCATGATCCAGTATGCCCAGACATAATCACCGCCAAGGCGATAAATAAATTGGCCTCTTTCATAGGGGTTGCCGCTATAAACAGCCAGCGCAAATTCCACAATATAAGAATAGGAGACAATCAAACCGGTAAACATTAACAATTTTGCCAATTTCTCAAAGTCATCCACAGTGATGAGTTCTTCCAGCCGGTACATTTTGCGCATGGGAATCACCAGGGTAAGCACCATGGCGCAGCCGGAGAAGATAGCCCCGGCGACAAAATAGGGAGCAAAAATCGTTGAGTGCCAGCCGGGAATGACCCCCATGGCAAAGTCCCAGGACACTACCGAGTGCACGGAAAGCACCAGGGGTGTTGCCAGAGCAGCCATGTATTTATACAATTGGGTATAATGATGCCATTCCTTAAAGGTGCCGGTCCAACCACCGGAGAAGATGCCATAGATTTTTTGCACAATCCCTTTTTTATAGCGCCGGGTAATGGCAATATCGGGCACCAATCCAACATACCAGAACACCACACTGACGGTCAGATAGGTGCTGACCGCAAAGACATCCCACATCAGAGGAGATTTGAAATTTACCCAGAGCATTCGTTGATTGGGATAGGGCAACAGCCAGTAAAAAAACCAGACCCGACCTAAGTGCACTAAGGGAAATAAACCAGCCGTCAACACGGCAAAAACTGTCATTGCCTCAGCCGCCCGATTAAATCGATTCCGGAATTTGGCACGAAATAAAAACAAAATGGCGGATATCAGCGTACCGGAATGGGCGATCCCTACCCAAAAAACAAAATCGGTGATGTAGACCCCCCATCCGACGGGGTTTCGCAACCCGGTAACTCCGATTCCCTTATAAATCTGATAGCCCCAGGATACACCACCAATGGCAACGGCAGAAACTGCCATTATTAAACCAAGCCACCACAGGCGATGGGGCATCTTGATGTTATACATCACGGCATCTTCAATATCTCGTTTCGTTCCGGTTCTGTCAATCGAATGGGGATGCGGTGCATTGGTCACACCTGAATTCATGCTTTATCCTCCTTGCGCAAATAATGAACTGCCGGTCGTGTACCTAACACTTCCAGAACTCTGAATTTTCGTTCGGATTGTGCGAATTGATATATTTTAGAATTTTTATCCAGAATGTTGCCAAATACGATTGCCTCCGTGGGGCAGCTCTGGGCGCACGCCGGTACGATTTCCCCGTCGTGTACATCACGCCCCTCATCTTTCGCAAAATCTTTGGCTTTACGAATCCGCTGGACACAGAAGGTGCATTTTTCCATCACCCCCTTGGGACGCACCCAGATTTCCGGGTTTACCATACGACTCATCGGCTCCTGCCAGTATCCCTCATCTGTCCAATCAAACCAATTAAACCGACGCACTTTATACGGGCAGTTGTTATGACAGTAGCGAGTCCCCACACACCGGTTATACACCATCACGTTCAATCCTTCATCATTGTGGTAGGTGGCAAAAACCGGACAGACATTCTCACAGGGAGCGGCATCACATTGTTGGCACATCATCACCAGGGTATCGAGATTGTCATGCTCGTCATAATAAGGTTGAACCCGAATCCAAGCCATTTCTCGCCCTTTCAGATGCTCCTCTTCTCCAACACAGGGAATATTATTCTCGATGTAACAGGCGGCAACACATGCCGAACAGCCGGTACAGCTTTCCAGATCAACTCCCATTGCCCAGCGATATTTGGGATGTTTATGGGGCGGGTAAAGTGTTTCATCTCCCCGAATATGATGATGCTCTTCCGCTTCCTCATGCTCTTTGGGAATAATGTCCCGGTCTTCCTGATCGAAGCCACCGGAGATAATTGCCAGGGGTTTCTTTTGCCCGGTTGGCGTTACCTTTATACCGGATACATACCATAACTCTTCACCGGTTCGGGGATCATAATTCAATAACGCAGGGGGTATCTGTTCGCGCTGAATGGTCATCACCTTGCCCGGTAAACCGGGTTGCACCATTACCGGCAACTTCAGGCTTTCTTCGTTTGCTTCTATCGATACCACATCGCGATATTTATGAACCAGGCTTTTTTCAGGTAATTTTAACTCCTCCGCCAGCTCCCGGGAAACCGAGACCCAATACCCATAACTCACAGAGGTTAGCGGGTCAGGAATTTCCTGTGCCAGGGGCAGTACTTCACTTCTGCCATCATACGCCCGGATAGAGGGCGAAATGAGCAGGAGCGGATTCTCTTCGTCAACTGCGGGGGCGGTTCCCTGTAAGATTTGACGAATCTTGTTCGCTTGCAGCCGAACCGCTACCGGGGTCACGGCTTCCTCATAAAAACCATTGGCAACAATTTCTTCCATCGTCGTATTGGGAAGTTCCTGCCAGCGCTTTTTCAGCCAATCCTGGTAAAGGGTTTGCGGTTGTTTCCCGTCGGATAACTCCGTTAAGTTCAACAAAATATCACCCTGACTGCGGGTGTCATATAACACCTCTATCACCGGCTGCGTAATGTTCAGAATACCTTTCCGCGGAGACGTATCCGCCCAGGTTTCCAGGGGATGGGAAAGCGGTAAAATCAAATCACAAGCTTCTGCGGTCGGGGTTAACATATCGGTAAAGGCGACTCGAAAACCGGCTTTGTCAAAATGTTTGGAAAAGCCGGTCGCAGCGGGAACCGTGGATAGCGGATCGGTATTGGCAATAAACATGACGCCGATTTGGTCGTTTTGTAAACGCTCACCGAGTGCTTTCACATCGTTCAGGCTGCCGACCCTGTCAAAATTTAAAGAGCGTGAAAAATCCACTGTATTTCCAATCATCCCGGTCACCCATTGCAACAACCCGGTGAGGACTGCCGTTTCCAACCCATTGCGGTGAGCAGTGGAAACTCCACCGGCAATCACCGTCGGATTTTCCGCCAGGGACCTGCCAAACTGCTGCGCCAGAGTCGTTAATTCACTTTCTTCCAGGCCGGTTTTTCTCGCTGCTTCCCGAACATTCATTCGGGGCATGGCTTGCATGACTGCAACCGGTAATTTCTTTGCCGATAAGTTATTGGAAACAATATAATTCAGTAAATACAACAGCAAATAGGGCTCACTTCCGGGACGAACCACCAATCGCTCATCTGCCTTAAATCCGGTTAAAGAAGCATGCGGTTCCACATGAACCCATTTTAATCCCTTACCTTCCCGGGCATTTAAAATTTCCCGGGCATACTGGACCGGGTTCATAAACGTCTCGATAATATCCGCTCCGATGGTTAAGAGGAACCCGGAACGGGCAATGCTGAAAGCCGGTACCTCATGTTTACCAAACAGGATATTGTAACCCTGACGGAGCGCCGCATGGGAAAAAACTTCGTATTCCGGCAGACGTTCCACATTCATTTTGCGGCAAAATTCATCCACTAAAACAGATAAGGAACCATTGGTTGCCCCGGAAAAATAAACGTTTTGTTTTCCGGACTCAGCCGCTTTCTTCATTTCGTTCAGAATCAATTGATAGGCGTCTTCCCAGGATATGTTTTTGTATTTTCCCCCGCTCATTTCTTCCAGAATTAGCCCGCGTTTGTTGCGGAGCAAGGGGGTTTTCACCCGTTTGGGATGATACAATCGCATTAAAGAAGCCTGTCCGCGCAAACACAACGCCCCATCATTTAAAGGGTGCTGGGGGTTTCCTTCCAGTTTAATTGGATTAAAATCAACAATTTTGACCGAGGCGCCGCAACCGGCGGGGCATTCGGTACAGGCGGCGTTCTTATACATTGCCTCACCGGGGATATAGCCGTCATCCGGGGGAATCAGAAAGGGAATAATTCTTTCCGTGGTCCTTTCCACGCCACAGGAGGATAACACCGTGGCACTGGAAGCCATTCCCAGAAATTTTAAGAAGTCACGTCTATCCATTGATTTCCTCCACTTCAGCTCTTGTTCCCGAGCTTACATTACGAACTTGTTTATCTATCGCATTTAACGAATCTAAAAACTGCTGTATTTAGTTCGACGTTATTTATGACAGGTCCAACAATCCTGGGGTCCTTGATTGGCTCGATGGCAACTCACACAAAACCCCATTTGAAACGTTCTGATTTTTTTGACCGTCTTCACAACTTTCATATTTCCATGACAAACGGCACAATCAAACCCCCTCTTAATATGACGTTTATGGGAGAAATAAACATACGGGGGCACTTTATAAATCCGTACCCAGGGAATGGGCTCTTTACGATTCCAATAATCCATTAATTTATCAATCTCAGGGCTTTTCACTCCGCCGGTGCCATGACAATCAATACAGATTTTCATCGCCGGTACCGTGGCAAAACGAGACTTTTCTACATACACATGACACTGGGTGCAAGGAATGTTTAATTTCCCGGCATGTTTATCATGAGGAAAGGCAATCGGTTGCGGGGCGGGTTCCTGGACACCCTTGTAATAGGCATCCATTGCCAGAATCGCGACGATCATCACGCCAAAAAAAACGGTAATTAATGTTAATTGAAAAATTCGCATTCTCTTCTCCTGCGCTTAATGCTTTCTCATTGCAAGACTCAGAAGTTCATCGCAAACAGGTCATTTAGTGATTCTTTTTCAATTCTTCAGCATGTTTTAATAAAAACAAGGCAGCAGATTCGGCTTCATACGGTTTTAACCCCTGATTCGGCATCGCCGGGAGATTGGGATTGACTTTGACCGGGTTTAAAATAAATTTTTTGAGGGCTTCCACATCACCGTTGTATTTAGGCAGCACATCCAGGTATGCCGGTCCAACAAGTTGAGTCTCAAAGCGATGGCAGGCACTGCATTTCTGGTTAAAGATTTGCTCTCCTAACTCAGCACTGGCACCCTCCACTCCGCCACTTTCCAGCCGCTTCGCTTCGATTTTATTCAGAATGTCTTCTTCAATTTTTTCCAACGCATAATTTTGATAAACAAGTGCATTCTCCCGGGCTGTGTTTTCATCTACCATAAATACCACCAGAAAGATGATCAGCAAAACGGTAACATGAGCGCCGTATTGTATTTTGGAATCTTTTAGCAGTGAATATAAAAAATATGCCATAATGAGCAATATTAAGGTGCCCAGGATGGCAATCACATAAACCGAGGAAGATTTTGCCATGACCGGTAAAGTTGCCAGAAACCACACCATAAATAAGGTTTGCGCCATGGTCAGACCCAGGGCTACCCCGCCGCCAAATTTTTTAACATAGTCTTTATACCGATCATCCATTCCTTGTTTTCCGCCCATCCAGTTAAAGAAGAAAAACAAAATTGCAACTCCGGTAATGGCAAGAGCACCATTCATAAACATCCCGAAGCGAGCCAGCATATTCCAATCGAATGGGAGAGGTATTGCCGTGGTTACCAGGGGCCATTTTTCGGGAAACAATATAATGCACATAGAGCTGACATAGCCATAAATTGCCAGGTGCTGAAAGAACAAAGCAACGACTCCCCAGAACAAGTGACTTTGATAGGATTGGTCACGAGTGGAAAAAGACTTTTTAAATATTTGCGTTGCAATGATCGTCAGGATGACAAACACAAGGGTGTAGATAAAATATTGGGATACCTTTGCCTCGGTACCGTAAAGAATTTGACCAAAAGAGATCGCAAAGGCTAAAACCGGCAGGATTCCCAGCACCAGCCCGGCAGGAACACCTCCCATCAAGGTTTCCGCAATGTCTTTACCGAACTTCCAGAAAAGGGGATTATCTTCTCTCTTTCCACGGAAACTGAAACCTAAGGAGAACAGGGTACTGCCAAATAAAATGCTGATGTATGGGATGAAAAAGAGGGAAAGCACTATCACAAAGTATTTGGCGATGTGAACATGGTCTGCCCGGGGCGGGGCAATCAATCCATCCAAAAAATTCATGAACAAGCTCCTTGTGTTTCTGACTCGTTTTCCTCAGTAGCCGTAAGTAACCAGCGAATGCCAGAGGAATTTTTCATTCCAAAACTGTAAACTGCAAAATAATTGGCGCAATCTTACTAAGTATATGTTTTAGAATCAAGAATTTTTATCAATTCTCTTTTCGAGTAACCCAAACCGATAGAAATCATCAGCAATTGAATACGGTAATTTTAACAATTCATACAAAATTACTTTTTGGGAAAAATACCCCTTCCCCGAAGGAAAGTAAGAAGAGTAAAGAATGGCAGTATGATGTTATTGCCATTACAAAGAAGACCAAAACGGGAGAGTGACTCCACCACCACTCTCCTTCAAGATAATTTCTTCACAACAAAAAGGTGAGAATATAATACTTCTTCTTTTAAATCCCAAGACTTTGAACATTTTTTTTTTGAAATGAGGATTGTTTTTTGGAAAACTCATGGGGTTTACAAAAATGGTAAGTAACTATTCAGCGTTTCCTGCAAATTTGATGTTTTATATTTCATTCGTTTTTATGCATCATTAAGTGATTGTTTTTTCACCTTATCCAACACCTCCTGCCCCAAAAAACGGGGGGGGGGCCAGGGTGGGGATGGATGAGGTTGGTTCAGATGATGACAAGAAAACGTGAAAAAATACCGGAAAACCCGGAATGACACAAAGGGACATGTAGCTGAATAATTACAATGGTGAAAAGATTTACCATGCAAGTTCCAGGTTTAACAGATAATACTCTGCCAGAGAAACAACCTCCCCGGAATACCCAAGCGTCGGACAAGGCATCTTCAGCGGATGATATTCCGGGGAAGTCAAATTGATTAACCTTCTTTTATGGCATGAATAATTTCCTGGATCATTTTTTTACCGTCTCCAAACAGCATCAAGGTATTGTCAGCGGCAAACAAGGGGTTGGGAATTCCGGCAAATCCGGGGCTGAGGCTTCGTTTGATCACAACCACTGTTTTCGCTTTATCCACATCAATAATCGGCATACCGGCAATGGGGCTGTTGGGATCGGTCCTCGCCACCGGGTTTACCACGTCGTTGGCGCCCAGCACAATTGCCATATCCACCTGTTCCATGGTGGGATTGATATCATCCATTTCGATGAGCTTATCATACGGGATATCGGCTTCCGCCAGCAGCACGTTCATGTGCCCGGGCATCCGACCGGCAACCGGGTGTATGGCAAATTCCACATTCACTCCTTTGGATTCCAGCAGATTGAATAAATCCCGCACCGCATGTTGCGCCTGGGCAACGGCCATGCCGTACCCGGGAACAATCACCACCCGCCGGGCGGTATCCAGCAGCATTGCCACTTCATCCGCCGAGGTGGCTTTTACCCTGCCGCCATAGACATCATCGGCGCTGGCAGTCTCCTGAATCTCACCGAATCCACCAAAGAGCACGTTCGCCAGGGAACGGTTCATGGCTTTACACATGATATTGGTGAGAATAATTCCGGAAGCGCCTACCAGGGAACCGGCAATAATCAACACATTGTTGTTCAACACAAATCCGGTGGCAGCGGCTGCCAGACCGGAGTAGGAGTTTAAGAGGGCAATAACCACTGGCATATCCGCTCCGCCAATGGCAATGACCAATTGAATACCCAATACCGAAGCAAAGATGGATAAATACCAGTAATATTCGGTTGAGGCTGGTTCTTTTACCAAAAACACGCCCAGGAGAATAGAGATGCCTAATAAAAGAATTTTAACAAGTTGTTCACCTTTATAGCGCACCGGGCGGTCCGGTACCACTACGCCCTGTAACTTGGCAAATGCCACCAGGCTGCCCCAGAAGGTAACGGCGCCGATAATGCCGGAAGCCACGGTGGCAATCATCATCTGCAATCCCGGGTCCACGGGTTCACCAACCGCTTTTATCAATTCTGCCCCGGCGACCAGAACCGAGGCAATACCACCAAAACCATTAAAAAGGGCGACCATCTGGGGCATGGCGGTCATTTCGATTTTCACTGCCAGGATGGCGCCGGCTGCTGCTCCCACAATGAACCCGACAATAATTAATTCAAAACTTAGATGTCCTTTCAATAAAGTTGCTACGATGGCTATCAACATCCCCAGACCGCCAATCAGGTTGCCCCTGACGGCTGTGCGGGGATGCCCTAATCCTTTCAAGCCGACAATAAACAAGACTGCGGCAATCAGGTAGGCAAGATTAATGAAGGTATCCGAAACCATATCTCAGTCCTTTCTTTTGAACATTTCCAACATCCGGTGAGTCACCAGAAACCCACCTACCACATTAATCGTCGCAAAAACAACCGCCAGAAAGCCCAGCAAATTGGTTAGCGTAATATCCAGGCTGGCAACTGAAAACAGTATCTTCTCATCGACTTTCAGCGCCGCACCGGCAGATAACAATGCCCCCACTATAGTAATGCCGGAAATTGCATTTGAACCGGACATAAGCGGGGTATGAAGGATGGGGGGAACTTTCGTAATCACTTCAAATCCGACGAAAATCGCCAGAACAAAGATGGTTAAGATCGAAACAAAATCCATTGCAACACTCCCGTTTTTAGGTTTCGTCAGAATTTAATTGGAACATGGGAGAAACCGTCTTTTCTTAGCACGGATGTTTTATGATATCCCTAATGCTTCCTTCACCCGGGGATTGGCAACTTCGCCATCGCGGGTAACCAGGGTTTCCCGAACAATTTCATCTTCCATATTCAAATCCAGTTTGCCTTCTTTGTTGAGCAATGCCAGAAAATTGGTCAGATTTTTGGAATAAGTCTGGCTGGCATGATAAGGCACCAGCGCAGGGAGATTGGTGGTTCCGATGATGGTGACCCCATGTTTTTGAATGATTTTCCCGGGTTCGGTCAGATCGCAGTTGCCGCCCCGTTCCGCAGCGAGGTCCACAATCACCGAACCGGAGCGCATGCCTTTTACCATTTCTTCCGTGACCAGGATGGGCGCTTTTTTGCCGGGAATGGCAGCCGTGGTGATCACCACGTCGCTCTCGCCGACGACGGAGAGCATCATCTCCCGCTGTTTTTTATAGAATTCTTCGCCCAATTCTTTGGCATAACCGCCCTTGTCTTCGGCTTCTTCGGCGCCTAAATCCAGTTCCACAAATTTGGCACCGAGGCTCATCACCTGCTCTTTCACCGCCGGGCGAACATCATACGCCTGTACGACTGCACCCAATCGTCTGGCGGTGGCAATCGCTTGCAGACCGGCAACACCGGCACCGACAATGAAGACTTTGGCTGCCACGATGGTACCGGCGGCAGTCATCATCATCGGGAAAATTTTGGGAAGATGGTCCGCGGCTAAAATCACCGCTTTATACCCGGCTAAGTTTGCCATCGAGGAAAGGGCGTCCATGCTCTGGGCACGGGTAATCCGGGGAATTAACTCCATGGCAAAAGCGGTTACTTTCTTTTTCGCCAGGGCTTCTACCCCGGCTTTGGCTGTTAAGGGCTCCATAAAACCAATAACGACCTGCCCCTCTTTCATCAGTTGCAGGTCGTCCATTCCTTTTTCCGGATTTGCGCCCAATGCCCTTACCTGTAAGATGACATCGGCTTTTTGAAATACCTCGGAACGCTCTTTGACGACAGTTGCGCCTTTTTCCTGGTATTCGGCATCCGGAAAACCGGCGGCCTCTCCGGCACCGGATTGCACGACCACCTCTATACCGGCTTTGGTAAGCGCCGGAATGCCGGCTGGAATCAACGCAACTCGTTTTTCATTTGGAAAAGTTTCTTTTGGTATGCCAGCAATCATAAGAAGTTCTCCATTGTTACAGTCCGACAAATTTCACTTCATTAATTTAAGGATGCTAAAATATTCGCCTCACCCATCTCACCGTTTCAGCTCCATTCTTCATCCAACCGAATCCGTCTTCACCTTCACGACAAAACAGAACCACCCGGGATTCCCCGGGCGTGAAAATTCACCCGCAAACTTGCACAGGAGAACTTTTATTTTCAAGACTTTTGTAATTTTCTTCTCAATCTATGACCGTTTGACATCCCCCGCGTTTCATGACATCCACTTGTTCTTCTGCATGGTAGGAACTCCGAACTAACGGACCGGATTCCACATGCCGAAGCCCAAGGGATTCACCGATATGTTTAAATTCGGCAAATTCCGTGGGATGAACAAAACGTTCCACCGGCAGATGCTTTTTGGTGGGCTGCAAATACTGCCCGATGGTGAAAATATCTACCCCCACGCCGGCGGCAGCTTTCATCACCTCTATAACCTCATCAAAAGTCTCCCCTAACCCAACCATGATGCCGGTTTTGGTGATCATCCCCTCCGCTTTGGATTTCTCCAGCACCCAGAGGGACCGTTGAAAATGCGCCTGGGGTCTGACCCGCCGGTACAATGAGGGCACGGTTTCGATGTTGTGCCCTAAAATATCCGGCTGTGCTTCAATCACCCGCTGCAACGGCTCCCACTCCCCTTTGAAATCCGGAATGAGCACCTCCACCGAACAGGTGGGAGATAACTCCCGAATTTGGCGAATTGTCTCCGCCCAGACTTCCGAACCCTGGTCCGGCAGTTCATCCCGATTGACCGAAGTGATGACCACATGGTTTAAATTCATTTTCTGCACTGCCAAAGCCACCCGGTAAGGCTCCTGGCGATCATATACCGGCGGTTTCCCGGTTTTGACCGCACAAAATCCACAGGAACGGGTGCACACTTCCCCCAGGATCATCAAGGTGGCTGTGCCCCTGCCCCAGCATTCACTTTGATTGGGACAGCGGGCTTCCTGACAAACCGTATGCAATCGATTCGTATTCACAATTTCGCTTAGCACGCGAAAATTTTCATTCACCGAAAATCGGATTTTCAACCAATCCGGTCGAGTGCGTTTTTTTTCCATATTTGAATTTCCTTTGGTGTTCGATTTACAAGCATCGGGAATCAGGAAGACAGTGAG
>CAYYGL010000063.1:12068-24115 GCA_964471235.1 uncultured Calditrichaceae bacterium
CAGTGAGACAGTAACGGTGTTCAGTGGGCAGATGAGCGGAACGATTTTTGGGGATTTCGTTTGCTCTTTTGCTTCCCATTCCGACTCCTGTGCTACTGTCAAAATAAATTTTGACGCTCCGGTTGCTCCTCTTGACTCATGTGCTGTTGTCAAAATAAATTTTGACGCTCCGGTTGCTCTTCTTGACTCCTGTGCTGTTGTCAAAATAAATTTTGACGCTCCTGTTACATCCAGGCTTCTTCAAAGGTTTCCAGGTAATGGCGTACTCGCTGCAAAAACTTGTCGCCCAGTTCGCCATCCACAATACGATGGTCATAGGACAGGGTCAAAAAACCGATTGAACGGATGCCAAGGACATCCCCCTGTTCGCTTTCAATGACCACCGGGCGTTTTTTAATAGCACCGACCCCCATAATCGCCACATTGGGCTGATTGATAATCGGGAAGCCGATGATGTTGCCGAACACACCGTAATTGGTAACGGTGAAAGTCGCTCCCTGCACATCTTCCAGGTTCAATTTTCGATCCCGTGCCCGAATTGCCAGATCGTACGCATTGCGGGCAATTCCGGTAAAGTTGAGTTGGTCGGCATTCTTCAGTGTCGGCACTATCAGCCCGCGCTCCGTTGCCACCGCCATCCCGATGTTCACAAACTTTTTGCGGATGATGGTATATCCTTCCACCGAGCAATTGATGTCCGGGAAGTCTTTAATCGCTTTGGAAACCGCATACAAAATAAAGGGGTTGATGGTCAGCTTAAACCCTTCCCGCTGCTGAAAAGCTGCCTTATGCTTGTTAACCAGGTTCATCACGTTGGTGAAATCACATTCAGCCACGCCGTAGACGTGGGGGGAGGTATGCTTGCTCTGCACCATGTGGTCGGCAATTTTTTTGCGGATGGCATCCATCGGGATGATCTCCACTGCCTGTCCCTGCCATTTGGCAGCAACTTCTTCCGGAGCGGGAGCAGGCCGGGCAGTTGGCACCTGTGCCGGTGTCGGTTGGGCAGGCGGTGCCGCCGGAGCAGGGGCTGTTGCCGGAGCTTTCTTTCGGGTTTCCAGATACTGCAAGATATCTTTTTTGGTAACCCGCCCTTGCAATCCGGTGCCGGGAATGCTTGCCAGTTCCTCTTTAGAGATGCCTTCCTTTCGGGCAATGCTGCGCACCAGCGGGGAATAGAATCTACCGCCGGCTTGCCGTGGAATGGCTTCCCCGGTTGGCCTGGCGCCTGGTGTTGGTGCTTCCGAAACGGATGATGACACCGGTTCGGTAGCAACTGCTGCCGGTGTTTCCACTGCGGGGGACGCAGTAACCGCACCGTTACCGGTTTGGATCCGGCAAATGACAGTGCCCACAGAGACGGTCTGGTTTTCTTCGACCAAAATCTCCGCTACCGTTCCTTCAAATGGGCTGGGGATTTCCGAATCCACTTTATCGGTGGAAATTTCCAGCAACGTTTCATCTTTTTTGATATGGTCTCCCGGTTTTTTCCACCATTTCACAATGGTACCTTCGGTGATGCTTTCTCCCAGCCGGGGCATTTCCACATCCACAATACCGGCGCCCGGGGCGGTTCCGCCGCCGGAAACAGATGGTTGTGTAACCGGCGCCGGAGCGGGTTCTATGGCTGCCGCTGACGGCGCTGGCACCGGCTCTTCTTTGGAAGGAGCCGGCTGCTCAGGCTCAGCTCCCTCAACCGCTTCCGTATCGATTACCGCAATAACGGTATCCACCGGCACTGTATCATTGGGCCGGGCTTTTAATTCCACCACCACCCCTTCATAGGGACTGGGAATTTCCGAATCCACTTTATCGGTAGATATTTCCAGTAACGTCTCATCTTTCTGAACAAATTCCCCCGGCTTTTTCCACCATTTCACAATGGTGCCTTCGGTGATGCCTTCCCCCAATTTGGGCATTAACACTTCTGCTTTCATCCAACGTTCTCCTTACGATATTCATGTTTCTCTTTTTCCAATCGGTCGAATTCAACTTCCGGAAAAAGGGATAACAATTCCGCCTCTTCCGGTAATGCATCAATTTGTTTCAGTACATGCCAGTCAATGGTATCAAACCGGAAAACTTTTTGAAAAGATCTGGTGACCATCTGTTTTACGTCTTCAAAATTTACCCGCTGCCCGGTCAGTTTTTCCAGGGAGGTAACGCCTTTATGAAAAATCCCGCAGGGAATGATGCCGGAAAAATCCTCCAGCCGGGTGTTCACATTAAATGCAAACCCGTGCATGGTGACCCAGCGGGAAATGCGCACCCCCAGGGCAACAATCTTTTCGTCATTCACCCAAACCCCGGTTAAGCCTTCCTCGCGATGGGCATCAATCCCCCATTCCCCCAACACGTTGATGAACACCTCCTCCAGCGACCGCATATACCAGGAAATGCTTTTTTTATGATGGCGCAAATTAAAAATCGGGTACCCCACCAATTGCCCGGGACCGTGGTAGGTTACATCTCCTCCCCGGTCCACATGCACCACCTCGATGTGACGGATTTTCAGAAACTGCGGTGTCGCCACGATGTTGAGGTCTGTGCCGTTTTTCCCGATGGTATACACCGGTTCATGTTCCACATACACCAGGGTATCCGGAATTCGGCGCTCAATACGCAGCCGTTGCAGCAGCCGCTGAAACTCCCACACCGGGCGATAGCGCCGCTTCCCGACATCAATAATGGCCAATGATTTTCCTTCCCTATCCATTCCCTTGCCTTTTTGATACCGTATCTCCGCCATTCACCGTCGGAAGTTGCAGGCGGTTAATTATCCGGCCTTCTCTGGCATTAAATATGAATCGGTTCTCCCAATGCGGCATGGGTAGCTTCCATGATGATTTCGCTGAGTGTGGGATGGGGATGCACCGTCTCCAGAACTTCCAGGTAAGTGGATTCCACCGTTTTTGCCAGCGTTACCTCGGTGATGATTTCCGTGGCTTCAGGACCGATGATATGACAGCCCAGCAACTCCCCGTATTTGGCGTCATAGATGATCTTGATAAAGCCTTCCGATTCTCCCATGCCCAGAGCTTTGCCATTGGCGCGAATCGGAAATTTCCCGATTTTAAGTTCATAGCCGGCTTCCCGGGCTTTCTTTTCCGTCATACCTACGGATGCCACCTGGGGATGGCAATAGGTGCAGCCGGGAATTGAGTTGTAGTCCAGGGGGATAATCTCCTTACCGGCGAGGTGTTCCATTGCCAGAATACCTTCCCGGGAAGCCACGTGCGCCAGCCAGGGCGGACCGATGATATCTCCTATCGCATAAATGTTGGGCACACTGGTTTGATAAAACTCATTTACCTTTATCCAGCCGTTCTCCAGTTCAATTCCAACCGTTTCCAGACCAATACCTTCCACATTCCCCTGCACCCCAATTGCCATTAACACATATTCCGCCGTCAGGGTTTCCGTTTGTCCATCCTTATTGAGGGTTAATTTTACATTTTTCTTACCTTTCTCCATCTGCTCCACCCGGGTGGACGTATGGATTTTGATCCCCTGTTTTTTGAAGGATTTTTCCAATTCCCGGGAGACTTCTTCATCCTCAACCGGCAACACCTGGGGCAGCATTTCCACAATGGTCACGTCGGTGCCCAGGGAGTTAAAGAAATAGGCGAACTCCACCCCAATGGCACCGGCACCAATCACAACAATTGAAGGGGGTAACGTTTTCATCACCATGGCTTCTTTATAACTGAGCACCCGTTTGCCGTCAAATTCCATCCCGGGAATCTGGCGTGCCCGGGCGCCGGTGGCGATGAGAAAATTCTCTGCCGTTACCGTTCGCTTTCCCCCTTCATTTAACTCAACTTCAATAGCATTCTTGCCGGTTAGGGTTGCCTTTCCCAAAATGGTTTCAATCTTATTCTTCTTCATCAGAAACGCCACCCCTTTGGATAACCGCCCGGCAACATCCCGGCTGCGTTTGATGATCTTCGGAAAATCGATTGAGGCGTTTTCTACCTGAAATCCATAATTCCCGGAATGTTTGATCAATTCATACACTTCGGCACTGCGCAGCAGGGCTTTGGTGGGAATACATCCCCAATTTAAACAGATGCCGCCCAGTTCCGCCTTTTCCACAATCGCCACTTTTTTACCCAATTGGGCGGCGCGGATGGCGGCGACATACCCTCCGGGTCCGGAACCGATTACCACAACATCAAAATCCATATCCGTTTCTCCATTCATTTCAATTTGGATGATCTCATTCCATTACTTGCAAATGCCAAAATTCGAAAATAACTAATTTAGGCATCAAAAGTAGGTTTTTCAATGAATAGAAGCAAATGTTTTATCGGTTTATTGAGAATTGGGATACAATTGGGTGGATAAGATGTAGGGTTGATGGAATAGGAATTTTGAGAGAGGATGCAGATGACATGGAAAGCACTGAATTTGTACAGGGAAATCGCGGAATTCAATATGAAGCGTGTTGCCTCTAACGAAGCAGGCAGGTTAGATTCCGTGCTGTTACAACGCCAGGTTAATTTGATGGAGACCGAGCAAGCGGGCAGACATCAAAGCGATTAATACCAGAAGCATGAACACATTGATAATTTTGAAGGTGTGACGGAAACTTTCCGGGGTGGGGATACCGGATAATAAACTCCGGCTATTCCAGAGCAACCAGGCAGCCACCAGAAAAAGGGTAATAATTAATACAACGGATCGGGGGTCGCCGAACAAGGGAATCAGCATGGTGGTGAGTGAGGTGGCGAGAATCCAGCTAAAGGTAATTTTGGCAAATTTTTTCCGGGAGTAGCGGCTGGTAAGAGTGGGGAAACCGGCGCGTTGATAATCCTCACTGAGATTAGACAGCAGCAGCCAGTAATGGGGTACCTGCCAGACAAAAAAGAAAAAGGAGATCGCCAGCAGGGGCATTTCCCATAATCCGCCCCCTCCGGCAACCCATCCGATGGCAGGCGGAATTGCGCCAATAAGAGCACCGGGAAAAATTGCATAAGGCGTGATCCGCTTTAAAGGCGTATACACGCCATTATACCAGAAAATGTTAAACATGCCCAGCCAGAAGGCAGCCGGATTGGCACCCAGGTAAAGTATTATTCCTCCCAGGGTCATCATTCCCAGCGCACTGAAAAGACCTGCGGCCGGGGTAATCCGACCAGCCGGTATGGGACGATGCCGGGTTCGCTTCATCTGTCCGTCGTAGCGGCGTTCCTGGTATTGGTTGAGCGCTGCCGACCCACAGGAAAGCAGAAAGGTGCCCAGGGTAGGGAAAATTACCCGCCAGGATAATTCCCCGGTCGCCATCACATATCCCAAAACGGTTGACATGGCAACCAGTTGAGATATGCGGATCTTGCTCAATTCCATCAGGATGCCAAATCCTGAGGTAATGCTTTGTACGACGGTTCTCATTTCAATGTCTTTATATAGGCAATGATGTCGTTAATTTCCGCCTCGGTAACAGATTGCGGGGGCATGGGAATCTTTTCGAAACCGCTCACCTTTTCCGCCTCCGGTTCAAGGATGGAGCGTTTAATATACGCATCATCGGCGGTTATTTGCTTTGACTGACCATTGGCAATCACGGTGACTTCATGCCCGTACAGTTTAAAGAAGGAAGGACCGACTCTGGGACTCCCATCCACCGAATGACAGGCAACGCATCCTTTCGTTTTATACAGCATTTCCCCGCGTTCCGGCGATGGTCCGGCAGACGCCTCTTCCCCTTTCCCGGCAGGGGCGGCGGCAGCAGCGGGGGTGGTGTTTGCATACCATTGGTCAAACTCTTCCTGGGGAACGGCTTTTACGGCAGACAGCATATAGGAATGCCGATCACCGCAATATTCGGCGCACATCACATCATATTTTCCGGGTTTGGTCGCCTGAAACCACAAGTAATTCTGAGAGCCGGGCACCGCATCCTGCTTAACCCGGAAAACCGGAATATAAAAACTGTGCAGCACATCCGCCGACTCGATGGTGACTTTCACCGGTTTTCCCACCGGAACCACCAGGGTATCGGTCTGGAAGCCATTCTCATAAGTAAACATCCAGGACCACATCCTTCCCAACACTTTGACATTCATGGCATTATCCGGCACAGTTCGCATGTTTCGAAACCCCTTAAACCCAAAATAAAACATGCTCATTACCAGCAGGGTCGGGATAATCGTCCAGAGTACCTCAAGGGTGACACTACCATGAATGTCTTCTGCCTCTTTGTGCTTTTTATGATGGTACTTCACGATAAAAAAAATCATCGAGAAGACAATCCCCACGAAAAAAATCAGTGAAATGATCAAAATATACAAAAATGCGTTGTCAACTTGTGAAGCGAAGGTTGATAAACCGGAACCCATAATATCTCCTTACCTGAATATTAATATCTGAATAATATATCCGAAAAGGTTAATCCGATAAAAATGAAAAATGTAACGATTAACACACTGACCATCAGTTTGAACAGGGGTGGTTCGTATTTCAGATGCATGAAATAATTCATCACCAGCACCGATTTGATGGATGCGATTAAAATTGCCACGGCAACAGCAATTTGTCTAAGGTCAACACCAGCCACAACCACCGTCAATCCGGTTAAAACCACCAGACCCAACCAGATAAAAATATAGACCGTATAACCAATCGTATGTGTCGTTTCTTTGTGCTCCATGGGTTGCTCCTTCTTAGGTGATCAAGTAAAAGAGTGGAAATAAAAATATCCAGATGATGTCAATTAGATGCCAGTACAATCCGGAGTTTTCCAATTTGATAAGATTTCGGGGATCGGTTTTTTCCGGCACCGGTTCGTAGGTAAGGCGCACATCGATGAATTCCACTTTGTCATCGATGTCGCTTACGACTCCCAATTCATTACCATTATCCGCAATTACGGATAAGCGGGATTTCCCGCGAATGTTTTCCAGGGCTTCAAATGAAATGTGTTCGGTTCGGACCGGTTTTCGGGCAATAAAATAGAGCATAAAACTCAATATAACCATCCCCACCAATACATGTAATCCATGTAAGCCGGTCATGGTATAATAGAGATTGAAAAAGACAATTTCTCCGCCGCTGTGTTTTAATAGTTCCGGGGAGCCGGGGTAAATGCCATGATGTATTTTCGCACTCCATTCAAAATATTTATTGATCATAAATCCAATCCCAAAGAGGATGGTAATGATCAAGAAGGTAATGGAAAGTTTTCGTTTTCCCCGTTGCAGGGATTCGATGGCAAGTACCACGGTTAAACTGCTGGTTAACAGGAATAAGGTATTAATAGCGCCGATAAATGTGTTTAACTCTACCGCAGCCGTATGGAATTCCTGGGGATATTTGGTTCGATAAACGCCATACAGAATGAACAGTCCCCCAAACAACAAAACTTCCGTAAACAGAAATAACCACATGCCGATTTTCGCGCCGACAAAATCACTGGGATGTTTGTGAGCCACAATGGCGTGAGAATGATTGCTCATTTGCTTACCTCCACATTATGATCATAGGGACCATGATCGATTTCGGGAATTTCATCGAAATTTTCCGGCGGGGGTGGGGAAGAAATTTGCCATTCCAGGGTAGTCCCCCCCCAGGGGTTGTTACCGACTCTTTCCCCCTTAAACACCGCCCAGACAACATTACCAATCATCATCAACAGACCGGTTACCAGAATCCAGGAGCCGACCGTAATAACGACGTGACCGGTATGAAATTTCGGAAGATGGTCAAAATAGCGGCGGGGCATTCCCTGGTAGCCAATGATCATCATGGTGAAATACATCATGTTAAATCCGATAATTTGCAGAATGAATGCTGCTACCGCTAATTTTTTCTTGAACATTTTTCCGGACATTTTGGGAAGCCAATAATACAAGGCGCCGAACAGAGCAAAGCCGGTTCCGCCAAACATGGTGTAGTGAAAGTGACCGACCACAAAATAGGTATCGTGGAGATGCACATCCACGCTGAGGGTGCCCAGCATTAAACCGGTAAAGCCGCCAATCATAAAATGGAACAAAAATGCCAGGGCGTATAACATGGGTACTTCCAACACGATGGAACCTTTATACAAAGTTGCTACCCAGTTAAATACTTTAATTGCGGTTGGAATCGCCACGAAGAAGGTTAGCAGTGAAAAAACGACACTGGCAGTATAGCTTTGCCCGCTGACAAACATGTGGTGCCCCCACACCAGGGAGCCTACCAGGGCAATCGCCAAACTGGAATAGGCGATTAGTTTATACCCGAAAATGGTTCTCCGGGCAAAGGTGGGAATAATTTCCGAAACAACCCCCATTCCGGGGAGCACCATCAAATAGACTGCCGGGTGAGAATAAATCCAGAAGAGGTGTTGATACAAAATCGGATCCCCTCCCATTCCGGGGTCAAAAACACCGATATGAAACACTCTTTCCAGCATTACCAGCAGCAGGGTAATCCCCACCACCGGGGTCGCTAACACCTGTATCCAGCCGGTGGCATATAATCCCCACACAAAAAGGGACATCCGGAACCAGGTCATTCCCGGTGCCCGCATCTGGTGTACAGTGGTAATAAAATTCAATCCGGTGAGAATGGATGAAAAGCCAAGAACAAAAGCTGCCATCACCGCCAACACTACATTCGTTCCGGTTCGAACACTGTAGGGAACATAGAAGGTCCAACCTGTATCTGCCATGCCGTTTTTGCTAAGGATGGCAAACAACGCCAGAACAGCGCCTGCCAGGTAAAGCCACCAGGAAAGCAGATTTAAACGGGGAAACGCAACGTCTTTAGCACCGATATGAATGGGTAAAATAAAATTCCCGAACGTCGCCATGATTCCGGGAATAATAAATAAAAAAATCATGATCACCCCATGCAGGGTGAACAACTGGTTGTACGTATGGGGCTGCATCAGGGTCGGTCCCATGGTTAATTGCTCTAAGCGCATAAAAATACCGATGGTAATTGCAGCCAGAAAAAATACCGAGATGGAAATTAAATACAGAATACCGATCCGTTTATGGTCCGTAGAGAAAATCCAGGCAAAGATACCGCTATGACGCCCCTTTACCTCCAGGTAATTTTCTTCGGCACCAACAATCGCATGACTTGCCATAAATAAGAACTCCTTTGTTTATTTTGTTGAATACACCGCTACCATGCCAATGGCATACGTTCCGGATGCACCGGTAAGGATTTCTGTTTCAGGATATTTTGCAAAAAATAATTGCTTTAATATGAAGCAGCTGGTATCCCGCTATTGAACCGGTTTCCTTTTTTTGTTTTTTCTTAAGGAAATCACAACAACAAATCCCATTGCGAACAATAATGTGATAGATGCGGCAATCTTCAGGATATTAACGACATATTTCCTGCCAGCCGGGTCATAACTAAAACAAAACTGCAACACGGTTGCAATAGAAGGTCCGAATCTTTCCTGGGATGCTTCAATTAAAGCCAATTTCAAATCAAACGGGTTAAAGGTGATACCGTACAAATAGCGGGCTATTTTACCATCGGGGGATAAAACGATGAGGGCTGCGGGGTGGGCAAAATCGTCGCCGGTCCGTTTAAACGTAAACCCGACGCTCTGGGTAATCCGGGCGATGTTCGCACTATCGCCGGTTAACCACCACCAGTCGCCATCCAGGATGGGACGTTTTAAGCCTTTTAAAAAACTTCGTTTCTTTTTCAGTGCCAGGTCTGGCGTTTCATCTTTATTAATACTAATGGTTAACACTTTGAAATCGACTCCCGGGGTCATATCAATTCTGTCAACAACTTCCAGCAAACCACCGGTTAAGGGCGTACAGATTCCGGGGCATTGGAAATAAACAAATGATAAGACCGTGGGGCGATCGACCAGGTCCCGAAGGCGTACCGTATCGCCATATTCGGAACGAAATACTGCATCCAAATCCGCATATTCCCCCAGGTGTTCATTGATGCCAATTACCTCTTTCTGTGCTGTCTGGGCATGCCCGGGGGCTTCTGCACCAAAAAGGAATAAAAAAATCAGAACAATTAACCAGAAACCAACATGGTTGTGTAAAAATTTTTCAACAAACTTCATTATAAAAAAGACCCCTCCTCAGAAAAAAGCTGCAAACGCATGATTACTTACTCATACATCAATGACGAAAACCGGTTGTTTGGTAAAACTGAACGTAACCTGACAAATCCATCAAACATGTTTAATGTGAGAACCTTCACATAAAGCACTAAATTTAACGTTAAAAAATTTTTTTTCCAAATCAAAAATGAGTATCAAAGAAAAATTGTTCCTGCTCTTTCCCCCTCCAGTCGATGTATGCTCCCGGGGGAAACAACTTCGCCCAAAAAGTTGCCCATTGTAAGGGTAATGCGCTGATAAGTTAACGGGTAAATGGCGAACGCCGGTATTGGGATAGTATTCTCACCGTGCCTCAGGGTAACCATCTGCCAGACAGCGGCATCTATGAAGCGGTTAGGGAGGAAACTGCTGCGACGCATTCAAATTTTCACCCGTCGGAGCAGGTTGGCATTACTAACCACCGATACGGAACTGGTTGCCATCGCCATCTCCGCAATGACCGGATGGAGCAGCCCGGCAATTGCCAGGGGAATCGCCAGCACATTATAAAAGAAAGCCCAGAAAAGATTCTGCTTAATTTTATTGAAAGTTGCCCGGGATAACTTAATGGCGCTCACCAGGCTGTTTAAATCGGTTCGGACCAGGGTAACATCCGCAGCCTCAATGGCGATATCGGTGCCGCTGCCAATGGCAATGCCCACATCGGCACGCACCAACGCCGGGGCATCGTTTATCCCATCCCCCACCATGGCCACGCTGCCAAATTGCTCTTGCAGGCGCTCCAGTGCGGCAACTTTCTGATCCGGCAGTACTTTCGCTACCACATGATCTATTCCCACCTGGCGGGCAATTGCCCGGGCGGTTTTCTCATTGTCCCCGGTAATCATGGCGGTTTTTAACCCCATCTGATGCAACTGTTCCACCACCTGTGCCGCTTCAGGCTTCAGGGTATCCGCTACTGCCAGGCATCCCACCAAGGTATGCTCCTGTGCCACCAGGATAACGGTTTTGGCTTGCTCTGCCAGTTCCTCAATCTCCTTCTCCAATCCCGATATATCCACACCATTTTCCTGCAGGTATGCTCCGGACCCCAGGAGTACCGTTTTCTTCTGATATGTTCCAGTTACCCCCTTTCCGGGCTGCGCGGAAAATTCTTCCACCGCATTGGGCATGCTGCCCAATTCCTGTTCCACATATTCCCGGACGGCTGCTGCCAGCGGGTGCTCGGAGTGGGCTTCCAGCGCCCCGGCAAGGGTTAATAGTTCCTGGGAGTTAACATGCTCAGCAGTCACGACATCGGTTACCCGGGGTTTTCCCACGGTGAGGGTGCCGGTTTTGTCAAAGGCAATCAAGCGGACATCTTTCAGCGCCTGAATGGCTTCCCCTTTCCGAAACAGGATACCCCGTTGAGCGCCCATTCCACTGCCCACCATTAATGCTGTTGGCGTTGCCAGTCCCAGGGCACACGGGCAGGCAATTACCAGTACGGCAATTGCGGCAAACAGCGCCAGGGTTAAGGTGTCCGCGGTTTCCGGCAGCCAGGGGATGGTGCCTTGCAGGGTATGGAAAAAATGCCCCATCCATTGGGGAAAAACCATCCAGGAGATGAAGGTGAGCAGGGAGAGAGCAACAATGATGGGAACAAATATGGCGGTCACTTTATCTGCAAATGCCTGAATGGGCACCTTGGTGCCCTGTAATTCTTCCACCATACGGATCATCTGCGCCAGGAAGGTATCTTTTCCAATTTTGGTGGCTTTTATGTGGAGAACGCCATTTTGATTGACCGTGGCGCCGATGACCTCATCCCCCATGGTTTTGCGTACCGGCATGGATTCCCCGGTTGCCATGGATTCGTCCACGGTGCTCTCCCCGTAAACCACCTCGCCATCCGTGGGGATTTTTTCCCCGGGGCGCACCACCATCACATCGCCGATGCCGATTTCTTCGATCGGTACTTCCACCTCGACGCCGTTGCGCATCACCCGGGCGGTTTTGGCACCCATCTCCA
>CAYYGL010000064.1:0-23740 GCA_964471235.1 uncultured Calditrichaceae bacterium
GGGCGGCGCAGGCGCATCCGGACCCGGCTGAAAAAATTCGTCACTATATCGCTGCCAAACAATGGCACGATGCTGCCCGGGTGCTGGAAAGAGAGGGCAAAACCCTACTGGCGCATGGTTATTTTCTGTTTTTGCAGCGCTGGCTCACCACCCTCCCCGATCCATTCCGGCAACGCCGCCCATATTTGCTGTACCTGCTGGGCACAAGTGTTTTGCAATTAGGGGATTTTACAACCGCCGAACAATATCTTCAACAAGCGTTACAGGGCTTTCGCGCACAAGAAGATGAATCGGCTCAGGGGCAGACCCTGCTCATGCTGGCTAATGCCGCGACCGCGCAACACGACTATCACAAAACGTTTTCCTATTTACAACAAGCCCTTGCCAGGCCGCTATCGCCCCATCAGCAGGTTCAGGCGCATATTACCTCTGCCTGGATGCAGGTATATGCCGGAAATCTCAATCACGGAGCGCAGGATTCCTTATTGCCAGCCATGCGCATTGCCAGAGCGAGTTCCGATCCCGCTGCCCGAAATATACTTGGCCTTCAACTGCGGGCGCCTCTTCTATTCAGTGAGCTGGGGGTTGCCCCCTTTGAGCAGTATTGCCGTGGCATTCTAAAACATTTTGGCGAAGCGACCACGCCTGCCACCATCGGTGCACTTTCCTTAATGAATATCATTTTGCTGATGAAAGGAAAATTAGAAGAGGCACGGAAGGTACACCAGCGCGCCCAAAAGATGAATCAAGTACTGGGACATTTTGTGTATATTACCATTGATCTGGACTTTAGCGAACTTTGGGAGCATCTGTTCCGGGGAGATTTCCGACAATTTGAAAATTATTGGCACAAACGGCTTGCATTCTACGAGCAAACGGAGGGTCCGCGGCAATGGTTGGTTTGTTTCCTGTTTTTACAAGGAATGCAGCTCTATCTGGATGATCGAATCGAACAGACCTGGCAAATACTGGAACAAATGAACCGGGAGCTTTTGCCCGAGGATTTGCCGGAAAATTATATGGTGACGGAAACCCTGAACGGTATGCTGTTCATCCACCGGAACCAGTGGGCCGAAGCCGAAGAAGTATTGCAGCGGGCGGTGGACCGTCTTGAGCAGGCGCCATACGGTCTCTTATTTGCCAATCCTTACCTGTGGTTGGCTCATCTGTATCAAAAAAGAGGCTGGGAACGCCAGGCTCGTACGGTGATGGAGGAGCTATTTTCCCACTATCGCATGAAGGAAATCGGAGGGATTCTGCTTCGTGAAGGGGCTATCGTAGAGCCGTTACTGGAGTTGGTGGAGAATCGTCCCGCGGCACGACGATTATTACGATTGTGGAGACGGTTTCATACACCTCGAGCGGTGCCCATCCCACAGTCGTTGGAGGTACTGACGCCCCGGGAAATGGAAGTGCTTCGCCTGCTTGCCCGGGGAGCCAGTAACCAGGAAATTGCCGAAACCCTGTTCATTACGGTACGCACGGTTAAAGCTCACGTTTCGCGTATATTGGCAAAGATGGGAGCCAAATCGCGCACGCATGCCGTTTCCAAAGCTCAACAATTGGATATCATTTAATCTCCCGCCATACACCTGCCCTATTTGTTAACCCCCGCCATATTTAGAATTACTGATTTAATTATTTCCCGATTTTGTTTTTTTGGTATGTGATATGCTAAGCATTTGAACTCATCCCCCCAACCCCCTTCTCTTGAAAAGAGAAGGGGGAGAAAAACTCTTTTTTAGAGAAAAGGGGTGCTGAAGAAGAGTTTTTGAAGCATTTTTTACAAGTTTCATACCAAGTTTTCTAAATCGGGAAGTAATTTTATCTGTGCCCCTTATTATCCATTTCCGACAAAAAATTGTACCAAAGTACAATGCATAAGGAGGGCACATCGCGCTATTTTGAGATCGGTTTATACATTTAACCCAATAATATGGAGGGATTTAAATGAAATCAAGGATGAAAAAAACATTGCAATGGACGGCTCTGGGGCTGGGCAGCCTTGCTGTCCTGGTTCTTGTTGCCATTGGCGGGATATATCTGATCAGCAACAGTCGTATGAATCAATCATTTGCCGTACCCCGGCACCCGGTTACCATTCCATCGGATACGAGTGCCATTGCATACGGAGAACACCTCAGCCGTATTCGGGGTTGTACGGATTGTCATGGAGAGAATTTAGCGGGAAATTTGATGATTGATGACCCGATGGTCGCCAGGCTGTACACCAGCAATCTTACCCCGGGAAAAGGGGGGATTGGCAGTACATACACCGATACAGACTGGGAAAGAGCCATCCGGCATGGTGTTGGACCGGATGGTAAGCCGTTGATTTATATGCCTGCCCAGGAATTCTTTCACCTGAGTGATCAGGATTTGGGAGCATTGATTGCTTACTTGAAATCGCTTCCCCCGGTGGATAATGAAATGCCATCCAGTACAATTGGGCTTGTGGGAAGAATCCTTTATGTTGCCGGAGAAATGCCCTTGATCCCGGCAGAACTGACTAACCACACCGCCAACCATCCTGCAAATCCCACACCGGGGGTAACGGTTGAATATGGCAAATATCTGGCGGTAGGGTGTATGGGATGCCACGGGCAGGATTTTTCCGGCGGTCGCATTCCCGGCGCGCCGTCGGATTGGCCTCCGGCGGCCAACTTGACGCCCTCCGGAAATTTGAAGCATTGGAGCGAGAGTGACTTCATTCAGGCGGTTCGAACCGGAACCAAACCCAATGGCCAGACGTTCAGCCCATACATGCCCTATCAAATACTCAACGCCATGACCGATGAGGAATTGAAGGCGGTCTGGATGTTTTTAAAGTCCCTGCCGGCCAGATGACCATTGGCATAGAAGAAACGGTGGCAGAACCGCAGAACGAAATCATGCTGTTGGGCTGCGGTTGGGAGGCCCTGTCACATTGGTAACAGGTCCCTGAAAGTGGCTTTCAATATCAAAAACGAAAATCATTTGCTTTCAAGGAGGTGTCATGAAATCCCAAAAAATAAAGCAGTATCGGTTGGCAGAAGACGCGCTTTTTCGCTCGTATGGATTGGAGCGAGAAGAACACTTCATTCAAATTGAGCGGTTGGGGATTCAGGTGCGGGCACAGGTTGTTGGAAATGGCAATCCGTTATTATTGGTTCATGGAGGTCCCAATGCCGGCAGCACCTGGGCGGATCTGGCCTCAATGTTGCCCGATTACCAGTGTATTCTTTTGGATCGGCCCGGCTGCGGCTTAAGCGAGCCAATGAAAAGCACCCGTTGGTCAAAACAACTATTGACAGACCTGATCGTTTCAACAACTGATAGCGTACTGGATTATTTTCAACATGACCATATCCCTGTCGTAGGAAGCTCATTTGGTGGGTATTGGGCTTTAAACTATACACTTCAGAGACCGGAACGGGTTGATCAATTAATTCTGGAAGGCTGTCCGGCCATGGTAGAAGGAATGGCGGTGCCGGCTTTTATGAAATCCATGACGGCACCCATTTTGAGATGGTTGATCCCCAAGCTTCCCACTTCAAAATCATACTCCAAAAAGATTATGAAGGATATTGGGCACACATATTCCGTGGAGAATAATGTATTGTCGGAAATATTTATTGATTGGTATGTTAGTTTATCCAACAATACCGACACCATGAAGAATGAAGTGGCTGTACTGAGTAAAGTGCTTTCCGGCGGCAAAATGCATCCGGAATACGTTTTGCCGGATAATGAGATTCAAAAAATAACCCAACCAACTTTGTGGCTATGGGGGGAGGATGATCCCTTTGGCGGCGTAGAAATCGGTGAACGCATCCATTCCCAAATGAAAAACTCGCAATTTATCGGTTTTCAAAATAGTGGTCATTTGCCCTGGCTGGATAATCCGACAGAACATGCAGCCAGAATCAAAGAATTTATTATCTCGACAAGGAGTGTTCGGCTTCCCCGGAACCCCACCACCTCGTAATCCACGCCGTGTTTATTCCCGGTTCCTATCCCCGATAAAAATCCGGGTTATTCTGGTTGCGAAATGAGTTTCGCAACCTTGTAACGTGCCATCACGCCGGGCGGGTTCGGTACGAGTGATAAACTCTATGTATTTCCGGAATTCCAAGTTCATGCCTTAGTTTGTGAGCTGCCTTCCGTCCCAACCTTCAACCGCACTACCGTTACCCCGGTGTCGCCTTCTCCCCATTTGCCGAGGCGTTTGGAAAGCACCCGCTTGTCTCTGGATAGAAAATCGTTGATGCACTTCCGTAAAGCACCGCTGCCCTTGCCATGGACAATGCGCACTTCCTCCCAGCCGCTTTCGATTGCCGCCGAGAGATAGCGATCGGTTTCTTCGATCGCCTGTTCGCAATCCATGCCCCGCAGGTCTAACTCCGGTTTTACGCCGCCGGAAAAGTCATCCAGCGCCGCGCCGCTCAGCCGGTGCTCCACCCCGCCGGTTGGCGCCGGGGCGTTCATCTTGCGAATGCCCGCAACATCCAGGGTCATCTTCACATTGCCCACCAGCACCTGCACTTTTCCTTTTTCCGGTTTGGCGGAAAGAATCTCCCCGGTTTCGCCCAGCGACTCTATCCAGACCACATCACCCTGCCGCAACGCAGTATCCACCGGTGGTGTTTCCTTCCGGCTTGTCAGCAGGCTGTCCAGTTTTTCCTGCTCCTGTCGGATAACACTTTTGGCGGATTTGATTACCGGGCGATCAGCGTTGCTCTCCCGGATTTCCCGCACCGTGCGTTCAATGAGCGCATTGGCGTCATTTAGAATTTTGCGGGCTTCCTCGGCTGCCTGACGCTGCAATTCCGCTTTGTGCCGCTTTAATTGCTCCGTTTGCCGCTGGTAGAGATTGCGCATCGCTTCCGCTTCGGAAAGCTTAATGCTCAGCGCCGCCTGCTTTTTTTCCAGTTCCTGCAAGCGTGCTTCCAGGATCAGAATCAATTCTTCCAGCTTATCCTTCTCGCTGCCCACCAACTCCTGGGCGGCGCGAATGCGCGGTTCCGGCAGCCCGTACCGCCGGGCAATGGCAAAGGCATAACTGCTGCCGGGGATGCCAATCCGCAGCCGGTAGGTGGGCTGGAGGGTCTCCAGGTCAAATTCCATGGAGGCGTTTTCAATACCCGGGTGGGAGTGAGCAAAGGCTTTCAACTCCCCGTGGTGGGTGGTGGCGATGGTGAGGATGTTCCGCTGAGCCAACTCGGTCAAAATTGCGATTGCCAGGGCGGAGCCTTCTTTGGGGTCGGTGCCGGCGCCGATTTCATCCAACAGCACCAGGCTTTGTTGGTCAGCGGCAGCGCAAATATCCCGCAGGCGGATAATGTGCGCCGAAAAGGTGCTCAGGTCCTGTTCCAGCGATTGCCGATCCCCGATGTCCACCAAAATTTGAGGAAACAGGGGGATTTCGCTGTCCGGATGCGCCGGGATAAGCAAGCCATATTGGGTCATCAGCAACAGCAGCCCGACGGTCTTTAACGCCACGGTTTTTCCCCCGGCGTTAGGACCGGTAATCACCAGCACGTGAAACGGTTCTCCCAGGTGCAGATTCAGGGGCGTCACGTTTTGATGACCGCTTTTTAGAATCAACAGGGGATGTCTTCCATCCCGGATGTTGAGATATGCCCGATTGATTAGTTTCGGTTTTGACGCCCGGAGTTGAAGGGCGAGGCGGGCTTTGGCATATATCACATCCAGCCGGGCGAGGTTATGGATGGCATAAAAGATATCCTCCCGCACCTGGCGGATTAACCCGGTTAAGAATCGTAATATTTTAATGATTTCGGTGCGCTCCTCAATCTTCAGATTTTGCACCTGGTTGCTGATTTGCAGAGTTTCCATGGGTTCCACGAAAACCGTTGCCCCGGTGGCGGAGGTGCCATGCACCACCCCGCTGACTTTGTTCACAAAAGACGGGAGGATGCCCAGCACCAGCCGGCCGTCGCGCAGGGTGACGATCTCATCCCGGGAAAACTCGGCATATCGTTTCTGAACCTCGGTGAGCACTTTCTTTTGCTGGGAAAGCAGGGTGCGGATTTTAATGCGAATCCGCCGCAGTTCCGGGCTGGCATTGTCAAATAGCTCGCCTCCGGCATCAACGGTTGCTTCAATCTCCTTGACAATTTGCCGGTGGTAATGCACCCCTTTGCCATATTCGTAAAGCAGGGGCGCCTCCTCCCGGTGTTCTTTAAAGAAGTGATTCGCCTCTCCCATCAACCGCAGCACATTTTTGAACTCCCATAACTCACCGGGGTCCAGGTAGGCATCTTCCGGTTGAATTTTGCTCAGGTACGGTTCAATATCGGTAAAGCCGGAAAGGGGGATGGCATTTCCGGCTTCCAGAAACCCCACCATTTCTTCCACTTCGGATAACCATCGTTCGACAATTTGCGGATCGGTTGACGAGGAAAGGGCTTCCAGTGCCGTTTTCCCATAGGGGGTCACACTCAGGGTGGAAAGCGTTTCCAGCAGATGGGGAAATTCAAGTTGCTGAAGAGAGATGTTGTCTTGTTTTGGGGAATTCGTTTTCACAACAGGCAGGTCCGTTAAGGCTCAGATGGCATCTTTCACGTTATCTTTAATATCTTCCAATTTCTCCTGAATAATTTCTCTGCCACCGTGCTGGAGGATGTCCCACACCTCATCGGGTAAATCTTCCGGGGAGCCGATCGCATCATACAGAAACGGGACAAATTTATAAATCGGTTTATACAATTTGCTCTGGTCTTTATAATTATCGACCCATTTTTGCCAGGGCAGAAACGCCAGGTACATAAAAATAACGCTGAGGATGATGGAGCCTTTCAATCCGGCGACAATGCCGCCCATTAGATTGTTGAGCCAACCGAGGAACATGTTTTCACTGAGAGATTTCAGCATGTGAGCCAACAGACGGGCAAGGAAATAAAATCCGGTAAACAGGAGGGAAAAGCTAATCAGGTAAACAGCGATGTCCGGAAGGGAGGGTAAATAATCCCAGATCCAGTTGCTTAAGGCAGGAGCACCCAGTACACCGGCAAGGATACCGCCCGATAATCCAACAAATCCCAACACTTCATGAAAAAATCCCTTGCGAATCCCATTGATAATGTACCCGGCTAAAATTACTAAAATGATGATATCAAAATAGTGCATTTAAAGGGCGCTTAATTTTTCTCTTACAATCTGTTGAACCAATTTCCCGTCCGCTTTGCCTTTTACTTTGGGCATAATAGTGCCCATCACTTTCCCCATATCTTTGATGGAGGCGGCGTTCACCTCCTGGATGGTTTGTTCCACCAGGCGGGAAATTTCCGCTTCGCTCATTTGTTCGGGGAGATAAGATTGGATGATGTTCAACTCCTGCTGTTCTTCCTCGGCGCGGTCATCCCGACCACCGGCACGAAATTGCTCGATGGATTCCTTCCGCTTCTTGGCAGCGCTCATCAATACCTGGAGCACCTCTTCATCGGTCAACTCTTTCCCAAGTTCAATCTGCTTGTTTTTTATCTGTGCCCGTAACCCGCGGATAGTTTCCAGTCGAACCTTATCCCCGGATTTCATCGCCAGCTTCATATCTTCCATAAGTTTTTCCTGCAGGCTCATAACAATTCATCCTTTCCCAAACAGCAGCGGGTAAATAAAGAGTTGGTTCAACTAACGATATTCTGCCATTAATTTACGCATTTTGCGACGAGCCGCATTCAAACGCCGTTTCCGCCGTTCGCTCGGCTTTTCGTAATGTTGATGTTTTTTAATCTCTGCCATCAATCCCGATTTCTCACAGGCTTTGGTAAAGCGTTTCAATGCTTTCTCAAACGATTCGTTGTCGCGTACTTTTACATTGATCATAAAAAATACGACTCCTTTCTTGTTTTGGGTTTTACGGTTTCTATCACTGCTAAGTTATGGCACTTAACTAAAACGTTTTGTTAACGATGCAGGTCGTATATCGGCTATTGGCGAAAAAACGCTGCTAACAGCCAATAGCCAACTACTAACAGCGAATAAATACCCGGTTTTTAAACACCTCCTGCCAGGGGAAAAAGAGCACGTTGCGCCCTTTTCTCAATACGCATATTTTTCCGGGTGCTTCAGCAGGTCAATTTCGTATTCGGCGCGCTGTTTCCAGTTGCGGTCTTTGCTGGCAGCCGTATAATACAGAATTGCCTGCCGGGTGTTCTTCCTCAACTTATAAATTTCTCCCAACCCGAAATTAGCGCCGGCCTTCACAACACTCTTTTTGGCGTAGGAAAGACAGTTCTTATATGCCTTCTCGGCTTCGGCATACTTTTTTAATTTAAAGTATGCATCGCCCAGACGGAGGTAATTATCCCCTTTCAAAGAACGTCTGCGGTGATATTGAATTGCTTTCTGAAGGGCTCCAATCGCTTTGGTGTATTCGCCCAATTCATAATAAGAAATTCCCAGACCCTGCCAGGCTTGAGCAAATTTCCCGTTTTGTTCCGTGGCAATCTTGAAATTTTCGGCAGCTTTATTGTAATTCTTTTGGCGACGGTAAATTTCTCCCAATCCCCAATACGCCTTGGCATTCGTCTTGTCAATGTTTAAGGCCGCCTTATAGCTGTTCATCGCTTCGTTGTATTTCTGCTGAATCATCTGCACATAACCAAGGGCGGTATAGGCTTTCACCAGTTGACCATCTTTTTTAATCGCAGTTTGATAAGCTTTTTCCGCATCCACATAGTCCCGTTTCTTTTTATAGACATTTCCAATCCAGTAATACGCAGTTGCAAAACTGGGGTCTTTCTGTACAGAGGCTTGATAATTTTCCAACGCCTTGTCGTAGTTTCCCTGGCGATAATATTTGTTGCCAGCATTAAATAGTTTCTTTGCCTCGTTGGCTGCCTCCTGTGCTGCATCCTGGGCAAAAGCAGCGGTGATAAATCCAATCAGCAGGGCTAACATAACAATGGGACGACCTAACTTCATCAAATTCCTCCTTAAGCTAAATCCAACTTATAAGACGGTTACATACTACCTCAAAATTAAACGTATCGACTCCACATAAGGTCGATAAACAATGGAATGAAACGTGAACTCTCTTCCAATTTGTCGTAACTTCACCCATTCCATCTGAATATAATAACATGCCGTATCTGTTGAAGTTCCGTAACCCTTCTCACTTCATTTGCTAACCCGGTCCAGGTATTTGCCGTCTCGGGTATCAATGCGAATGATTTCCCCGGTCTCAATAAAAGGCGGTATTTGCACCACCAGCCCGGTTTCCAGGGTTGCCGGTTTGTAGGAACTGGTCGCCGTGGCGCCGCGAATATTGGGTTCGGTCTCCACAACCTTTAGTTCCACCGATGCCGGCAGTTCAATGCCAATCGGATTGCCCTCGTGAAATTGAATTTGCACCACGGTTTCCGGCAGCAGGTAGAGCACATCATCTCCCAACATTTCCCGGGTGATATGAAGTTGCTCGTATGTTTCCAGGTCCATAAAATAATACATATCCCCGTCTTGATAGAGGTATTGGAACTCTTTGGTAATCAGGGTTGCTTTTTCAACCGATTCATCGGGGCGAAAGCGGCTTTCGGCGCGGGTGCCGTCGGAGAGCCGTTTCATTTTGATTTGCATGAGCGCCTGTCCCTTGCCGGGGGTCACGTGGGTTGCTTCTGTCACCCGATATAAGTCATTCTTAAATTCGATGACGTTGCCTTTCCGAATTTGAATGGCTTTGATTTTCATAAAGAATATACTCCTCTTAATTTCAGCGGGGTGAATTTAAATGTCAAGGGCAAAAAATGCAATCGCTTTGTGAAATATAATGGGGTTTTCCGGCGTTTGCTTTATCGAAGGAAAAACCACCCTGAAATTATGAAACGGGTGGTTTTGAGGTGCAAAAGGGAGATGAAGGGGAAAAGTAAATGTGCAGTAGGGGTGCCAGGGAGTGAGCCTTCGGCTGAGAGGTGGAAGCATTCTGAAAGGATGCTGAGTGTTGGAGTTGTGGAAAAAAACTGCGGAGCAGTTTCAAAAACGCCATTTTATTTACCAAATTCGCGGTCTTGGAGCCACTGTCGAGGATTATCAATAATATATTGGCGTATGGCATTCAATTCTTGTTGATCGCGAATGATGCGTTCGTAATAATTCCGTTGCCATACCCGTGCGCCCGGGGTTCGGCGTATCCCGTTAATGCGTCGGGTGGAAATGGATTTGAAATTCCCGATGAGGGCACCCAATGAACCGGACGGGGCGCCGGTGGGACGTTGGGGCGAGGCATTCCCGGGAAAATTTTGTGGATTTTGTAAATGGCAATAATTATGAGGAATTCCAATGCATGTTTCATCTTGTGAATGCCTCGCCCCTACGGTTTTATTGCCGGTTTTATCCCTCACGATCCATATAATGCCGTGGAAATGGTTGGGCATCACCACATATTCATCTAACCGAATGTGGCGAAAATGGTGCGGTAATCGACGCCATATCATGTCCACAATATTACCAAAACGGGATAATTGCATGCGACCGTCTATAATTTTGCCGAACAACGGCATGCGGTCCTGGGTAACCAGGGTAACAAAATAAGCACCGGGTTGGGTGTAATTGTAACCGCGTAATCGGATGGAACGACGATGATGTTTCTCGGGATCGTATTTCATGGTGGTTATCCATTGTAAAGCCTAATAGCCTATGGTGAGCCATCGCTCTGTAATAGTCTATACCCCCTCGATTTCTCTGTATTCTCGATGCTTTTTTGGCGAATAATTCAGGATTAAAAAAAACACATCCCAAAAACTGTTGAACAAGCTTTCACCTCTGAAAACACACCCCTTCACCTTCCATCGCTCAGAAATTCCCATTCCTGAGCGATAAACCATCCTTCCCAATATCCTATACCTTTTCATTAAGTAGAAAGGGCGGAACACAAGAAGCTTCTTAAATCTCTTCCTCTTAGAAGGAGAAAAACGGGTAGATTTCTCCCTCTTTGGAGGATAATATCATTTATTCTTTTTCGGTTACTCTTATTTGGTTGCCGGGTGTTTCGCTAAGCATTTGTGTTTTTTAGGACTCCATGAACTATCCTTCTTTTATCTTGAATCGCGCTTTTTGTGATAAATCAGTTGTCACTTTCTGAAGGTCTTTCTGGCTAATGATACCGTTTCGAAGTGCCCGTTGCAGCACGTCATAGGTGGTGATAACCGCTATTCCCAGCTCCCTGGCTGCCCGGATGGCAGCTTTATCATCCATCAGGCAAGCTAACTGTCTTACCCCGGCAATTGCCAGCACTGTGCCTTCCGCCCCTTGGCGAATTGCCCTATATTTGGTTTTCAATCTTTGCAGTATTGTCACCTCAGTATCACTCAATACCTCGATGACTTCCAACCAATTCCCCTGTGCTTCCACGACTGCACCAAGCTCATAACCCTTCTCAATTCCTTTTTCAATTTCTACCATCACATCATCCGGGGTGAACATACCTTCCGGAAACAGTCTTTCCAATACCCACCACCAGCCGCTTCGGGCAAAATTGGATAATGTGGAGGTGTCGGCAATAATCTCAGGTCGTTTGCTCACTCAAATGAACCTCCTCCAACTCAAATAAAATATCTGTAACTTCCATTTCACTAATGCCTAACACTTCTGCGCAATAACCTGCACTGATTTTTTCTTTCCACACTGCGGTAATAGCCAGTTCCCACAGGGTACGGGAGGGCATAAAACGTTGCCGGGGCTCCGCCTGATCAAAAAAACGCTTTTCCAGTTGCCGCAGCTTTTCCGGATTCCAGCGAGTGATTTCTTTTCGGGTAAAGTATTTTAGTTCTATCAGACGATGCAGCAGCGCCTCGAAGCTTACCCCAAAGGTTTGCCTTAAGGAAATTAATGACCAGTAATTTAGGTTGCCTTCATATTGGAATTCAATGATACGTTTGAGCGTATCTTCCGGCATCAGAAAATGGGCGGCAAAACGGTTAGCAAAGCGTTCCATGAGGTGCAGCTTTGCTAGCGCTCTGCCACTCTCATCAATAACCTCCGGGGCGCTGTATCCTTTACCGGCATCCTTCAGCAGGTGGGCATATTCATGGGCGATGGTCCAGAGTTGGCGGGTGGGAGCCTCGTTGGCGTTGATTAGGATAAAGCCGCCTAATTCCTGATCGTATGCCATGGCGCCGGAAAGTTCCCCGCTCTTCATTGGCAACCGAATGATGGCAACCCCCTGCTCCTCTAACAGGTCGCCTAAATTGGGAATCGGATCATCATCCAATCCCAGCCGTGCCCGTTCGGAAATGGCGGCATCCCGCGCCTGTTTTTCCAGCAGTTCCGGAGTAAGGGGGTACTGGGGCAGTTCCATCGGAGAAATTCCCAGCATCCGGCGTAGTTCGGCAATGGCTTCGGCGAGATGCTGAAACCGCACCAGTTGAGCGCGGCTCTCCGGAAAAAGTGACTCTCCCTGCCGAAGAAGAAAACCAAAGGAATGGCGAGGAGCGCCACTACCGTAAAACCAGCCCGTCGGCACTCCATATACCCGGGAGGCTTTGTGAAGAAAACGCAAGGGAATTTGCCGCTTTCCGCTCTCCAGAACGGAAAGGTATTCGCGGCGGATTCCCAGCCGGGCAGCAGCCTCCTCCTGGGTTAACCCGAGTTGGTTGCGGGCTTCTTTTAATCGCTGGGCAAGTTCCCGGATGGCTTCCATAACAAACAAATAGTTTTATTTTATAGACAATGGTTAATTGTAAACAAATATGATACATTTTTAGGAAAATCGCAAGTGGAAATTAGCCATAGTAAGTGGCGAATGGTAAATGTGAAGAGAATATGCCACCCACATGATGTTGCCTTTCTGCCGCTCCCGTGCCATGGGCAACATGAGGTAAGTTTTGCGGAGAAAATTACAACCGTCAGATATTGTTCCAACGGAATCCCTTCGGGGGCATCCCTGAGCGATTTGGAGGAGAGCGATGAACCCCCTCATCTTTTCGAATATCCTGATTTCTCCTTTTCCCCCTTCTCTTCCCAGCAAGCCTCATCCAAAACATAGCGGTATTGCTCCTCCGCCGCTTTCACCCGGGTGGTAAATTCCGGGTGGGAAAAATAAGTGCGGATTTCTTTGCAGAGGGGAACCAGTTGCTGCGAGGTGAACCACTGGAAGGACTGTTCGTTTTCCCGCACACAGCCCCAGTCAATTGCCCAGGAGACTTTTGCCAGCGAGTGCCGGGAAAGCAAATCCCGGGTAAGGGCAAGTCGTTTCCCCTCGCAAACCGGGTCAATGAATGAGGCGACCCGGGAGTAGATATGGGCATTGTGAAAATACTGCGGCACGTTGATGATGCCGGCTAAATTGAGTCGTTTGCATGCCAGGGTAAGCAGGGTCAATACCTCCCGGGACATCCCCAGCCCGGGATATTGCTGCCCGGGAAGTCGGGGCTTCGCTTCGGTAAAGGCAAGCCGCGGGTCCTGCAGGGCTAACCATTCAATAACCAGGACATCAAAGGAGCGGTTGGCGTAGGGATAATCAAAGTCCGGGGTAAGGGTGAGCACATCCCGTTTCACCACAATCTCAGCTAACAGCAGGCTATCCCCTAATTTCTCGATTACCGAATGAATTGCCAGGCGCTGCCGGTAGGGGTCCCGGGTATCCATGGTGATGCGCAGATTACCGAATCCGCGCCGCTCCAGTTCTTCCCACACGCCGTATTTTTCCAATCCCCGCTGGATCTGCTCCTTCGAGTAGGTTCCCAAAAACAGCAACGAGGGGCGATCCTCAACATTCAACCCCAATAAATCCTCTTCGCTGAGATCCAGGGGAGGGGCATCCTCTTTCGCGGTTTTTTGAAAGAGTTTCTGAAAGAGCTCTTTCTTATCTTTTTTCGCTTTTGCCATTACTTTCTCCTGTGCTTTCGCCGGGGATTGGGGTATCCCGAACGATTCTATTGAAACCCGGAGAACATCCAGGTTCAGGGTTTACCCCCCCCAACAACCTAACAGCCAACAGCCTAATGCATCACGGCAGAGATAATCCGCCATTCCCCGCCTGAAGATAAACCATCAGGCTAAAAAGTGGAAGACGACTAAAGCCGCCTTTAGACGGGTTTCATCTCTTAGCTGCGGGATTCATTCCGCAGCGGCTGAGGTGACAGACTTACTACGCCGAGATGCACTAGCGCCCCAATACCAAGACAAACCTGACCGCGCCTGCTGATCAGCCATGCCGCAGCGCCCAGCGGATAAAATTGTAATACACCTTCCAGCTATCTTTACCGTAGCCGCCCCCGGCGACAATCGCCAGCGGTCGTTTCCGTTTCCGGATCAGGCGGTAAACAAATTGATCCCGTTTCAACATCCCTTCTTCGGTCAACTCAAATTCACCCAGCTCATCCTTGCGGTATGGGTCGCTGCCGGCAATATACACCACCAATTCCGGGTGAAAATTTTGCAGCACCGCCGGCAGACTCTCTTCCAGAACCGACAGGTATTTCTCATCCCCGGTGTGCAGCGGCAGCACAATATCCAGGTTGTTTTCCTTGTCAATTTCCTCCCAGGTGGCGGCATGGATGGAATAAGTGAACACATCAGGATCATGCTGGTAAATCAGCAGGTTGCCATTGCCCTGGTGGTAATCAAGATCGACAATCAGTACCCGGTTTACCTTCCCGGTGCGCCGTATTTTTTCAATGGCAATTGCCACATCATTGATCAGGCAGAATCCTTCCGCTTTTGCCGGCTGGGCATGGTGATAACCGCCTCCCAGGTTAAATACCGGAATCCGGTGATGCACGGTGTAATCCACCGCCAGAACGGTTCCCCCGGTAATGTAGCGAAAATATTCGAAAATATACTCATCCCAGGGATTGACATAATCCAGCATCAACAACTGCCCGACCACCATAGGGCTTTTCAGGGAATCCAGGTACGTCTTTTTGTGCACCAGCAGAATGTCTTCATCGCTTACCCGTTCGCCTTTCAGCAAATCTTTTCGCCGCAGCAAGCCTTCTTCAATCAAGCGGTCACGGATTTTTTTAAACTTCATCACATCGAAGGCACGATGCGCATCCCGGGTGTGGACCGAGGTGATATACTCGCTGCGATAGACCACCCGGCAGCGTTTTTTACGCAGGGGCAAGAAGGGATTGAGCTTCACTCCGGGCATGTCCTTCCTTTTTTTATGCGAATCACCATGAGGCAACAGCAGAGACAGTGGTAAAACATCCGGTAAAGGTGAAGGCAGAGGCGAAGGTATCCCATTCCTCCGCCTTTGCCTCATCCTTTGTCCTTTACAGTCGAGTTCAATTTAAGGTGTGCCGGGATGACTATCAAGCAAAACCGCTATCGGACCGCGGTAAAACCCACCGGTGTAAAGGGAATCTCTCCGGTTTTCTGTGATGTTCCCCACAACGCTGACGAATATTCTATTATTTTGCAATACTTCCTGGCGCATATTATATTTTGCGGTTCAAGGCTTCCGTCAACGCCAGGAAAGTATCAACATCCGACTTGATCGGGAAGATTATTGTACGTGAGAAACCTAAAGAGGGAAAATGAGTCAGGATAACAAAGCCATCACCCGGGACATCCCCAAAGTCTATCAGCCCCAGGAAGTGGAAAGCCGCTGGTACCAGGACTGGCTGGAACATGGCTATTTTAATGCCGATGTCAACCCGGAGCGGACTCCCTATACCATTGTGATACCGCCGCCCAATGTGACCTCGGCGCTCCATATCGGTCATGCCTTTAACAACACCATCCAGGATGTACTCATTCGGTTTCACCGGAAGTTGGGCTATGAGACCCTGTGGCTGCCGGGCACCGACCATGCCGGCATTGCCACCCAGAATGTGGTGGAAAAGGAACTCCGCAAGGAGGGCTTAACCCGTCATGATCTGGGCAGGGAGGAGTTCATTAAGCGGGTCTGGGAGTGGAAGGAAAAAAACGGCAGCACCATCATCCGGCAGTTGAAGATGATGGGATGCTCCTGCGACTGGCGTCGGGAACGTTTTACCCGTGACGAGCCCTACACCCGCGCGGTCCAGGAGGTGTTCATCCGCCTTTTTGAAAAGGGGCTGATATACCGGGGTAAATACATCATCAACTGGTGCCCGCGCTGCGGAACCGCCCTCTCCGATGAAGAGGTGATTTACAAGGAAACCGAGGGGAAGCTGTGGCATATCCGCTATCCCATTAAAGACAGCAAAAAATACCTGGTGGTTGCCACCACCCGCCCGGAAACCATGTTGGGCGATACCGCAGTGATGGTGCATCCCGATGACAAACGTTATAAAAAATACATTGGCAAAACCGTGGTGCTCCCCCTGATGAACCGGGAAATACCGGTGATCGCCGATTTACATGTGGACCCCAAATTCGGCACCGGGGTGGTAAAAGTCACCCCGGCACATGATCCCAACGATTTTCTGGTGGGTGAGCGGCATCATCTCCCGCAAATTAACATTATGAATGAAGATGCCACCCTGAATGAGAATGCCGGAGAATTTGCCGGACTGGATCGCTTTGCCGCCAGGAAAAAAGTGGTAGCGGCGCTGGAACAGTTAAATCTGCTGGAGAAGATCGAATCTCATCCTCACAGTGTGGGGCATTGCCAGCGCTGCGATACGGTGATCGAACCGTATTTATCCACTCAATGGTTTGTGCGGATGAAGGAGCTGGCAAAACCGGCGCTGGAGGCGGTGGTGAATCATGATATCCAACTGCATCCCGAGGAACGCTGGATTAAAACCTACGTGCACTGGATGGAAAATATCCGCGATTGGTGCATCAGCCGCCAATTGTGGTGGGGGCACCGGATACCGGTGTATTACTGCGATGATTGCGGGGAAATTATGGCCGCCCAGCAGGCACCGGATGCCTGTCGTAAATGCGGCAGCAACCGTCTTCATCAAGACCCGGATGTGCTGGATACCTGGTTCTCCTCCTGGCTGTGGCCCTTTGCCACCCTCGGCTGGCCCGAGAAAACGCCCGATCTGGATTATTTTTACCCAACCGATACCCTGGTCACCGGTCCGGATATTCTTTTCTTCTGGGTTGCCCGGATGATCATTGCCGGGTATGAATTTATGGGGGAGAAGCCCTTTAAAGATGTCTATTTAAACGGCATAGTGCGGGATGCCCAGGGGCGCAAGATGAGCAAATCCCTGGGGAACGGCATTGATCCGCTGGTGATCATCGAAAAATACAGCGCCGATGCCCTGCGCGCCACCCTGGTGATGCTTAGCTCCGAGGGGCAGGATATCAATCTGGCGGAATCCCATTTTGAAATCGGGAGAAATTTCTCCAACAAAATCTGGAATGCTTACCGGTTCCTGGGATTGAATATCGATCAACCGGCGGATAATTACCCGGATTACCGGGAGCATTTCGAACTGGCTGATCGCTGGATTCTGAGCCGCTTAAATCATACCATTCGCTCGGCAACCGAAAATTTGCAGAACTTTCACATCAACGATGCCTTTAATGCGGTGTATCATTTCTTCTGGGATGAGTTCTGTGACTGGTACCTGGAATTGATAAAGCCCCGCCTGACGGACCCGGCGGAAACGGTGGAAAAAGCAACCGCCCGGGCAGTGGCTACCCACGTGATGAAAAGCTGCATGAACCTGCTGCACCCGTTTATCCCGTTTATCACCGAGGAAATCTGGCAGCACTTAAAGAACCCGGAAGAAGAAAGCATTGTGATTTCTCCCTGGTCCCGGTTTAATGCGGAATACATAGATGACGCGGTGGAAACGGAGATGCAGTTTATCCAGAATGTGATCAGCAGCGTGCGAACCGTTCGTTCGGAAATGAACATTCCGCCATCCAAGAAAGCCACCCTGCTGTATCGGACGCCCAATGGCAAGTATGAAGAGTTGTTGAAAAATTATGCACCTTACACGCAGCGCCTGGCACGGGTGGAGACCATAGAAAAATTGCAGGATGAGGAGCAGTTGAAAACCACCGCGTCCATCGTAATTGATCATGCGGAATTGTTTATCCCCCTGGCTGAGTTGATTGATGTGGAAGTGGAGCGGAAACGGCTGGAGAAGGAAATTGCCCGGTTGACCGGTCAAATTGTGAGCTTGCAAAAGAAATTGTCCAATGAGGACTTTTTGCACAAAGCCCCGCCGCAGGTGGTTGAACAGAGTCAGGAAAAATTACGAAGTTTTACCGAAAAGCGGGATAAATTAAAAGAAAACCTGGCTCGATTGGGCTAAGGATATTCCAACCGGCAGTGGGTAACGATAACGGGGTCTTCACAGGAGACCACTATTCAGCCTGGTAAAAAAGGATACGAAAAACCACAATGGATCAAAAAGCAGCGTTTAGCTATCGAACCATCCAGCGAATTAAGACGGAAGAATTTGAACGATTTTTCAATGAATTGGAAGGATTTGATGCCTATGTCAATCATCTTGGTGAAGTTCGCTGGATGACGGAGGCGGAAGCAGAGCAGCAGCATGAATTCTTTCTCTATACCGAAAGCCCGTTCACCCGGCTGAAACGAAAATTTCACTTTCGTTCAGCGCCCCGCCTGGATAAACTCTCCGAACAGGAAAGAGAATTACGGCTTCATTTTCGCCAGTACCTGGAAGAGACCTATTTAGGCACTCTCCGCCCGGAGACCGCCCAACGTTTACCCCGGGAATGGACAATTCCCCTTAGCAATGAAGAAATCGAGAACATCCCCATTACCCTGGAAAGCCTTACCGCAATTTATTGGAACAAAACGCACACGCTGCTGTTCCTGGTGCTGCTCCTCGTGATGGGTTCCATTCTATATGTTTCCTTCAACGGCAACCATTCGGAAGCCACCGGGAGCTTGAGGATCTCCACCAATGTGAAAAGTGCCAGTATTTTTGTGGATGATGTCAAAGTCGGGTATTCCGATTCGGTGAAGGTGATTTCCAACGTCCCGGTGGGAAAGCACCGTCTTTCCCTGGAGAAATCGGGGTATGTTGCCAAACCGAAGTACTACGACGTGGAGATTTTACCCGACTCCCTGGTGAAACTTAGTTTTATATTGATGCCCCTGAAAGAGAGCGGGATGGGGTATGTGGGGATCACTGCCGACCAGCCCAATTCCAGAATATTTATTGATGATCAATTCTATGGGATTGTGGCAGATGCGCCGGTTCTCCCGGTGCCGGAGGGCACGCACCGAATTTCGGTGAAAAAAAGCGGATTTATCTCATCCCCCCTGGAAAAGGTGGTGACCATCTACCCGGGAGACACTACCCTGTTGATTTTTCAGCAAATTCCGACCGAGACCCGGTATACAAGCAAGAAGAGCGGTCGTGCCCGGGTACAGCAGGGAACCCTGGGAGTGACTGCCAACGTTAACGGTGCCCGTATTTTTCTCAATGGCAAAAATACCGGCAAAGAAGCGGATTATGTATTTACCAACCTGGCACCCGGTCAATACCGGGTAACGGTGGTTCGGGATGGGTATCGTACCGTTCCCCCGGAACAGGTGGTTACCATCGGTCCGGAAAAGCAGTCCAACGAAGCCGCATTTGAACTGATTAAAGAGTTTGAACATGCAGTGATCCGAACCGAACCGGTGGCAGGAGAAATCTATATTGACGGTAAGTTGCAGGGAAAGGGGAATTTTGAAGGAGACCTGAAAATCGGGGAACACCACATCAGCTTTGGGAAAGTCCCCGGTTATAAAACCCCCCGCAGCCGCCATGTGACCCTGCAGGCAAATTTCCCCCTGGAACTAACAGGAGAATATTTTCCCCAGCTCCACATCCTGGCGGAGGTATCCAACAATGGCAATGTGCATACTGAAAATTGTGAATTGCTGAGCGGATATACCTTCAGCAACCGGGGATTTACCGCCAGCGATGAAGCCGGACCGGAAATTGTTTTTCATGATAAATTGCAGGATTATTTTTGGAAATTGGGGTTCGCCTTTCCCTTTCGCAATCCCAAGGGAAATGACGCCCTCAAGCTTACTTTTACTCTCCCCCAAAAACTGGGCTACGAGCAGAAATTCACCGTAAAACTCTCTGCTGCCGCATCCCGGGAAAATTACCCCTTAACCCTCTCTGCCAAAGTGGATATTAAAATTCGCTTTAACGGAAAAATTCTAAGCTACTACTACAAACCCAAATTACTGGAAGAAATTAACGGGATGGAAAATGTGGAGTGGGATATCAGTTCCTATGTGAAGCCAGGGGTTAATTCTTTAGAGATTACCACCACCGATAAAAATAACACCTTCTACTATATTAAGCGGATTATGATTTATAATTAATTCCCGGGTCTCGATGGATGCTCCCAAAAGGGTCGGGGTGTCCTGTTGCGAAGCGATGCGCCGGTGAAAACGGATTTCGCGAGCTATTAGCCCCGGAGTGGCTATCCGTGGGCTTCCAGGGAGCGCGCATTGATCGGGTTCTATCTTCCCGGTCGAACTTCCGTTTGATTTTTCCGATGTTACGGATTATCTTGAATCGTCAGAAACTATCACGGAGAATTGGATATGAAATTCACGCTCAATGGTGTTGAGAAAACATACCGGGGAGACCCGGAACTTCCGTTGTTAACCTATTTGCGGGAACAGGAGGGAATTACCTCGCCCAAAGACGGGTGTGCGCCCCAGGCGGCATGTGGCTGCTGCGCCGTGGAGTTAAATGGCAGGGCGGTGCTCTCCTGTGTGATTCCCATGAAGAAAGTGGAGAATGGTGCGATCACCACCATCGAGGGGATGTCACCCCGGCAACAGGACGTTTTCGCTAAAGCTTTTCTGGCAAAAGGCGGCGTGCAGTGCGGCTTCTGCATTCCCGGCATTGTGATGCAGTCCAAAGTATTAATTGACCACAATTCTGCCCCCAGCCGGGAGGAGGTTCAAAAAGCGTTGACACCCCACCTGTGCCGCTGTACCGGTTATAAAAAGATAGAAGATGCAATTTTACTGGCAGCGGAAGCGCTTCGGGAAAACAAATCCATCTCTCTGCCCGATAGTTCCGGCAAAATTGGCGCACCGCTGGCAAAATACGATTCTTACGATGCCGTATTGGGACGGCGCCCGTTTGTGGATGATATCAAAATAGCGGGAATGCTATTTGGTGCGCTGAAGTTCAGCGATCATCCCCGGGCAAAAGTGTTGCGCATCGATACCTCAGAAGCGGAGGCGCTGCCCGGGGTGGTGCGAGTGTTCACAGCAAAGGATATTCCCGGGGAACGCTACACCGGGTTGATCGTTCACGACTGGCCCCTGATGATTGCCGAGGGTGAGGAAACCCGTTATGTGGGGGATGTGCTCGCCGGGGTGGTGGCGGAAAGCGATGCGGCTGCCCGCCAGGCGGTGGCGCGAATTCACGTTGAATACCAGGTGCTGCCGCCGCTGGTTGATCCGCACGAGGCGGTGAAACCCGATGCGCCGAAAATCCATCCGAAGGGCAACCTGCTATCCGAGACAATCATCCGGCGCGGGGATGTGGAAGAGGCGTTTCGCACGGCAGCTTATACCACCACGGGCGTCTATAACACCCAGACCATCGAACACGGGTTTATGGAACCGGAGTGCTGTATTGCCCTGCCGGAAGGAAAGGGGATTAAAGTACTTTCCCAGGGACAGGGCGTTTATGAAGACCAAAAATCCATTGCGGCAATATTAAACTTACCGTTAGAAGCGGTGAATGTGGTACTGATTCCCAATGGCGGCGGCTTTGGCGGGAAAGAGGATATGTCCGTGCAGGGACACGTCGCGCTATATGCCCATCTGCTGAAAACACCGGTCAAGGTGCGGTTAACCCGGGATGAGTCGATTCGTATGCATCCCAAGCGGCATCCCCTAAAAATGGATTACACCGTTGCCTGCGATGCCGATGGCAAACTGCTGGCGGTGAAAGCCGACATCATCGGGGATACCGGGGCTTATGCCTCCGTGGGGATGAAGGTGCTGGAACGGGCTGCCGGTCATGCCACCGGTGCCTATATGGTGCCCAATGTGGATATCGTCAGTCGGGCGGTGTATACCAATAACATTCCGAATGGCGCGATGCGCGGTTTCGGGGTGAATCAGGTGACTTTTGCCATGGAGAGCTGTATTGATGAACTGTGCCGGCAGGGGGGCTTTGACCGCTGGGAATTCCGCTATCGCAACGCCCTGAAGGAGGGAGACATGACGGCCACCGGTCAGGTGTTGCGCGGCGGGGTGGGAGTGCGGGAAACCCTGCTGGCGCTGAAGGATAAATTTTATGCGGCAAAATACGCCGGAATTGCCTGCGGCATCAAAAATACCGGCATCGGCAACGGGATGCCCGATGAAGGCGCAGTGAAGATCGTGGTGGAAGCGCCGGGTAAGGTGGTGGTGCATCATGGTTGGACCGAGATGGGGCAGGGGGTGAACACCATGGCAGTGCAGTTTCTATGCACGGAGACCGGGCTGCCGCCGGAGGTGGTGGAGGTACGGGTGGAAACATCTGCCAATGCCCCGGCAGGGATGACCACCGCCTCGCGAGCGACTTCCATCATCGGCAATGCCATCATTGCAGCCGCCAAAAACTTGCGCCGCGACCTGGAAACCCAATCCCTGGATAAGCTGGTTGGCAAAACCTATGAAGGTCGCTGGATATGCGACTGGACCACCAAACCGGGTGCCGATGTAGCGGAGGTGATCACCCATTACTCTTATGGCTATGCCAGTCAACTGGTGGTGCTGGATGATGACGGCAACATTGAAGCCATTTACGCTGCTCACGATGCCGGAAAGGTCATTAACCCAAACCTTTTTGAAGGACAGATTGAAGGCTCCCTGCACATGGGATTGGGATATGCCATCAGCGAGAAATTTGAATATGATAACGGAGTTCCCAAATCCACCCGACTGCGCAAATGCGGCATCCTGAGGGCGAAAGAGATGCCGCGCCTGGAGGTTGTTGGCGTAGAAGTGCCCGATCCCCACGGTCCACATGGTGCCAAGGGGGTGGGGGAGATTGGCCTGGTGCCCACCGCCGCGGCGGTTGCCAACGCCCTGTGCGCTTATGACGGGGTGCGGCGGTATGAACTGCCGATGAGCGTTCGGAAAAGAGGGCGCTAATCAATATGATTTGGAAAATGGGTCGGGCATTTTTAGTCTTTCTGTTTTTCTACATTGGGATTCCCATCGTCATTTTTTTTTTCGTGAGGAGTCAAGAGGCAACAACACTTATCTATCAAGCATATTTTTATTCCATCACAACCATTTTATTGTGCTATGTTTCCATCGATTCCTTTAAAAGACTTAGACGATATCACAAACAGGATCCCCGAATAAAAGCGTTTATTGAAAAATCAGTAAGTTATACGCCTTTCTCCCAATCGATGGGGGAGACTGTTTTTCAACTCATCATCTATGGGCGTTTTATTGGTTCGGTTATTATCCTTATTGTCATACTACCTCAGTGGTATCATGCCCTTATCCGGTTATTTCTTTTTCTCCGGCATTGAGAAATTTATTGCAAACGTTCCAGATTGAAAAGGTTGTTTTTATTCTACCCACGGTTCGATCATTTTCTTTCGAGTTCAACATTTTCTATTGCTCGCTTCCTGGCGTTTGACATGGGTGATGGAAAGCAATGTCTTCCACTCTTACCTACTCGTTCCCAAAGTCTCTTTGGGAACGAGCAAATGTGGCGAAACTCTGTTTCGCCCTTTCCTATTGTGCCCCTGGCTGTCTCCGATCCCGACGCTTCGGGATCGGTCCTTATCTCGTTCCCAAACCGGAGTTTGGGAACGAGCATATTCCGAAACCATTTTAGCAGGGGGGGGCAATTTCTCGCAATCACGGTTAAACGGATGTATCCCCAGTGAAAACGGC
>CAYYGL010000065.1:0-23381 GCA_964471235.1 uncultured Calditrichaceae bacterium
TAATTCCAAACACTTGGAGCACCTTCTTTATTTTTTTATTGCAGATTTAGGGAAAAGAGTAAGTAGGGAAAAAGGCGTAGGGAAGACGTATCAAGGAGAACTCCCGGGTGCGTGTCTTGCTGAAAAGTTCAATCGTTAAAACGTTACCCCTTTGATTCCCGCTGTGAAATATTTAATGCCCGTTCAAATTCGTTCCGTTTTTTAGGAATCAACTCCAGGGTTTTGGGAACCCCTTGAGAATCCGTAAACTTCAGGATATAGCTTCTGAAAAGAAACGATTTTTTAGGGATGATGGAGAAGATTCTGTCCCGCTGAATACGGTGCTCCAAATCCCATTGATTCAGGAATATATTAAACGGGAACCCGGAGGTTATCCATAATTCATCTTCGGTTACAATAATTTTCAGGATATTACTCGCCCAACCATTTTTTTCAGCCAACGATCTGCCGGATGCAAAATTTTCCCGGTAGAGAATTTTCTGATTTTCCAGATCGGGGAAGAGGCTCCCTTTTTTCCGTTTTGCCAGGTATAGCTGGATAAACTTTGCGACAAAAAAAAGAAAGCCTGCCATCCAGATATAGAAAAAGTATTTGTCGAGAAATTTAATCATTGGGGTAAGAAACATTATACATGATATTATTCTTGTTTACATGCTTTTATGTACCAGGTAAAAAAGTCCCACGGTTCCTTCTTCATACATAATCCATAATTGATCATTTACCAATTTAAACTCACGTGCATGATTCAGATCGTTCCCATATTCCAGGAAATCGGCAGAGGGTTCACAAAGCACTTCCGTACAGGAAAGTGCGATTGAAAGTTTGTTTCCCGGTTCGATTTGATAGGTGCCGCCGCAGTCATTGCAGGCATTTTGCGCCTCTATATTTCCGTTTGTTAAAAAGCGTACCGTATATGACCAGGTTGTATCCGGAGAGAATACCGGGTGACCATTCGGATCGGTTATTTCTATCAATTTCCAGGTGTGCTCAAGAAGTTGATTCGCATTGGCAGATAGGAGCGGTTCCTTTTTTGTTGTACAGGCTCCCAGAAAAAGAAAGAGTATGGAAAAACAGAGCCTCGAAAAAATTTTTACCTTCATGGTAACCTCTAATGTTGAGGATAACGACCGTGGAAAACGCATCTGCTGTCGAATAAATCGACTTTACGCCGTTTGTTTGATCTCGATACCGGTATCAAATAAAAACTCAGGTGCAAAATCAGCCCCGGTTTCCCACTCTATCGTTCCTGTCTCAGGATTTAATCTGACCTTCTTAAATTCCTCTTTATCTTTGAGTGTCTCAAAAACTTCTCCATATAGTTCGTTTTTCAAATCTACTTCTTTTACTACACCATTATTAAACAATAGGCGAAGTTTATAATCTTTCACATATTCAACTTTCTCTATGTGTAAAAACATATTTTGCCCCCTTTTGTAACAATGAAAAAACAAGTTGTTAAGAACACCTCAATTAATTGTCATTCCTCCGCAAGAGTTACTTTTCACAGCGTGACCACTACGTGGGTAGCGGTTTTTCCCGTATTTTGGGTAAATGCCGCCGCCCACAAAGTGGTCACTGCGTGAGAAGCGGTTCCTTCGGAAGAATCCCCAGCAGAGATTCTTTGTTGGAGTCTATGACCGGCATTTCTCCTGCAGCGGCGGTATACAGCCGGAATGACAGCTTTTTTTAACGTAACAAGTTATTTTTTTATTGTTCCGATGCTAATGGTTGAATTGGCTTTAATGGTTTTCTCCCTTTCGCCAATTCCCAATTTTGAAGCAATTCACTTTCATATTTTTCCATCCATTCATAGATTAGTTGAAGAGCACGTTTTGACATCTTCCCGTTGGTAATTCCCGATTTTATCTCGATTATAACTTCCTGGTCTTGATATCTTGCATGAAAACGAGGAGGATTATGATCGTTGTAATTCATATAAATTACAATGCCGTAAAATCGACTGATAACAGGTATCGGAAACCTCATTTATCCTCATACATCGAATTTACTAAAATTAGAAATGATTGGTATAAAAGTCAAAAGCATGTTCATAAAATGCTTCATTGACGGTGGATATTGATCAATTCCTAAGTGTTTCATTTTGTCGCCATATCGTCGTCACGAACTGCAACATGAAAACCTTTTGCCAGCTCACTCTTCTACCCGTCATCTATCCACTCTATTACCACAGTAAACTACTCCTCCGGGATAAAGCATATCCACGAAGCCCGTTAAACTCGTCACACTGCTGAGACAAAATCCAACGGGATGGTCGCGGTACCCTTAGGCGTATCGCCGTAGGTTTTGTCGCCTCACCTCTTTGTCCTTTTTCCCTTTTTCTTTTGCCTTACCTTATTTTCCTCCGCCAAACGTCACCTCGCCGGTAGGCAACTTCGCTGTGGTGGGTATGGTATCAGTGGATGAAATACTATGAGGATTTTCGCATGACAAAGGAAGTATTTCCGAGAGATTATTTCGTGGAACTTTTATTTGTTCAGGAGATAACGGTCTTTTTAAGGATATGATAAGGCTTGATTGATTGTAATATTTCCTTTTCTTTTTGTTTTGCTTTATAAAGGTCCCATCGAAGTTGCAGGTTTAACCAAAAATCTTCTGACATGCCAAAAAATTTTGCCAGTCGTAGTGCAATACCCGGAGTGATATCTCTTTTGCCGTTAATAATGTCATTTATTTTAGAATATGGAACTTGCACGGCTTTAGAGAGTTGGGTTTGTGTCAACCCCATGGGCTTTAAAAATTCTTCCAGTAACATTTCACCCGGATGTGTTGGCTCCCTGTGTGTTGGAATTCTTATCATCTGATCCTCTTTTAATGATAGTCAGTAATTTCTACTTCGGATGGCCCGTCTTTCTCCCATTTAAAACAAATTCTATATTGAATATTGATTCGAATACTATATAGACCTTTCTTCTCGCCTGCCAAAGCCTCAAGTTTATTGCCGGGAGGAATTGCCAATTCTTTTAATTCCACAACCGAATCTAATTGATCTAATTTTCTTCTCGCGATTTTCCATAATTTTTTAGGACAGACTTTCCTGGCACTTCTGGTGTTCTTCCCATTAAAAACGTCCTCGGTTCCATGATTTTTGAATGACAAAATCATAGAACAAATGATAGCAAGCTCTACCGCAGAACACAAATCATTTTTTGTGCTTTTCCCTCCAACCTATCGGTTAGACAGTCTGTCCCTAAGTGTTGGGTCTTTAAGTAAAGCAATTTTTACTACAAGGTGGTTAAATTAATGCCCGGTCAAAAAAGTTTTCTCCATCCCTTACCCGCCAAACGTCACGTCGCCGGTAAGCAAGTTTACCGTAAAGGTCTTGCCGCTATCGGTTAACGTGACCGTGACCAGCGCATTTCCCTCAAAGACAACCGTATAGGGGATGTTGATGTTTTTGGAAGCCTGGTCAGTGGAGATGGTACCGGCAACTGCCCCGTTTACCATGCCGGATATTGGGATGAAGGTGGAATCGTTTAAGGGAATGCGGACCGCTTCGACGGAGAATTGGCTGGCGGATTGCACCGTCAGGGTAAGATTGTCACCGTGATAGACCAGGGAAGAGCTATCGGCGCCTTCGCCGTTAACTCGAATTGTGTCGGTAAGAATTTGACCGACTTCCATATCGGAATGGCGGTTCAGGGAAATGTCCCAGGTGGCATTGGGGATGGAAGGAGAAGCGTAAGTGGTGTCGCCGCTTAAGACTCCCTCCCCGGTGATGCTGTCAGTTACCCCGGGGATATAGAGTGGTATTTCAGTGCCATTCGCCAGAAAAAATGCCATTTCCAGATGATAATTCACCCAATGGTAAGAGACCGACGTATCCAATTTAGCAAATGTGTAAAATTCGGGCTTGCTGGCGGCTGCCAGGGTTTGTAGTTCCGCCATCACTCCGCCGGTAGGTGCTGACAATTGCGCCGCCACCAATTCTGCCCGCTGGTTATCCGTTAACTCGACCTTGTTTACCAGGTTGTTCACGACTTGATCCTTATTACAGCCTGTCCAGATTAACAGGGCGCTTACCAAAAAAACCATTATTCCAGTTGCTTTCATGGCGTACTCCTTTCCGTAGTGTTTGGTGATCCGGTTACAAAAATATTCCAACTGTTGCGAAATTGGATACATTTTGCTAAGATGAATTATTTAAAAAGATGTAGTTTCATTATCAGTCATCAATCTAAATTGTAAGAGGGATTGAATCATGTCACTGGAAAAATTAAACCAGGCTTTAGTAGCTGAAGTGGATGCCCTGCAGCGGGAGGGGCGCGCGAAAGCGCCGGAACGCATTATCGTGGATTACATCCCCCCCCGGGGCGAAAAGGGTCCCCGCTACAAACTCAAAGGCTCCGATATGGAGTTCATTCGTCTGAACTCCAACAGCTATCTCTCCCTGTCAAATCACCCCGAGTTGATCAAAGCCGCCGATGAAGCCACGCACAAATTCGGGGTGGGGCCCGGTGCGGTCCGCTTTATTGACGGCACCTACATCTACCATGTGGAGTTGGAAGAGCGCATCGCCCGTTTTATCAATAAACCGGCGGCGAAAATTTTTAATTCCGCCTATACTGCCAACCTGGCGCTGGCGTTGACCATCAATAATAAGCAAACTTACTGGATTGGCGATGAGTTGAATCACAATAGCATTATTCGCGCCCTGCGGATCGCCAATGTGCCCCGGGAAAACAAGGCGATTTTTAAACACAACAATATGGATGAGTTGAAGCAGAGCCTGGAGAATATTCCCCCGGAGATGGAGCGGGTGGTGATTATTTTCGATGGCATTTTCAGCATGCGGGGAGACTATGCGCCCATAAACGAAATTACGGAACTGGCAGCGGCTTATCATGACCGGGTGAAAGATGGTATCATCACCGTGGTGGATGATTCCCACGGGATTGGTGCCTATGGTGCAACGGGGCGTGGCACCTCGGAATATACCGGTGCGCAGCCGGACGTCATCGTGGGCACTTTTGGAAAGGCGTTTGGGGTCAATGGTGGGTTTATCGCCGGCAGCCCGGAACTCATCGAAGCAGTGCGTCAGAAGGCGGATACGTACATTTATACCAATCCCCTGAGCGTGGCCGATTGCGCCGCGGCAATTAAAGCGATTGATATTGCCGACAGTGCCGAAGGCGGGGAACGGCTGCGGCGGCTCATCAACCGCACCCAACAATTTCGGGATGGCCTTACCGAACTGGGCATGGAATCCATCCCGGGACCCCATCCCATTGTGCCGCTGGTGGTGCGGGATACCGCAAAAACCCACAAAATGGTTGAACGGCTCTATGAAAAGGGCATCCTGGTGGTGGGATTAACCTTCCCGGTGGTTCCCCGCGGAGATGAGACCATCCGTTTCCAGATTAATGCCGCTCATACGGAGGCAGATATCACCTACACGCTGGGGGTGTTGAGTGAGTTTCGGAAATGATAACGGTGCATGGTTCGATATTAGATTGATAATGTTTAAGGAGAGGTTTTGATTATGACAAATGAAGAATTAACGGATAAATCACATGCCCTGCAATAGGATTTAGAAGCTTATGAGTAGAAATATTAAATATCTTTTGAAAAGTTCAATGAGTTATGTATGAAGGGTAAGGAAACAGAGAAGGCTAACCGGGTATTGGATTGTTGATTGGGTGGGAACGAAGAAGATATAACTTCGTCGCTACCGTCAGAACGTGGAAATATAACAGCTGAAATAGAAAGGATAACATACGACATGCATATCAATTTGCAAGTGAATGAGGAAGTCTTACGAAAAGCACTTGACCGCGCCCGGGAACGTCATATCATCGTTCCCACATTCGAGCAAATGCGGCATCCGGAATTGATACCGGGTGAGATAAAGAACCAGCTAAAAAATGTGGGTTTGTGGGAAGTAAATCCTTTGAACCTCTTCCGCACCACCTGGAAGAACGAACCGGTGGAAAAGGGAGGCGGATTTGACGGGGTGAATTACCTGGAATTTCCCCCGGAGCTTACCGGTGTGCCGGCGCGCATCATCGCCCTGGTGGGCAAGTGGTTTCCCACCGGCGCCCATAAAGTAGGGGCTGCCTTTGGCTGCCTGGCGCCCCGGCTGGTTACCGGGCAGTTTGACCCCACCACACAGAAGGCAGTCTGGCCCTCTACCGGAAATTTCTGCCGGGGCGGGGCTTACATTTCCGCTTTGCTGGCGTGTGATTCCATCGCCATCCTGCCGGAAGAAATGAGCCAGGAACGGTTTGAGTGGCTGCGTAACATCGCCGGGGAGGTGATTGCCACCCCGGGCTGTGAATCCAATGTGAAGGAAATTTACGATAAGTGCTGGGAACTCCGGGAAACACGGGATGATATCGTCATTTTCAACCAGTTCGAGGAATTTGGTAATTACCTGTGGCATTATTACGTCACCGGGGAAGCAATGGAAGAAGTGCTCCGAAATGAATTGGGCGAACGGGAGCGATTTGCCGGGCTTATCAGCGCCACCGGTTCCGGCGGTACCATTGCCAGCGGAGATTACCTGAAACAGCGATTCCCGGGGAGCAAAATTGCTGCTGCCGAAGCACTGCAATGCCCCACCCTGTTAATGAACGGTTACGGCGGGCATCGCATTGAAGGAATTGGCGACAAACACGTCCCCTGGATTCACAATGTGCGCAACACCGATATGGTGATTGCGGTGGATGATGAAAACTGCATGAATTTGCTGCGCCTTTTTAATGAACCTGCCGGGCAGGAGTATCTTAGTCGTATTGGCATCTCTGATCATCTCATTACCCGGTTGCCCTGGATCGGCATCTCCGGCATTGCCAATTTACTGGCATCGATTAAATTCGCCAGATACTATGAACTGACCGCACAGGATACCGTGATGACGGTGTTAACCGATTCCATGGAACTTTACAGCAGCCGTATTCAAGAACTACGCGATGAACTGGGGGAATATCGGAAAGACCTGGCATTGCGAGACCACCATCGGTACATGCTGGGACTCACCCTCGATCACATGCTAGAGTTGGGATATTACGAACGAAAGCGCATTCACAATCTCAAATATTTCACCTGGATAGAGCAGCAGGGCAGGGAAGTGGAAGAACTGAACGCCCAGTGGTATGATTATCCGGACTACTGGGAAGAGATTCAGCAGCAGGTGGGTGCGATCGATGCGTTGATTGAGACGTTTAACCAACAAGCAAATTTGCTTGCTTTGGGTAACATGGGTGATTAATACGAATTCTACCAGGGTAAATGGTTGAAATTCTTCTCAAGTCCTTGCTACTAAGAAAAAAGGAGCAACTCCAATGGATCAGATTCTAAAACTGGCGAAAGCTTATACTACCGATGTGACTCAATTCTTACGCGATATCGTCGCCATCCCGTCCATGAGTTCTCAGGAAGGTGCCGTTATCGAACGAATTAAACAGGAGATGGAGCGCATCGGGTTTGATGAAATCCGCATCGATGGTCTGGGCAACCTGTTAGGGCGCATCGGCAACGGTCCCCGGGTATTGGCAATTGACGGGCACATCGATACGGTGGATGTGGGCAATCCGGATTTATGGGAAGTCGATCCTTTTAAAGGTGATTTGCGTGACGGTTTGATATACGGGCGTGGCAGTTCCGACCAGAAAGGGGGGATCGCCAGTGCCGTATATGCCGCTAAAATTTTGAAGCAGATCGGGATACCGGATGAGGTCACCCTGTGGGTAACTGCCACCGTGCAGGAGGAAGACTGCGATGGCTTGTGTTGGGACTACCTGGTGCGCAAGGAAAATTTTCGTCCGGATTGCGTGCTGCTGACCGAACCGACCAATTTAAACATCTACCGCGGGCAGCGGGGGCGCATGGAAATTAAAGTGCAGACCGGTGGCATCTCCTGTCACGGTTCGGCGCCGGAACGCGGGGTAAACGCCATCTACAAAATGGCGCCCATTATTCAGGAAATAGAGCAGCTAAACACCCGCCTGAAAGATGATTCCTTCCTGGGGAAAGGTACGGTCACCATCAGTGATATCCGCTCCACCTCACCCTCCCTGTGTGCGGTGGCGGATTCCTGCACCATCCATCTGGACCGCCGGTTAACCAAAGGGGAAACCATTGAGACGGCTCTGGAGGAAATCCGTAATCTGCCCTCGTTTCAGAAAGCCGATGCCAAAGTGTGGGTGAACGAATATAGCGTTCCCAGCTACAAGGGAACGGTGTTTCCCATGCAATCCTATTTCCCCTCCTGGGTGCTGGAGGAAGATCACCCGTTTTTGAAAACTGCGGTGAAGAGCTACCGCAGCCTGTTTAACAAAGAACCCCTGGTGGATAAATGGACCTTTTCCACCAACGGGGTTGCCAGTATGGGATTGCACGGCATCCCCAGCTTCGGATTGGGTCCCGGCATGGAAGAGCAAGCCCATGCCCCCAACGAACACACCCCGGTGGAGCATCTGGTCAAGGCAATGGCATTTTATGCGGAGTTCGTAAGAAGATTTTAAAATAGAATGTTGTCTGCTGCCTTGCAATGCATAAGAGATACAATTATTTTATGTTCACAGAGAAGAAATAATAAAAGGGTGAATTATGACTATTTCATTAAAGAAATTGAAAATAAGACTTTTAAAGAAATCCTTCAAATATTACAGAAAACAAGAAGTGCATTGATTGTTACTTTACCCGATGGTGAAGAAATGTTCCTTCACTCACTGAAATTTTTAAAATCACTTCCCGAGTTGGAAGGTAAATTACCGGAAGGGTGGAAAGACGCTATCTATGAATATGGGGAATGATATTATTTTCTTGGATGCCGGGTTGTTTATCGGTGCTTTATTGAAAGGAGATACCCGACCCGACGAAGCTAAACCCATTGTTGAAGAGGTTAGAGCGGGTCATTTACTTGCTGCTACAACGGTTCGTGTTTTAAGCGAGGTTTATGCAGCCCTTACCTGGCGTAAGCCCAACCTCCACACAGTCCCCAAGAAGCTGCGGAAGTAGTACAGCTAATTATACATCCTCCATCGGCAATCATTTTATTAAAGGAAAGTATGGATGCAGCTTTAAAGATGTTTGAAATGGCAGAAAAATATTCTCTTACTGCCAGGCGAATTCATGATGCACGACATGCTGCAGTAGCCATCACTCATGGTATCGATTCCATTTATACCTATGAGGTAAACGACTGCCGTCTCTTTAAACCGGATGGAATAAAAATTGTTATGCCACCCTCTGTGATTATCCAAAATTCTTAAGTCTACCTTAACTATTGAATACAATATAGAACAGATGATTGGTTTTATCGCCAATTAACGTGGATGAACACGCATAAATCTAATGATGAATCCAGTTATATGTGAAATGTCAGTGTAAATCTGAGGCAAAATGCTCTATATATGATTTATAAACATTTCTCACTTCAACAATGAATGTTTTTTTTGACGGTGGGGGACAATGATAGTTTTTTAGGGTTCCAGTCCAAAATTTCCGGTTGGGTTGTAGAAATTTTGATAATTTTTTCTGAGGCTGCATATTTAACTCTCCCCCTTTCATGCACCTCTCTTGGAAGTCGAAGATCCCGATTCGTCGGGAAGAGGGGGAAAGAAGGGGTGAGTTCGAGGGAATGAGCGGATAGAAACAGATGGTTATAAATCTTTCAAAACAAGAATTTATGAAATGTTTTCCCTGGTCCCTTTGAATAGCAAATTCACCAGTTCAAAGTGAGAAATGTTACTGATTGATATTTTTACGATGCGTTATGGATTTGTAAAATGTTAATGTGTTGTAGTACCTTTTAGATGAAAAAAATGTCGTTCCAAAGAGCACACTTGAAGAACTCGAGGAGGAAAAACATGAGAATCCGATTGGCAATTGCGGGGATTGTTTTGGGGCTGGTGTTGGGAGCTATCAGTTGTTCGAATGATAAAAAGGCTACCAGCGGCGATGATGCCTATATTCAGCAAATTCAACAATGGCATCAGGAACGGCTGGCGCGGCTGAAGAAACCGGATGGCTGGTTGAGTCTGGTAGGATTGTATTGGCCAACCGAAGGTGAAAACAGATTCGGAAGCGATAGCAGCAATGGGGTGGTTTTTCCTCCCAAAGCGCCGCCTCACATGGGTACTCTCCTCCTCAAAGACAATTCTGTAACATTATCCGTGCAGCCCGGGGTGGAGATTACCGTTGACGGCAAGCCGGTTCGGAAAATGGTGGTTTACCGGGAGGGGATGGAAAAGCCGGTCATCATGCAGCATGGTTCCTTGAGTTGGTTTATCATCAAACGGGGCACAAAGTTAGGGGTGCGGCTGCGGGATTCGGAAAATCCGAAAATTGCGGCATTAAAGTCAATCGATTATTATCCCATTGACCCTGTCTGGCGGATACCGGCGCATTTTGAACCATACCCGGAGCCGAAACAAATCGCTATCGAAAATATTTTGGGGATGGTAGAGAAGGAACCCTCGCCCGGTCAATTGGTTTTCGAGTGGAAAGGGAAACCCTACCGCCTGGAAACCCTGGAAGAGGGCGATGAGTTGTTTGTGATTGTTCATGATAAAACCAGCGGGGAGGAAACCTACGGACTGGGTCGGTATTTGTATGTCAAAAAACCGGCGCCTGGCGAGACCGTATGGCTCGATTTTAACAAGGCCTACAATCCTCCCTGCGCTTTCACCGATTATGCCACCTGCCCCCTGCCGCCCCCTCAGAATCATCTCCCTTTCCCGATCACCGCCGGGGAAAAATATTCCGGAGAAGGGCATTGATTGCACTGCACCAGGCTTTATCGCCGGCAGGGAGAGCACCGGGTTCCATTCGTTGGTACAAAGTATTCGTAGGTGTTTGAAAAAACTCGGAAAGCGCTCTCATTCCGGGTTTCCCAACATTTTTTCGGAAAAATTACCCCTATCTTACTTTAAACATGAGATAGGGTTACGAAATCAGGTGATATGTCTTTCCGGTTTTTCCCGTTTTTTGGAAAATACCGGAATCTCATCAGCACAGCGTGTTAGAGCAGTTTGAAATCCCATAAAAATTTTTGTTTTGCTTTAATAACGCTGCTAAATAGAATATATTCCGGTTGTTAAAAATGAATCAACAGGCGGCTTTACGGAATGAACTGGCTCTGGATCACCCTGGCGCTTATGGGACTCATCTGGTTTGGTCTTTACCTGCTTGCCCGCGGGTATCGCAATCCCAAACGCCCCCATCGGAAAACACCTGCTGACGTTGGCATCCCTTTTACGGAAGTCAATTTTCCAACCCAAAACGATTGTCATTTATATGGTTGGTGGATCCCGGTATCCACACCGGGGACACACCGTGCACCGGTGATCATTCTAATGCACGGCTGGGGGCAGAATGTGGAATTTTTTCTCCCGCTTATTGAGATGCTTCATTCCCATGGGTATCACTTGTTAGCATTCGATGCCCGGAACCACGGCAGCAGCGACAGCGACGGATATGCCAATATGTTAAAGTTTGCCGAAGATGTTCTGGCAGCGGTTAATTTTGTGGTGAAAGATTTTAACGACTTGACGGCATGGATTGGCGTTATCGGTTTTTCCATAGGCGGTGCTGCCGCTATTTATGCCGCCGCCTCGGAGCCTCAAATCCGCCGGGTGGTTACCATTGGCGCTTTCGCTCATCCTGCCGAGGTGATGAAAGTTGAGTTTCGGAAACGGCACATCCCCTACTTCCCGGTGGTATGGCTGCTGTTTCAATTCATCCAGTTAAAAATTGGAGCCCGATTTAAGCACATCGCACCAATGAACCATATTGCCCGTACAACCGCCGAAATCTTACTGATTCACGGCACTGAAGATAAAATTGTCCCGGTGGAACAGGCATTGGTGCTTCAGGAGCATGGGAATCCGGAACGTACCCGGTTATGGCTGGTAGAACATGCCGGGCATTTTGATTGTCTGAACCACCCGGAGTTTCCCCGGCGGTTGAACACTTTTTTGGAAAAAGGCTTCTCCCTCCCTTCTGCGGAAGATTCACTTACTCAAGATGCGAATATCGGTTAAGCTCACACTGAACCGGATTGGTTTTGGAGTTTTGGTTTTTCTTTTCATCATTTCCCCCGTATATTGCCTGACGGGCTTCCTTAGCCGGTTTATGCACCGCCTTTTTAAAAGAAACTATTGAATTTAACCTGCCTTACACTTTTGGAACCTCATTCCGACGAACCATCCTGCTCCCACCCGATGAGGTGTTTTTTACGTTTTCTGAGAGAAACCGTATGACTCCGTTCTCAAAAGAAAGGTCAACGCGAATTGCAACCATAAGACAAAACAAAGTGTTGACCGTTGATTTCATACCATTTCGGAAATATTGCTCGTTCTAACAAATTTTTCCGGATGCCGGCATATTTGAAAAGCACCGGTTCGAATAATCCGGCGGTGAAGTAGGCACTCTAAAATCAGAGGAGAGTGGATGATGCGTCCTCGTTTGGTGACTTTTCTGAATGAGATTTCACCGGTCAGTGTTTTTAACTGGCTTGTTCCCACACCCAACCAGATGTATGCCATTACATTCCTGGTTGTGGCGATAGTGTTCTATAAACGCAGCCGGCAAAGCCGTTTTCCGGGGCAGGTCGTCATCACCACTATCTGGTTGGGTGGCATCGGGGCGTTTTTAGGGGCAAAGCTGTTGTTTGTGCTTTTGCATCTAAAATCTTACCTGATTTTGCCCTCCCACATCTTTGCTGCCGGAGGATCGGTATCTTTTGGAGCGTATGCAGGCGCATTGATTGTCCTGACGGTTTACCTGCGGTATCGAAAGGAGCCGGTGTTGACTTCCCTGGATATCGCCGCTGCCACCCTTCCCCTGGGCACCGCCCTGGGACGGCTGAGTTGTTTGTTGAATGGCGATGATTTCGGCAAACTTACCAATGCCGTGTGGGGTGTTCGTTATCCCCAGGGCAGCTACCCGTTTGCGGAACAGGTTAGCCGGGGACTCATTTCTCCGTTTGATTCCCTCTCCCTGCCGGTTCATCCCAATCAACTTTATCTCGCCTTCAATGCACTGTTGATTTTTTTCGTTGTCAGTTGGGTGTGGAAAAAATACCGGGGATATCCCGGCGTCACGATAAGCCTTTATGCCATCCTCTATTGTGCCACCCGTTTCGGATGGGAATTCTTTCGCGATGAACCGACTCGCGGGTTTGCCGGCTTAATTTTCCCTCAATACGTATGCCTGGGGATTGTGATGATGGCTATTCCCGCGGCAATCCACCTTGCCCGAAAATATCGTTTATCCAAATTTTCTCACCATAAATTTCATTCACCCATAACAGAAAGGATTCAGCCATGAAGCGATTGAGTAAATGGTTGATAAGGTTGAGTAGTGTACTGTTTTTGGTTTTATTAAGCGGATGCGAATGTGAGCAGCCGGAAATCATCTCCATTAACCCCAATTCCGGTCCCGGGGGAACCATTGTGGAAGTGCAGTATTCCAAAGGTGGACTGGGGGGAGTGGTGTTATTGGATGGCACCACACAGGAGACTCGCTATGCCAGTAACCTGGGTTTAGGAAAGACGCTTTATTTTACCATTCCCTTTAACGCTGCCACCGGCAATAAAAACGTGCAGGTGCGCTCCGATGGCAAGACTTCTCCGGCAGTGACGTTCAATGTCACCGGTAGCGGAGTGGTGCCTACTCCAACGATTAACGGGGTTGAAATTCCCAATCGGGACGGGAAGGAAATTACCGTGTTCGGTAGAAATTTCAGCACGCTTTCCAAAGTGTTTATTGACGGCGTCGAGGTCAAACGGTATGCCGGTCATTCACTGCCCCTGCGAGTTCTGCCCTTGCAGTTTGTTGACAACGCCATTATTTGTGAACCGCAGACCCCCCTGGCGTTGGGTTCATCTCATACGATTGAGGTGAGAAACCCCAATAATAATAATTCCGGCGGCTTTGCCTTCGATGTACCGGATCGGGTTTGTATGATGGAATTCGATGCATTGCAAAACATTCCGTTGCCGCAATACTATATTTTTCGCAACAATTCTCTTACCACCATGCGGAAAGAGTATACCGAATGCGGATGGATTCTAGAAATTACCTATGATGACACCAGTGTGGCGGATCCCCAGGCAGGGAGCCCATTTACCACAGCTGATATGTTCAGTTTCTGGCAGGCGAACGCCAATGTGCCATCCAGTGCTGAAATTTTTATGCATGGCGCATTTTTAACTGCCGATAATCAAGGTTTATTGGGCATTATGTTTATGAATGTCGGAAGCGTTCCCTCGCTGCCGAATGCCAATCGTCGCCAGGGATTTGCAGTGTTCCGCAATGCATTTAGTCCCCCTAATTTAGAGCAATTTTATCTGCGCACCACCATGCATGAAGCCGGGCATGGATTCAATTTGCTTCATTCTGACGGAGATGGCATTCAATCAATCATGAATCAAACCAGTGTGGTGGGTAATAATTTTGTCTATGATTTCTCCAATATCAGTTGCGAACACCTGGAATCCCATGATATTGATGCCGTGGCGCCGGGCGGGGAAGCCTTCGGCTCCGGCAGGTCCTGCAACAACTTACATTAATCATTTAATGATAGATTATAAAGAAGGAGAACAATCATGAAATACTTTCTTCTCCCGGTTTTCGGGATGTTGTTGATGACATTTTTGTTTAGCACCCATGCCCAGCAGGGCATTAAGATAGAACTCAGCGCTGAAAAAACCACGTTTCTCCTGGGTGAACCGGTAGTGGTGTTGGTGAAGGTTACCAACACCGCCAATTCTCCCCTGATGATCCCCGTCGGGCTGGAGGCGGAATGCGACATGCTTCATTACGAAATAACCAACCCGGATGGGAAGACCACCCCTTACAGTCCCATGTATGTCGTGGACACCGATAAGCGAATTATCCTGAACAAAAATGAAAGTGCCTACGGTGCCGCTCGACTCTTTTACGGCGGCAATGGCTATACGTTTACCAAACCCGGCACATACAAGGTTCAAGCCCGCTTTAAAGATGTTCAATCCAATGCACTTGCCGTTAAAATTTCGGCACCCCAAAATGATGCCGAACGGGAACAGGCTGCCCTGATCCTCGATAACGCCGAGGTGGGATTGTTCCTGATGCTGGAAGGCGGGGATGAGTTAATGGAAGCCCATAAAGCCCTGGCAACGTTAGAAGAAAAATACCCCCAATCGCTGCTAACCGCCTATGTAAAATTCGCCCAGGGGAAAAATCTCTCTGTCCCGGCGCGCAATTTTGTCTCCAAAAAACCGCGGGATGCAAATTTGACAAAGGCGATTGAAATTCTGCAATCCGTTAAAGATGCCCCTTTGCAGATGTATTATCGGGTAAAGGCTGCGACGACCCTCTCAACCTGTTATCAGAAAACCGGTCGCAAGGAAGATGCCCGGAAGACATTGGAAGGAATGCAAAAGCTGCTTACCAACCAAAAACGCCTGGCACCCTATTTTTCCAGAGCACTTAAAGTTGGCTTCCAGCAACTGAAATAGGGTTAATTCTTCATTCCCTTCAAGCCCCCTGTGTAGAGCATGTACCGGGGGGCCGGGTATCTCTTTTTTCCGCTTTAAATTTGGATAGTCCCCCGCTCGGATGTTGGTGGGCGCATTTTGGCGGGAAAGGTGACTCTATCGCCCCCATGTACACGAGGGATTAAAGGGGAAAAGCGGTTTTCATACCGCAACACCATAGATGGAGACTATCTTAAATTGTAATTGGGGTTAAATTTGGTCTTGTTTTTCATACCCGGTCACATTAGCTTTTAATTGAAATCAATACACAAGTGAAGAATGAAAACTCGGAAATCGAGAAAAAATTTTTCTATTTTCCGGGAGGTAACATTATATGGAAGCAATTAGAATTCAACGAGTCGTTGATGATGAGGGCAAGGTGGTGATAACGGGTTTACCTTACAAGAAAGGACAGTTATTAGATGTTTTTCTTGTACCACATCTTACCAGTGTGGATTTATCCCCTCGCCTGACAGTGCGTTAATTAAAGAAATCGGGTCTGATTGGATTGTGAAAAGACCGTGATGATATTGGAGACAGTGTGGTCTCTGCGCGCAAATTGCGAGAGCAGGGACAACGGCGAAGAGGAGTTCCTGATGATATTGCTGGACAGTGATGTAATGATAGACCTGTTGCGATAATACCCCGCAGTGATGGAATGGTTTGATACGTTGGATGAAGACGAAGAAATTGCACTGTTCGGATATGTGGTAATGGAACTGATACAGGGCTGTAGGGACAAAAATGAGCAGACATAGGTTCAGCAGGAGTTGGCTTCGTATGGGGTAGTTTGGTTGTCACCCATTGATTGTGATAACGCACTTGAGGTTTTTGCTGAGTTTCATTTCAGTCATGGCGCGGGTATACTCGATGTTCTGATTGGTCAAACAGCCCTGACAATAGACATACCGCTGCATACTTTTAATCAAAAGCATTATCGATTCATTCCCGGTTTGCAGACGGTGCAGCCTTATAGAAAGGTCGGATTGAAAACAATAAGGCATTTTGAATATCTTTCAACCTCCCTGTGTAACGTATCTACCCGGCGGGCTTAGTACATCTTTCACCCATCACATTCAACTTTGATTCGCCGTGACCGGTTAATACATTTGTTGAGAGCAGACAGAATTTCCGGGGTTCTTGTTGACACCCTCTTAGGGTGGTTTCATGTTAACAATCCTCAGGTGGCTGATCCTTGACAAATGTTAAGGTGGGATGTTGGGCAAGCATCCCTGTGATAAATGAAGTCTCGTGGCTTGGATCGCAGGGAAGGAATGCTGCGACACGTCCATAAATCAGGTTCCGAGGGCTTTCCGGCATTGGAAATCACCGGGGCAATTGTACCCATATATTTGGAGGAACCCATGAAAACAATTATTTTGCTGGTAACCGTGCTGTTCAGTCTGTTTGGCTGTGACAGGCAGGATGTTGAAAACAAAACCCAACCGGCGGATTCCCATACCCGCCCCAGCCCTTCGGAAACAACCCTGGACAACAATCCCGCAATAGAAACTTCTCTTCCCTCTTTTCCGGAGCCGACTGAATCCCAGGTAATAAAGCGGCTGAAACTCTGGGCAACGTTCTATAAAATTCATGTCGCCCGTGCGGTTTCGGATGGCATTCCGTTGATCGACCGGAACAATCAATCCCTGGGGGTTTCATTAAGCGGGAAAGACTGGTGCGAAGCTGCCCTGGAAGGCACGGTTGCCATCAAAAGTGGCGAAAAGGTGACCGTTTATAATTACGCAGACAGCCGCGGCGCTTCCCAATGTGACTGTCAGCAATTCTATCCGAGTTTGGCGGATAATGTGCTAAGGGGTATGAGTAAAACTCGTTTCGTAAAATCCGACGCCCCGTTTGGGTATGGGGTCAAAGGATGGCATTTGACTCCTTACCGGACGATTGCAGTGGATAACAGCGTGATTGCCTATGGAACCGTTGTTTATATTCCCAAAGCAAGGGGAATTGAGGTGACCATGCCCAACGGAGAAAAGATAATTCACGATGGATATTTTTATGCCGGCGACCGTGGCGGGGCAATTAAAGATAACCATATCGATGTATTTTCCGGGTTTTATCAACGGAATCCGTTTCCCGAATTTATCAAAAATTCTCCCGACAAAACCTTCGACGCCTTCATCGTCAGAAATGATGCCATACAGGCCGCCCTGGATATGATGCACAAAAAATAGCGGATTTAGTTGTTTACACCCAAATGGAATCAATGAAAATTGTATCCGATACTCTCTAAAACGCAGAGCCCTCTCCCCATTCTTCTTGTTTGTACCCTATTGATTAGTGTTTTGCCTGCCGAGATTCTGTTCAAACCTGTGGGGATGGACAACGGCATTTCCCGCCGGGCAGTTTCCTGCATCTTGCAGGACCCCACCGGATTCATGTGGTTTGGCAGCGAGGAGGGGTTGTTCCGATACGACGGTTACAATTTTGTGCAATTCAAAAACGATCCTGAAAATCCTGCCTCGTTATCGGATAATCTGGTACAGTGCCTGGCAGTGGACTCCTGTGGGAATCTCTGGATTGGCACGAACAATGGGTTAAATCGCATGTCCCTCCATAAACCGGGGGTCTTCGAAGTTTTCCGGCATGATTCACTGAATAGCCACAGCCTGGTTGACAATGATATTCGCACGTTGATGATCGATCAGGAACACATCCTCTGGATCGGCACCTATAACAACGGTATCTCCCGTCTGCATCCCGATAGCCTGGCGGCAGGGCGTTTTAACAATCTCCCTTACCGGGAGGGACAACCGGAAAGCCCGATTCATCCCGGCATTACCGCCCTGGCGCAGGATGCTGCCGGTCGCATCTGGGCAGGCACCTACGGAGCGGGATTGTCGATGTATTTGCCGGGGCGCAAGCATTTCCAGCCGGTCAGGCTTAAAATTACCTCTGGCGAGCAGCCGCGGGTTCAGTACATCACCCAAATCATACCGGAAAAAGACCAATTGTTGCTGGCAACCTACAAATCCGGTTTTCTGAAGGCTGTTCTGCCGGCTGGTGGGCGAACGGGGAACCGTATTCTACCCGCCGAAGTCTATCGAAAATTTTCTGAAAACCCCGCTATCTCCACCATCCCCTCCATCTACGCCGTGTTACGGGAGCCGGGGAGCAGCACCCTTCTGATTGCTACCGGGCAAAGCGGCTTATATCGTTTCCATCCCAACGGAAAAAAATTTACCCATTATACCAAAAATGATAAACCGGGCGGGCTGATCAGTAACCGGGTGCTCTCCTTGTATCGGGACCGTTCCGGCATTATCTGGGTCGGTACGAACGATGGCCTGTGCACCTATAACCCCAATGTTGGTGAGCTTCTCCATTTAAATCACATTCCCGGGGATAGCCTGTCGCTCAGTCAAAAGAATATCACTGCCCTCCGGTTTCATCGATCTTTTTTGTGGATTGGCACGGATGGTGGTCTGGATCGCTATGATATGAAAACCGGGCGAATTGAAAATTATCCCATAACCGGGGAAAAACCGGGGCAGATCTCCTCCCGTCACATTTCCGACCTGTATCACGATGAGCAGGGTAATTTATGGGTGGGCACTTTTGGCAGCGGGTTGTGGCGGGGCAGGCAGCAGCGCACCGGCAGGTATTATTTTACCCCGTTTACCGATGTGGAAGATCAAATGCCCCGGAATCTGCGCCGCTTTATCACCTGTATGATTGAAGACCGCCATCACCGGTTCTGGATTGGTTCGCTCGCCGGGATGTTTGTTATTGAAAAAAAAACTGACCGGCAACAATATCAATTGAACACCTCTCTGCTCCCGGATGTGGCTGCCTATGGGCAGGTGACGAATCTATTAGAGGATCGACACGGAAATATCTGGGTGAGCAGTTATGGTAAAGGGGTTTTCCGGTTAAAGATAAAGGGGGATTCACTCGCCGGTGTACGACAGTACCGCCATTCACCCGGTAAAGCTCAAAGTCTCAGTAATGATAAGGTGCTCTGCATCGAAGAAGACCGTTCCGGAAATATTTGGATAGCAACGGCTGCCGGATTAAATCGCCTGGATGTGAACCGCGACTCGGTGCAAACCTACACGGAGAAAGACGGCTTATGTAATGACTTCATCTACAGCATCGTGGTGGATCATACCGGGGATTTGTGGCTGGGGACTAACAATGGTCTATCCTGCTGTCACCGTGGCAGTGATGGTGGCTATCAATTTCGCAATTTTTATCGCCAGGATGGATTGCAGGAGAACGAATACAATGTGAACGCCTACCATATTTCCCGTGAGGGTTGGCTGGCATTCGGCGGGGTAAACGGCGTCAGCTTATTTAAGCCCGATGCGTTTCACCTGAATGAACTGCCCCCTCCGGTAGTACTGACCAACTTTCTGGTATTCAACCAACCGATGACGTTGGACAGTGCGATTTACAAAATCCGCCGCATAAAATTGCCGTACCGGGAGAATTTTTTTGCTTTTGAATTTTCCGCCCTCGATTATACCGCACCGGAGAAAAACCGCTACGCCTACCAAATGGCGGGATTCGATCCGGATTGGATTGAAAGCGGCAGCCGGCGGTATGCCAGTTACACCAACCTCGATCCTGGTGAATATATTTTCCGGGTAAGGGGCAGCAACAATGACGGTGTTTGGAGCGAAAGCGCCTCGCTAAGGGTAATTATTGAGCCGCCGTTCTGGCAAACCTGGTGGTTCCGGCTGCTGGCGATTATGCTGGTCGTTTCGCTTTTGTGGGGGCTGCATCGCTTCCGGTTGAACCGTCTGTTAGCGATTGAACGTTTGCGAGTGCGCATTGCCAGCGACCTGCATGACGACATCGGCTCTACCCTGACCAAGATATCCATGTTTTCCGACTTGGTACGCCATCAACCGGATTCACCGGAAAGCATCAGCCTGGTGGAAAAAATCGGTATGATGAGCCGCGAACTGGTGACCACCCTGGGGGATGTGGTCTGGTCCATTGATGCCCGGAATGATACGGTGGGCGGCTTATTGGATCGCATGACCGATTTTGCGGCGGAAATGCTCAGTCCCCGCAACATTACCTTTACCTTCGAAACAGAAGGGATGGATGCTGAGCATCCGCTTGCTGCTCACCAGCGCCAGAATATCTATCTTATTTTTAAAGACGCCTTAACCAATGTTGTTCGGCACTCCGGGGCAGATCGGGTGGAAGTTTACCTGCGGAACGACAAGAGCCAATTTGTGATGGCTATCCGTGACAATGGCAGCGGGTTGGATGCTGAGAGCGGATTGAGTGGTCACGGGATGCGTAACATGCGCCTGCGCGCCGGGCGTATTGGGGGCAAACTGGAAATCGTTGACAGTGATGGGGTGACCATTCGCTTGAGCACCCCTGCCTGGTAAACGGTTCTTTAGTGCAACCGGGTAGTCACATGCTTTTGGGCAAACGGGTCGAGCAACTAAGCAGATTCATCCCCCCACAAATATGGGGTATCATCATGAAAGAAAAAAACTTACCTTCATCCATGATCTATGTGGGCATTGTCGAAGATGATCAGGAGATACGCGATACCCTGGAGCGCTACCTGGATGGGCAACCCCACTTTCGCTGCACGTTGGTTGCGGAAAGTATGGAAGCCTGCCTGAAACAGCTCAATCCGAAGGAGGAGCCGGATGTGGTGTTGATGGACATCGGTCTGCCGGGCATGTCCGGCATTGACGGTATCCGGTTATTGAAAGCGCGCTGTCCGGCGATGGAAATGATCATGCTGACGGTGTATCATGATACCCAACGCATATTTGATTCTCTCTGTGCCGGCGCTTCCGGCTACCTGCTGAAAAATACTCCCTTGCAGGAAATTGCCGAGGCAATCATCACCCTGCATGAAGGTGGCGCTCCCATGTCGCCGCAAATTGCCCGTAAGGTGATTCAGCATTTTCAGCCGGATAAAAAACGCAAAAAGAGCGCAGCACTCACTGCTAAAGAACAGGAGATTGTCATCGGGTTGGTAGATGGCTTGAGTTACAAGATGATTGCCGACCGTTTGGATATCACCATCGAAACGGTGCGCTTTCACATCAAAAACATTTACCAGAAACTGCACGTGCATTCCAAGGCAGAGGTGATCCGTAAATCCCTGAAGGGGGAGATTTAGTTAAACCTCCCGTAACTATTCAGCCTACGAAACACGCGAAAAAACGCGAAAGAGTTAAATTTTATCACTAATGCGAATTAAGAGTTAAACATTTAAGCCACTGGTTGACACGGATTTTTGGCGTAGGCCACCCCTCACGGGGCACGGATTTAATACAAAAAGGAAGGCCTGGAAAAAAATCTCAGAAATCTTTATCAGTGGTAATCTGTGGCTAAAGATTTATTATTTAAGTGTGTACCATTTTATAGGTAAACCTTATGCAGTTTTGGCGATATTTTTCCACCGAATTTCCGGCAAGAAAACTGCTGTTGGAATGAACGGGTTGAGTGATAACTTTCCGGTCTCAGGAACTCATCCCCCCTCCCCCTTTTCTTTGGAAGTGGAAGAGAAGGGGATTTAGGGGGTGTGTTCGAGGGAGTTTGCGGCGACTACAGGCTTGAGGAGAAACTCTCCAGGCACCGATGCCGTATTAGACAATGATCCCCTGGCAACAATTTTTCATTCTATTATTTTTAGAGTATTTAATGTATTTTGTGGGCTGAATAGTTACACCCTCCCAAATGTTCACAACTTTTGGGAGGGTGTAAGAATATTTGGGTTTTGAGGCGCATATTTTTAACCTTATTTAAATGGGTAGTGACATCGGTTGCGAAGGAAAAATCGGGAAAGAACAATGATCAAAAATATTGAATTGTGGGAAGAGTGGGAAAAAGAATATTGCCGCAGCCAGAAACCTGATTTCATGTGGAATTTAAAAATTTTTGAAGCCCTGTATGAAGAAGCGCGGGCGCTGGGTATACTCCCTCCAGCAGACCCACTTGAAGGCATTGAAACAAAAATCAATTTGGCGAGAAAAGTAAATGTTTCAGGAACTTCTAAAAAAGATGGCACAGGAACTTGATGCGGTATCCATAGATTACATGGTGATCGGCGGGCAAGCGGTTTTATTGTACGGGGAACCGCGCCTCACCCAGGATATTGATATAACATTAGGAGTTGGTTCCGAACGTTTACCGGATATCCGTGACATAGTGAAAAAAATGGGTTGGAATATCCTTGTAAAGAATCCAACCGAGTTTGTTCAAAGGACCATGATTCTGCCAGTTCAGGACCCTCAATCCCGTATCCGTATTGTTTTTATCTTCTCATTTTCTCCTTTTGAGCAACAGGCAATGAAACGCGTTCGGAAAGTTTACATTGAACAGACACCGGTACGGTTTGCTTCGCCAGAAGATCTTATTATTCATAAAATCATCGCCGGAAGACCACGCGATTTGGAAGATGTGGAGGGGATACTGCTTAAAAATCCCAACATAGACCCGGGGTATATTATTGAATGGCTAAAGCACTTTGAAGAAACCCTTGAGCATCCATTGGTTGAGCAATTTGAAGAATTACGGAAAAAATGCCAATAAACCGTATCAACACCACCCGATTTCCTCGCCTTCCTGTTTTGAAAGACCCTCATTAAATCTCCCGCAGATTCAAAACCTTCGGGAGGTTGTAGTTCCCCCCATCTTTATGGGGTGTTCACATCATATCCCATCCTTTAAATTCTCCTTAAAATGAGGCGGTAAGTTTCTCCTGTATCCCAGGATAATCCAGCACCTCAAAGAGAAGGAGTATTGATCATGAAAATATCCCGACACCGATGTTGTTATGCTACCATGGTAGTTTTGCTGCATATTCTGTTGATTTCCGGAGCCATCAGCCAATCCTGGCCGCCGCCACCCGGGAACCAGCATTGGAGCGGCATCTTTGGCAGTAACCAGGGA
>CAYYGL010000066.1:0-23299 GCA_964471235.1 uncultured Calditrichaceae bacterium
AATTAGCTTTCAGCTCTCAGCACTCAGCCAGGTAAAATTGGAGATTTACAATACCATAGGGCAGCGGGTGAGAACGCTGGTGAACGGGCGTAAAGCAGCCGGTAGTTATACGGTTTCCTGGGACGGCAGGGATGATGCCGGGCGTCCACTTGCCAGCGGTGTGTATTTCTATCGCCTCCATGCCGGAAATTTTATACAGACGCGCAAGATGCTTCTTCTGCGATAGTGTCATATATCTCACACCAGGAACCATCACCAAGCACAACCATCTCCCGGAGATGCGTATGTCAAAAACCATTCAAATAACCCGAGTTTATAGTGATGACCGGGGTGAATCTCATTTTGATAGGCAAGAAATTCCGTTAAGCGATGGTGGAGAGATTGGATGGCTCTCGCAGCCATATCCTGCGAAATCCATCATTTTCCGCTACAACGATGCCGATTACGATTACGACTGGCATCATGCCCCGCAGCGGCAGTACATCATCATGCTGGATGGGGAAATTGAAATTGAGGTGAGCGACGGCAATAAACGGCGCTTCCGGGGCGGCGATATTTTATTGGTGGAAGATACCACCGGTAAAGGACACCGCACCCGAATTGTCAACAACCAACCCCGGCGATCCATCTTTATACCCCTTCCGTAATCCTCCGGCGAATCCGGCGTGTGATTTGTTCCTTTCTGAGCTAAAGCAGCCCATAATGCCGGGATCAAATGTTCGTGTTGTCCGGAATCACCGCCCCCTTGGGAATCACCACAATTCCATCCTGAATAACAAAGTTTTTCTCTTCCAGGTGTTGGATGCCTTTTTCATTCAAAATAGTCACATTATTGCCAATCCGGGCGTTCTTATCGATAATGGTATGTCGAATATGACAATTGTTGCCAATGCCCAGGTTGGGAATATTCAACTCCCGATTCAGCGCTCTCTGTTCATCGGTTTCAAAATAGTCTGCGCCCATCATCATGACTTCATCCAAAGTGCAGTCTTCACCCACGATGGAACGAATCCCAATGATGCTGTTGGTTATTTTGGATGGATTTACGATACTCCCATCACACAGGATGGTGTTGTTTGTTTCTGCCTGTAGCACTTTGGCACCGGGTAAGAAACGGGGATGGGAAAAGATGGGTTTTTCTTCATCGTAAAAATTGAAGGCTGGCAACGGTCGGGTTAAATCTACCTGGGCTTCAAAAAATGCCTTGATGGTCCCGATGTCTTCCCAATACCCATCGAAAAAAAATGCAAAAACCTTGCTGCGCTTAATGGCGAACGGAATCACCTCCTTGCCAAAATCGGAAAATTTGGTGCCTTCCAATAACTCCCGCAACACTCTCTGCTTAAAAATATAAATCCCCATCGATGCCAGATGGGTTCTGCCGTCTGCCTGAATGTTTTGTTCCTGAAAGAGGGATTCCGGAACCGTTAACTCATCCAGGATCTCCGGACTCCCGGGCTTTTCATCAAACCGTACGACTTTCAAATTTTTGTCAATTTTGACGATACCGAACTGATTGGCACGCTCCCGCTTTACCGGGATGACAGAAATGGTAATATCTGCATCTTTTTGGAGATGATAGTTTACAAACTCGCTGTAATCCATCCGGTAGAGGTGATCCCCGGAAAGAATTAACACCAGGTCGCCGTAACTTTCGATGAAGCGAAGATTCTGGCGAACAGCATCCGCGGTTCCCTGGTACCATTCTTTGTTTTCCATGGTTTGTTGAGCTGCCAGAATGGTGATGAAATCTTTGGAAAAAATGCTGAAGCGGTATGTGGTGGAAATATGACGATGAAGTGATTCCGCAGCAAATTGAGTGCAGATGTAAATACGACGATAATTGGAGTGAATACAATTGGAAATGGGAATGTCAATCAACCGAAATTTACCGGCAATTGGCACCGCAGGTTTGGACCGATACTTGGTCAGGGGATACAATCGGGTGCCCTGTCCTCCGGCTAAAATCATTGCAACGACTGTTGGCATGGTGGAGTCCTCTATAATATGGTTTCAGGTGATTGGGAAAAATCCGTAATGGAATAGTTGCCCGGAAATACTCTGGACCATCTGTTCAGCAGTCGAACTATCTGCTCAAAAACAATTTATAAAAAATGATATTTGATTCCAATTTATAACCTACATTGTTCACCATCCCACAAGTGACCGCTTCGCGAAGAGGCGCTAAAGAACGCAGCGGGTGCCGAAAAACAAACGATTACCCACCATTATTGGAACGCTTACGGATGGTTGAGTGCCAGGGTAAAAGTTTCGCAGAAACGGATTAAGAAACTCTGTTTGGCGTCATCCCCGGATTTGGTTGCACGGGATAGCGGGATGGAGCAGGGATATCAGTCTTCAACACCAGAAGATCAGTCTATGACTTTCACCCCTCGCCAGAACGCCACATGGTCTTTTATTCGCCGGGCAGCATCTTTAGGATCCGGGTAATACCAGGCGGCATCTTTGTTCACCTTGTCGCCCACCACAATATCATAATAACTGGCGGTACCTTTCCAGGGACAGACTGTATGAGTGTTACTTTCTCGGAAATACTCTTTTTTAATTGAACCCGGGGGAAAATAAAAATTGCCTTCCACCATTTCCCCACTGTCGCTTTCGGCTAAGACAGCCCCATTCCAAATCGCTTTTGGCATTGATACCTCCAATACTGATTAATTATCGACAGACCTTTTTTAAAAATCGATAACAACGTAAATCGAAGCATGACGGAAATCAAGAAAATCATTTAAAATCATTGAAGAGTGCAATTCCATTCATTAATTTTAGATGAATTCACTGAAACAAGAAAGGAGTATCCCATGAAGATCACAGTAGTTGGAGCAGGACATGTGGGGGCAACCCTGGCACAGCGGATTGTGGATAAAGAGTTGGCAAATGAATGTGTGCTGGTGGATATTCTGGAAGGGATCCCCCAGGGCAAGGCGCTCGATATGTGGGAATCCACCCCGATTGAAGGGAGCGATTGTCATGTCATCGGAACCAATACCTATGATGAAACCGCAAATTCGGATATTGTGGTGATTACTGCCGGCTTACCCCGCAAACCGGGTATGTCCCGGGATGATTTACTGGCGAAAAATTTTGAGATTGTGAAAGGTGTTACCGAGCAAGTGGTGAAATTTTCTCCGAATTCCATTCTGCTTGTGGTGTCAAATCCCTTGGATGCTATGGTGTATACTGCGTTGAAGGTCTCCGGTTTTGAACCGCACCGGGTGTTCGGGATGGCGGGCGTTTTGGATACCGCCCGTTATCGTTCCTTCATCGCCCTGGAATTGAATGTCTCCACCAAAGACATTCAAGCCCTGGTTTTAGGTGGTCATGGCGACAGCATGGTGCCCCTGCCCCGGTATACCATGGTTGGCGGTATCCCCTTAACGGAACTGCTGCCCCAGGACCGGATTGATGCGATTGTGGAACGAACCCGCAAAGGCGGCGGCGAGATCGTCAGCCTGTTGAAAACCGGCAGTGCTTTTTATGCAACTTCTGCGGCAATTGCAGAAATGGTGGAATCTATTGTGAAAGATAAGAAACGAGTGCTGCCCGGCTCTGCTTACCTCCAGGGTGAATACGGGTTTAAGGACATCTATTTAGGCGTGCCGATTAAGATTGGTAAAACCGGCGTGGAAAAGATTTTCGAATTGAAGTTGAACGCGGATGAAAAAGCAGCCCTGGAAAATTCCGCCAATGCGGTAATGAAAGTGATTTCCAAGATTAACTTGTGATTCTTTTGCCGTCCCTTTTCCATCTCAAAGCGCAAAGTCGAGGCATTGCCCCGGCTTTGCGCTTTTTTCATCCCTCCTTTCCCTTATACCAATACCCATATCCCTTATGCGTCCGACCCCGGGTGAAATATTTTCCGTATTGCCTTCCCGGGTTTAAATGGCTAATTTCGCTCAGTCTTTTTTGTTACCTTGACATCTTTAAAACATGGAGGTGGTATGAACACACAGGATTTTATTGATCTGGAAAACCGGTTTGGTGCCCATAATTATCATCCCCTGGATGTGGTGCTACATCGTGGCGAAGGCATTTGGGTATGGGATGTTGAAGGGAATAAATACCTGGATTTTCTGAGTGCTTATTCAGCGGTAAACCAGGGGCATTGTCATCCACGTATTTTACAAGCCATGACCGACCAGGCCAAAGAACTTACTTTAACCTCCCGGGCGTTTCGGAATGATCGACTTGGGTTTATGTATAAAAAACTATCCGAGCTTTCCGGTTTGCCAAAAGTGTTGCCGATGAATTCCGGTGCGGAAGCAGTGGAAACCGCCCTGAAAGCCATCCGCAAATGGGCATACACGGTGAAAGGGATTCCCAAAGATCAGGCGGAAATTATCGTCTGTGAAAACAATTTCGCCGGTCGCACCATCACCATCATCAGCTTTTCCACCGAAGAGCAATACAAAGAGGGCTTCGGTCCCCTAACCCCGGGGTTTAAGGTCATCCCCTTTGGCGATATCGATGCCCTGAAAAATGCCATTACCCCTAACACGGCGGCCTTTCTGGTAGAGCCAATTCAGGGAGAAGGTGGCATAAATGTCCCTCCCCCGGGGTATTTAAAGCGAGCTGAAGAAGTTTGCCGGGAGAACAATGTTCTGTTGGTGTTAGATGAAATTCAGACCGGATTAGCGCGCACCGGAAAAATGTTTGCCTTTCAGCATGAAGGGGTGCAACCCGATGGGGTCACTGTCGGGAAAGCCCTTTCCGGCGGTTTTTACCCGATTTCGGCATTTTTAAGCACCCGGGAAGTGATGGATGTGTTTAAGCCGGGAGATCACGGCAGTACCTTTGGCGGAAATCCGCTGGCGGCGTCTATTGCCTGTGCCGCGTTGGATGTGCTGGTTGAAGAAAAATTAGCCGATAACGCCGCCCGATTGGGAGATTACTTTATGGAAAAACTGCGAAACATTCCCAGCAAGCATGTAAAAGAGGTGCGCGGTAAAGGGTTGTTGATTGGAGTGGAACTATACCCGGAAGCCGGCGGCGCTCGCAGATTTTGTGAAGCCCTTCTGGAGGAGGGAATGCTCTGCAAAGAAACCCACGAGCATGTCATCCGCTTTGCACCTCCGCTGGTGATCACCCGGGAAGAAATCGATTGGGCGTTTGAGCGCATTGAAAAGGTCTTGACCACCCTGTAACAATATCGTCGATTTAATTTCCGGTGCCGAACGTCATAAAAGGAATTGTGATTGTCTGAACCTTTTAACCAGGAGGAATAACGAATGAAAGTTCTGATATCCGATAAATTATCACCTAAAGCTGCTCAATTATTGAAAGAAGCCGGTCATGAAGTGGATGAAATCACCGATTTAACTCCCCAGGAACTGAAGGAGGTCATCGGTAAATATGATGGGTTGATAGTGCGCAGTGCGACCAAAGTAACCGCCGAAGTGATTGAAGCGGGAAGCAAATTGAAAGTCATTGGCAGAGCCGGCACCGGGGTGGATAACATTGACCTCGAGGCTGCTGCAAACCACAATATTGTGGTAATGAACACGCCAGGTGCCAACACCAATGCGGTTGCCGAGTTAACGATTGGTCACATGCTCACCCTCAGCCGGGATCTTTACAACACCTCGAAATCCCTGAAAGAAGAAAAGTGGGAAAAGAAAAAATTTATGGGGGTAGAAATTCTCAACAAAACCCTTGGGGTGCTGGGCTATGGCAGGATCGGCAGAAGTGTGGCAATGAAAGCCAAATGCCTGGGGATGGAAGTCATTTGCTATGACCCCTATGTCGGTCGAAACATTGTGGATCAATTCGGGATTCGCTTGTTGGCGGACATGGAGCATGTGCTGAGCGAGTCTGATTATATCTCCATCCATGTGCCTAAGAAGCCGGAGACGGTGCACATGCTTTCTACTGAACAGTTTAAGATAATGAAGAAAGGGGTCTATCTCATCAACTGTGCCAGGGGGGGGATTGTAGATGAAGAAGCCCTGCTCTGGGCATTAAACGAGGGCATTGTTGCCGGTGCTGCGCTGGATGTGTTTGAGAAAGAACCCCCGGAAGATTTCACGCTCATTCAGCATCCGAACGTGCTTTGCACGCCTCACCTGGGGGCGGCAACCCGGGAATCCCAGGACAATGTCGCTACTCAAATCGCTGAACAATTTATTGAAATGTTTTCCGGGCAGGGGATACGGAATGCCGTTACCAGACGAACCAAAGACTAACTGTGGATATTACCTTCCTCTCGAAACACTTTACTGTTTCAGGGGTATACCGATTGGATGGTAAGTGTTAAAAAAACTAACCCAGAATTAACTTGGAGTTGATGATGCTTCAGGACAAAGCGTATAAAGTGAAAGTCGGATTGGCAGAGATGCTGAAAGGCGGGGTCATCATGGATGTGACCAATGCCGAACAGGCAAAAATAGCCGAGGATGCCGGCGCTGTGGCGGTTATGGCGCTGGAGCGCATTCCGGCGGATATCCGCAAGGAAGGCGGGGTGGCACGGATGAGTGATCCCCTTTTAATTAAGGAGATCCAGGAAGCGGTATCCATCCCGGTGATGGCAAAGTGCCGGATTGGTCATTTTGCCGAAGCCCAGGTATTGGAAGCCCTGGGAGTGGACTTTATTGATGAGAGCGAAGTGTTAACCCCGGCAGATGAAGAATACCACATTGATAAGCACAAATTCAAAGTGCCCTTTGTCTGCGGATGCCGGGACATTGGCGAGGCACTTCGCCGGATATCCGAAGGCGCTGCCCTGCTGCGTACCAAAGGAGAAGCCGGCAGCGGCAATATTGTAGAAGCCGTGCGCCACATGCGGTTGGTACAACGGGAAATCAAACACATAACCCAATTGGGTGACGAGGAATTGGTTACGTACGCCAAAAACATCGGTGCTCCGGTAGAGTTGGTGCGCTACGTGAAAGAAAACGGAAAGTTACCGGTTCCCAATTTTGCCGCCGGCGGCATCGCCACCCCGGCAGATGCCTCTTTGATGATGCAATTGGGTGCGGAATCGGTATTTGTCGGCAGCGGCATTTTCAAATCGGAAGACCCGCCGGCACGGGCGCGGGCTATCGTGATGGCTACTACCCATTATATGGATTTCGATATCATTGCCAAAGCCTCCGAAGGATTGAAGAAGGCGATGAAGGGGCTGGAAATTTCCGAGATTCCGGAAGAACAGTTGCTGCAAACCCGCGGCTGGTAATCCGGCGGGTACTGCTTCAACCGGGTACCGCAGTTACAGCAGAATTTTTCCGGTGTCTTTTGGTTAATGTAAAAATATACCAATCCCCAGGGAAAGTCCTGTTCTGGCAGGACTTTCCCTGTTTTGGGGAGTCCGAGAAGCGCTGCCTGTTGCGGCGCGGTGATAAATTGATGAGAGAGAGGATATGGAAAATGCAAGTGGGTGTTCTGGCGTTACAGGGTGATTTCTATCTCCATAAAAAAATGTTAACCGAACTGGGCGTCGAAGTAGTAGAGGTGCGAAAGCCTTCGGACCTTGAGGCTTGTCAGGGGCTTATCATCCCCGGCGGTGAATCCACTACCCTGGTGAAATTGCTGAAGAACATTGACCTGTTTGATAAACTACCGGATTTCAATAAACGGGCACCCATTTTCGGTACCTGTGCCGGGTGTATTCTGGTTAGTGCCGAGGTGATGAACCGACCGGTGGAATCGCTTAATCTTATCGACATTACCACCGAACGAAACGCCTATGGCCGGCAAATCGATTCCTTCGTCGATAAAGTAACGCTTCATCTAAATCATGAGAAGGTGAAAACGGAGGGCGTATTCATCCGGGCGCCGAAAATTTCCCGGGTGGGGGAGTCCGTGAAAATTCTGGGCACCCACCAAAAGGAAATTGTTCTGGTTGAAAACGAGAAAGTGCTGGCGGCGACCTTCCATCCGGAATTATCGGGAGACACCCGAATTCATCGCTATTTTCTGGAAAAAATCACTCCTGGAATTTAAATGACCTTTTTGAGTCAAGTTGTTGTGAAAATGATATACTCCCAATGCCAGGATGTAACATCCATCTCCCCACGGAAATATCCCTGCGGTTTTCCTAAATCTGTCCGATAAAACGGAAATTAAATCCACTCTTGCTTCCCTCCCAAGTTTCTGGTTAACAAATATCTTAGCGACCCTCTCAAGTAATTTTTGAAGCCGTCGATCATTGTTATCACTATAAGGAAATAGTCGTTTTACACAGAAAGGGAATTATGGGTAGTCCTACCGTTTATATCTATCATAAGGACATCAATTTTGTTCAAACAATGAGAAAACGCCTGGAAACTTACGGTGTGGAAGTAATCGGGTCCGTTTATTCCCATGATCTCCGATTTGTGTTGGAAAAAGAGCAGCATGTGGATTGCCTTCTTCTCCAGATTGATTTAGAAAGTTTCCAGAGCTTGAAGTTGCTCGGTATTTTTGAGAAAAAAAACGGTTTAGAAAATCTTCCTGTGATAGCCCTGGTGAATACTGACACCTTGTATGACTTACTGTCTAACCCATCTTCGGAAAACCTGAAAGTGTTTCATTCTCATATCTTATTTGAGAAATTGGTGATCGAGATTTTAAACACATTGCCTTTCGTGAGCATTACCCGGACGGGGATGGACCACATTGTAACCCTGTACGGTGCTTTATCAGACGTGCCGCTTTATCAATTGTTGGATTATGCATACCAGAATTCGTTTACAGGAAGAATTGTTGTGCAAAATGGAGATTTTGTCGGCACCATTGAACTACGACGAGGAAAAGTAGAAACGATACAATATAAAAACTTGTTGGGCGCCCGAGCCCTCCAGGAAATGTGTTCCTTAACCGAAGCAACTTTTCACCTGGAACAGAAGCTCTGTAATAAGGATGAGCTGAAAAAGTTCCTGTCTGAAAATAAAATGCAGCTTCCCTTTACGTTAAAGGATTTACTGATCGATGTTTTTTATTTTATGTATCAGCACCTGAAAAGCGAGACGGATGAAGGGAAACTGGTATCGATCATCAAAAAACATTTTGCTGAAGCCAGCAATACCCGGTTACCGAATCTTTATGTGGTGTATCTGGAACAGACCCAGGAAAAAATCCACATCATTGGAGAAATTGATAATTCGCATGTGGGCCCTCTCCTTGGTATCCTGGAGGAAATCTATAATGAAGCGGCATCTACATCGACTTTTCATACCTTTAAAGAATTTATTAATTCCCTGGATGAATTAAAGCCTTACCTGGTGCAACTCAGTCAATTCTCACCGATTTTTGTGAATGGCTCTACCAAAGTGGTGTTGTAGGGATTTGGAATGTGAAATTATGATGCCGAACCCTATTTTCAGGTGGGAGATGTGGTATCACCCGGCACTCTCTGAAGCCATTATTGGGAAAAACCGGGGATCGGTTTTTTTGGGCAAATTTCACCACACACAGGATAGTCAGTAGCGGTCTATTCCAGTTTAAAAATAAACGGTTCCACAATTTTAAACTTAGTGGGCTGTCCCTGGAAAGTTTCCGGTTTATAGCGCATCTGTTTAATGGCATCCACTGCAGCAAGGGTAAAATATTCTCCATCACTTGAGAGAACTCTATAATTTTCCACTTCTCCCTTTTCATTGACAATCACTTCCATCAGCACCTTTCCTTCATGATGGGTGCGCAGGTAAATCTCCGGATATTTCGGTATGGCACGGTTGATATAATGCCTCCTCCCGCTGTCCAACAAGGCTTCTATGATTGGCTGGTTTTTGGGCGACGACGGTCTGGTATTCGGTGTCCTGGGAACCGGTTGTGTCTTTGTTCGCGGGGGAGGAGTGGTTGAAGTAACGGAAGAATTCTGCTGCCCACCGGGTTGAGTAGGAGTGGTTTTTGCTGGTGCGGAGGGGGACGTCTCAGTCTGCCGGCCATTGGGATTCCTTCCCGGGGAATTCCTTTTCACCAGGGAATTTTTAGGGGGTATTTTTACCGAACCCGGTGGTACCCCTACCTTCGAGTTAACCGCTAAAGGCGGTGACGTCTCGGTGGTGGATTGTCGATTTTTTCTTGGTGTTGTAAATGTTTTGCCCGGTTCCGTTTTGGACGCTACCGGATTCACCGGTTTTTTTTCCTGGGCGGTGGGAGGAGATGATTGTTGAGGTGAGGGCGGGGTTTTGCTCGCCAGAGGAGAATTCCCGGGAACATAAATCGGTTCGATGGTAACCCTGCCATAAGTAGGGTTGTCATTTTGATCGAAAATTTTTCCTTGAATATCGGAGAGATTTGCCACATTCCAGATATTATTCTGAGCAAAAATCTCATTGGTTGAACGGTTGTAAATATCGATTTCAAAATTATTGAAAATGCGATTCTCACCACGGGATTCATCCGGATTTAAGGGCACATGCCCGAGGTCTACCCGGGAACGATCAAAAACGATCACACCATTCGTGTTTTGGGTGATTACCGTGTTCTCCACCACCGGGGAAGCTGCCAATTCACAGGAGATACCGGCAAAACCGTTCCCCAGGATAATGCTATTGCTGATACGCGGTTTGGCACGCACCTCACAACTAATGCCGATGTAATAATTAAAGCGAACCTCACAACCGTTAATAACCGGCGAACTGCCATAACAGGTAATACCTTTATAGCCATATTCCACAACCGAATGATTTATTTCGGACGGTGTTTTCCGATTTTTTATAATAATTCCATACCAGTCATTCATCTGAGGATCCGATGCATTGGAGGTAAAAACGATTTGACCGTCGCTGCCGGTTCCCTTCGCTTGTAGTGTTCCCTGAACGATCAGTTCAATACGCTCCGGATCGATTCCTCCGGAAGTCTTATCCGTTTTGGGAGAACAAAGAATCCTGCTGCCAGGATCAATTGTGAGGGTGACCCCTCTGGGGATGGTGACATCGCCATCCAATGTGATGACACCGGACCAGGTAGTATTCTCAGAGATAACACCATGTATCTTATTCTGAGAATACATCATACCGGGGAGTATGATCGCAATAAGAAAAAAAAGCCACTTCAATTGTATACCACTCCTATTAGGGTTTGTAACTTGAGATTCCTGAACGAAAATTGATCAATCAAAGACTTAATCGAGAACCAATGATAGCTAAAGATAGAACAAGTTCCGGATGTACTTATGATGCATTACTCTCATATTCAATAAAATTTGCAATTTGGTTCAGTAATTCCTGATCCTGAAACGGCTTGACAATGTAGGCATCTGCTCCCAATTGAGTCGTCAACTGCCGGAAATTTTCTCCGGCACGACCGGTAAGCACGATAATAGGGAAAGAAGCGAAACGCTGATCATAGCGGAGGGTTTCGATAAGTTCATAGCCGGATAATTTTGGCATTTCCAGATCGGTAATCATAATATCGAAATGTTGTTTATTCAATAATTCCAGTGCTTCATAACCATTCCGGGCAGTATCGGTCTTGAATCCTTTTTGCATTAATAAACTGTTCAGGTATTTGCGGATACTCAGCGAGTCATCAACAATTAAAATGGATGGTTTCCGCCCTTCAATACGTGTTTTCCGTTTCCGTTGTTTGGTGGCAAGATCACTTACCGCACCCGGCTTGGGGGCGGCTGGATTTGCAGGTGAACGTTCTTCAACCATCCCATCTCGGACAATATCGTAAATAATCTGGGGTATATCCAATACCAGCACCACCTGCCCGTCCGCCATTATGGACCCCCCGGAAATATAGCGGAGTTTTCGTAATCCGGGCCCCAGAGATTTAATCAAAATTTCTTCCCGGCGAATTATTTTATTCACCATCAGAGCAACCCGATTGCCTTCGTCCTGAACGATGATAACCGGAAAATCTCCCTCCAGATGCATTGGCGGTTCTTTGCCCGGATCGACTTTCAGGAGTTGCTTCAATTGGATAACCGGAATTTTTTTCTCCCGGTAACGAATATATTGTTTTCCGTCTTCGCTAATCAGGTCCTGTAAGTTTACATTTACGGTTTCTTCCACTTGCAGTAATGGAATTGAATAAACATGACCGCTGACATCCACTAACATAGATTGAACGACCGATAAAGAGATGGGTACCCGGATGTTGAAGGTGGTTCCTTTCCCTTTCTCGGTAAAAATTCGAATATCGCCTTTTGCTTTTTCAATTTGAGATTTCACCACATCCAGCCCCACACCGCGGCCGGAAACTTTCGTGGTCTTTTCCGAGGTGGAAAAACCGGGATGGAACAGCAATTCAAAAAGCTCCTGCTCACTCAACCGGGCAATATCTTCTTCTGTCAATAATCCTTTCTCGATGGCGGTCTGACGAATGGCTTCCACGTCAATCCCTCTGCCATCATCACTGATTTCAATAATCACCTGGTTGCGATCCTGAGACGCTTTGATTTCCAGTATCCCTTCGGCAGGCTTTCCGACGGCCTCCCTTTCCTGGGGTGTTTCCAAGCCATGGTCTATGGCATTGCGAATGATATGCAGCAATGGTTCGTATAAATCTTCTATTAACCGGCGGTCTAACTCGGTTTCTTCTCCGGACATCCTCAATTGAATCTGTTTGTTCATTTCCCGGGCTAAATCCCGGATAGGACGATGAAACCGTTGAAATAACATGTTAATAGGCACCAGCCGCGCTTGCATGATTTCATCTAACAACTCATTGCTGAGTTTGTTTAGCTTTTGCAGATTCTCATCATAAGTCTTGGAATTATCTTTTAAAATATGGGAAATCGTGGTGATCTCATCCTGCAACGCTTTAACATTTTCCAATACCTGCTGTAAATTCTCCATCTGGTTTTTAATCGATTCGCTGGTACCGGGAGTTTCCTCCTGGATGGCTGATATGGCTTCCTGGAGACGAGTACCTTCCCGGATGATGCTATTCAGGTAATCTTCGGTATCCCGGAATATTTTCATTTTGGTATTCAGGATGGGGGATAATTCTTTTAACCGGTCTAACTGACTCTTAAACTGGTTGTTGCTAATAACCAACTCGGCTGCCAGGTTAAGCAGGTGGTTCATCGTATTTATATTTAAGCGAAGATAGGTGTCTTTTCTGGGAGAAGGCCCGGCCACCGAAGCTTTTGGCGCAGTAACTGTTTCGGTTGCCTTTGGTTGAATCGCTTGTTTTTCAACCCGCATTGGTTGTTGGACAACCGGTTCACCTGATTTCTCCGATGTCAGGAATTGTTCCAATTCCTCCAAAAGGAAGTCATATTTCTGAGGTTGTTCAGCACCCTTATTCTGGAGGCTGTCCAACAAAAAGTTGATTTCATCCACGGTTCTGAAGAGTAAATCAAACAACTCTTCCGGGATGGGTTGTTCTGCCTGTAAATACTGTTCAATCAAATCTTCACAGCGATGGGAGAGGGTTTCCACGTGATTGGCATAAACCATACTGGCGGAACCTTTTAAGGTATGCATACATCGCATCAGGTGATTCCCCATATCCCGGCTGCCAGGGTCTTTCTCTAACTTTAAGAGCAGGTAATTGATGTCTTCCAATTGTTCCCGTGCTTCATATATAAACATTTCCATCACATGGGAAGTTACCTGTCTCTCCGACCGGGATACCGCCGTCTTTGGGATTTCCGGTACGGTTTCTGTGGCTAAGGGGGGGGGAGATGGGGGCTCAACGGTGATGACTTCGTCGGTTTCAAGGTAATGTTCCAATTGTGATAACAACTCTTCATAAGTTTGTTTGTTGACCTTATGATTAACGGTTAGCTCCTTGATAACCGACATGGCATTCCGGATGACAGAAATCGCATCTTTTAAGTTTGCGGGACGTTTGATGACAATTTTTTCAACGATCTTTTCCAGAGAGTCGGTAATGGTTGCAATTTCCAGGATTCCTAACATCTTTGCGGCAGAACGAATTTCATGAACGGAACGTTCTACCTGCTGGAATGCTTCTTTGTCATAAGTGAATTTTTCTAAATTGTTCAGATGGTTTTCAATTCGTTCAAAATTGCTGGAAACTTCACTTTGAAAAATTTCTAACAGTTCCGGGTCTTTCTCCTCCAGATAAATAAATTCATCTTCCGCGGGAGGTTCCTCGACGGGGGCTTCTGCGGGAGTTTCCGACCCTGCTTTTTCCTCCACAAGCGGTTCCGGTGCGGCAATTTCGTAAGAGGATTTATAATTTTCCAATTGCGTGAGCAATCGACTGCAATCCGCCTCTTCACCGTTTAACCGCTGCTTGAGCGCAGTGACCAGGGGGACCAGAATATCCACCAACTGTGGGGTCACCAGTAAGGCATCATCTTCAATTTTATGAGAAAGCTCATCTAACGGCTCTGCAACTTCGGTAACATCCGTTCTCTTTACCATCTGGGCAGAACCTTTTAGGGTGTGAATGGTGATGCTGAATTGATGCCAGGCATCCCGGTCTTCTGCATTGGAGCGAAGCTGAGACAACCGACGCTCAAGCTCATCAATATATCCCAGCGCTTCCAGGGTGAAAACCTCGGCAATATCGCTATCGGTTAATCCCGGAGATGAACTCTCTTCCACCTCTTCCATTGCTGTCGCTTCCGCAGGAGAAGCCTCCGGTGTTTCTTCCTCAAAGAAGAAATTTGTTTCCTCCACGGTTTCATCTTCCGGAACCGCTTCGCTCTCAGTGAGTTCTTCAACACTTTCCGATGGAATCATCACCCGATCAAAATTGAGCAGTAGGGATTCAGCACCAACCGGATTTGGTAATCGATTTATGGATTCCACCAGATCATCCAGGAAAGATGCTATGCCACGCCAGAAGGCTTCCGCATCCTGGATATGGTCGCTTCGAAAAGATGATATTTTGATTTCCATCATCCGGGAAAGCAATTCCAGATCGTCATTCTGAATCAGGTTGCTATTTTCTTGCAACTGGTTAAAAAAGTTCTGGAAAGGATTTTGAATAAACCCGGTGATGTCTTCCGGAGAAGTTTGAATTATCTCCTGTAACCGATTGATAGACCGGAGGGTGACATCTTGAAAAGCAACCAATGCCTCGGATACGCCTGGTGTGGACACTATCGAACTTAGATCGTTCAGTTGGGTCAGGTATTGTGACCACAACTCCTGACTATCGTGTAAAATAGAATTTCCCATACCGTTCAGCATCTCTCTCAACAAAACCTGGTCTTCCGGTTTTAACTGCTGGAAGTTGCTCGGTTGAAAAATCTCCCGCAGTCGACCCAAGGTTGGTTGCACGGTGGTTTTATTCAGCAACTCACACCAGAAAATGATGTTATCCACCAGGGCAAGATTTTGTTCGGAAAAAGATGATGGATCGGGCTTGCGGAGGTTCTGCTCAAGAGCGGTAAAGGAATTTTTCATCACCGATTGCAACGCTATCTCCTGAGTGGCGCTATCCTGTAAGCTGACCAGGGGTTCAGTTTTGTTCAAGTCCGCCTGGATATCGGCGATTTTGTTCTGGATCTGTGCCAGGAATGGCGGGGCACTCTCATTGACTGCTGCGTTTACGTAATCCGGCAACATGGACAATAGCGTGTCTATTTTATCCGCCGGTACTCGCCGAAGAGTTGGGGTCTCTTCTGAAATTTGATATGCTAAATTTAATAAGGCTTCGGCAGCTTTTTCCACCCCGGGGTAAGCATGGATTTGCCCAAGGTCCTTCAGCCCTTTCAGGTGCTCCCTCAGCTCTTCAATCGCCTGAGGATCATCTCCATTCGAGTTAAGCTTTTGAACCGTTTGTAAAATATCCTCTTTATAAGCGTTGATTTCGCCAATCACATAATCCCGTAAAAACTGGCGGCGATTTTTTTCCTCTTCAGTAAATTGCTCTGCTGCCGGGCGTTTTTCCAGTTGCGCCATCTCTTTGGCAAGCGAGTCGATTTCACCCGCTGTTTCTGCCATTGCCGGCTCTTCCTCACTGCCTGTTGATTCCTGTTCTGCCTGTTCAAAAAGTGCTTCGAACGGAACTTCTTCTGTTTGCGGCGATTCCGCTTCTGACAGCTCTGTTGCCGGGGCAAACGCAGAAGCAAATTCTTCCGGATAGTCGGTGTACAGATTGGCGAATAATTCCACAAATTGCTGACTGTTAGTCTCAAAATTATCCATTACAACGTTGGGGTCAAATGGGGATTTCTCATCCGCCAGGAGTGCTCGATACGCAGAGACGAAATCGTTTGTTCGGGGATCGGCAATCAATTCCCGAAGGGTATCGATGACCGTTGGATCCGTCAGGGTGCGGATGGCATAATCTTTATACAGCGGTTGCAGCTTTTCTTCCAGTGTTTCCGCCATCCGGTCTATTTTTTCTGCCAACACGTAGCGGCGAAATTCATCAAAAGACAACACCTCTTCGGAGGTTGCCGCTGCCGGGGTAATGCTTAAATATTGAGAGATTGCGGCACGCCATTCGTCCTGTTGGAGGTATACCTGGAAAATATCCAGAAATTCGGCGGCTCTCTCCGGCAACTTTTTCATCGCTTCTTCGGCAGGGATATTGGGCAAGTGGTCAAGGATGTCCGAAAAGAAGATTGCCAGATCACTGGTGGTCTGAGATTGGGCTAACTTTTCGATGCTTTCCTGGGCATCCTCTTCCTCCTCCAGCAGGTCTAACAACCGAACCAGGTAATCCTGCTGAGGTTGTGCTAACGATTTGAGTCCTTCTTTCCGAATGAGACTAAGCAACTCAAGATAATAGAAGGACCGAAAATTAATGGGTGATGTAGGTTTCATAGCCATCCTGTTTATTTATGGTTCTCCGGAAATAAATAATCAGGAAACACGGGTTATTTTGTGTAGGATATTCGTGAATTTACTTATTCTTTCCGGGTAGCTCTAACTTCATTGCGTTATTTCTTTAAATTAACTCGTGGATAAGTATTGATTATTGTTCTTCCAAAATTTTATTATTGGTGCTAATTTTGCTGAGGCGGAATTTGGAAACCGCCATATTCAGGATGCGGGAGAGGGTTTCCATTTCCTCTGCCAGGGTATGAGATTTGCGGGCGCCCCGGGCGGTTTCCTGGGCTATCGTAGCGGTTCGTTTCATGGCTTCGGCAATATCGGAACTGGCTTTGGTTTGCTGCTGAAATGCCCCGGATATTTCGGTGATTGACCGGGAAGACACCTGAACCATCTCAATAATTTGTTTCAGGGCGGTGCCGGCTTCATCCACATAACGGGTGCCTTTTTCTACCTCATCGGTGCCATGTTCCATTGCCATTACCGCTTCACTGGTACCGGCCTGGATGGTTTCAATTAAGGCGGCAATGTCTTTGGCAGCCTGGCTGGAACGTTCCGCCAGTACCCGAACCTCGTCTGCTACCACGGCAAAACCCCGCCCGGCTTCACCGGCACGGGCGGCTTCAATCGTGGCGTTTAATGCCAGTAAATTGGTCCGATTGGCAATATCACTGATCACTTCAATAATTTCCCCAATTTCTACCGAGCTTTCTCCCAGTGCCCGCACCCGGCGAGCTGTTTCCTGCACCTTCTCCCGAATTAAGTGCATCCCTTCAATCGATTTTTTGACCACTTCCATCCCCCCCTGGGCAACTTTGGCTGCCCGCCGGGCTGATTCCGCCGCCTGAAGCGTCCGTTCGTTGGCATATTTCAGAATATCAGCCATCTCCCGAACCGCACTGTAAGTACCTTCGATTTCTTTTGCCTGAATATCCGCTCCCTTAGACATGGTCTCAGTGGTGATCAGTATTTCACGAGTGGACTCGGCAATTTTGTCGGAAGCGCTCTTTACCTCTCGGATCAAACGTGACAGGTCTGCCACCATCAAATTAAATGAATCTGCCAATGCCCCCAGGGTATCGGCAGTAACTTCGGCACTGACAGTGAAGTCCCCATCTGCTGCTGCCGAGACAATACGCAACAGATGAGTGATGTTCTTTTGTAACCGATCCCGGTCCGCTTCGGTTTCAATCAACCCTTCAAGTTTTTCCAGCATCACATTCAATGCATGACCGATCTTCTCCAACTCATCCTGGGTATGCATATCCAGACGAAGATGATAATTCCCTTCCGAAACTTTGTTAACAAAATCCACATACCGGTCAATGGGACGGGTGACCATCTTCGCCAGCATAAAGCTGATTCCCAGAGAGATTACAATCCCAAGCCCCAAAAATGCCAGGAACCTTAGCCAAAAAGAGGGCAGGTTTTGGGCAATGGTAGCCGTCATAATGTCTGTTTTGGCAATGGCAACAACCTGGTGCTGCCGATTGAATATGGGAGCAAAAGACGAATAAAGCGCCCGATTCCCTTCCAGATAATCCGGCTTAAAAACCACCCGGGATTGTTGAATGACCGCGGTAAATTCATTGTAATAAGGAAAATTTTCCAGAAAGGTATAAGGTTTTCGGGTGGTATAAAAGACTTTTGCCACATCAGCTTCCGGTATCAATATTGAAATCATCTGGATCGGTAAATGAGCACTTTGAATAGCATAAATTTTCAACAACCCATCGACTTGAGCGGAAATTTTCTCATGCTCAATACTCTGGGTGGAGTTCCGCCGCAATGCCTTTTCCAGATCTTCCCCGGCAATGACATTCGAGATCACATGTCCCACTTGCTCCAGTTGTACCTCTGTCTGCCGAATTAAATCCTCTTTTTCTTGATGGACATCTTCATACACCCATATCCCGACAATGACAAAAATAAGGGAGAAGAGAATGAAAAAGAACTTCCATTGGAGACCTATATAATTGCGTCTCATCAATAGGTACCTTGTTAATAATGAGCCAAAATTTGTTTAGTCCGGAATAATCTGTCCAGATCGAGTATTCTGATTAAGTTTTGACCGTTGATGATAACACCCCGTAAATAATTTTCCATTGTTCGAGATACCAATCCGCGGGGGCTTTTCAAATCGGTATCAATCGTATGTAATATACGATGAATTTTATCAACCAATAAACCGATACAAAAATCTTTTTCATATTCCATCAGGATGACCATGTCGTCCGATTGAATTTGCTTCCTGGGTAATCCCAGGATAGATGAGATATCCACTAACGGAAAAATTTCTCCCCTCAGGTTAAATACGCCATAATAGATGTTGTCGCTATTGGGTAGAGGCGTAAACCGTGGCAGCGGGATGACTTCGCGGGAATGAATAATTTCCAGACCGAATAATTTACCACTCAGTTCAAATATAGAAAAGCTATCACCTTTTCGATTGTTGCGACCGTTTTCAATGTTCATAGCAATGACATTTCACAGAGTGACAAAGCTTAACGTTTAACAAGCTCTTTTATTTTAGCAACCAGTTCTTCGTCTTTAAACGGTTTGGGAATAAAATCGTCGGCACCTAATTGCTTGGCTTTGGTTGTCTCGCGCGGGGTATCTTTTGCCGAAAGCATCACCACCGGAATGTCTTTACTGGCTTTAATGGCTTTCAGCACATCCAGCCCGTTCATATCGGTTAACATAATATCCAAAATAATTAAATCCGGTGAGTTCTCGTCCAAATAATTCAGAGCGTCTTTTCCGGTAGCTACGGAAACTATATTGTAATTTTCATTTTCCAGAGCAATTTCAACCATCTTACGAATGACGACGCTGTCATCGACGACCAGGATGGTGCCGGCGGGTTCCCCCTGCCCCGGTATCACTGCTTCTACCGGCGGTTCTTCGCTACTTTCCACTTCCTCTTCAGCCACTTCCAGATCAGACATCTCGAGTATGTTCTCCATCGTAGTTTCGCTCTCTGCCATCTCTTCCTGAAAGATGCTGTCAAGATCGAAGTCTTCTTTACCCCCCTCTAATTCGGTTTTGGTATCCTCCACTTCTTCGATGGTCGGGGTACTCATGTCCGCTTCAGCAGCGGATTCTACCTCACTGTCTTCCTCCAGAAGATTGCCGATGAGCTGATCAAATTCTTCTTCTTCAGTTACCGGAGATTCGGAGAACTCGGAAACTTCTTCCTGCGGTTCTTCTACGATACCGGATATGGGGGATTCTGTGTCCCTTCCCTCGGAGGCACTTTCCGTAACATCTATCCCGGCATTCAAATCCGGCTCGGCAGGTTGTTCGTCAGGAACTGATTCTTCCAACGTTTCGGGCTCGGGTTCCCGGGAAACTTCCTCCAATGTCTCTGTTATCTCAGAGACGCCAATTTCTTCGCCCCCGTCAACCGGTGGAGTCTCTGCCTGGGGTTCCGTAGCCATTTCGACTGCCGATACCAGTTGCATTTCCTGCAATTTTTCCAGGGTGGTTCGAACATCCGTTTCCGGTAATTCTAAAAATGAGGCAAGCGAGTTGGAGTCCTTTTTGCCATCTACTGCAAATAAAACCTTCCATTCCGGTATGTGTAATTTAACATTAAAAACAACATCTTTGATGCGGTCGGATCTAACGTAAATGCGACTCACTTTATTGCTCCTATCCTTATCAATAATATAACTTTTAGAATTTTTTGAGTTAGTTAGTTAACATCGGCAAATATTTTTAATGCTTTATCTCATTTAAATTTTTATCAAATGTAATATTTTAATTAAATTAAAATTAGATTGTTTTGATGTCAAGAGAAATGTATCCTTTTAACATTTCATTGGAACCAAATGCTCCCGGGTTTAATCGGGGCTCATGAAATTGGGTAAACCCCGGGAAATTGTTGGGCATGGTCATTTTCGGTATCTCAGTCGATTTCTCCTCTGTTTTCCCGAGTGGCAAATGCGTGGAAGTGCTTTATTCTGTTTATGGTTGTTTGTAGCATCCCGATTTAAATGGTTTGTATGGTTAACCGTTGTTGAATCATCTGTTTGCAACTTTACATCCAATTTTGACCGTTGGCGCTATATATGGCATTTTGAAGAAAATATTGTGATAAATTCGAATTTTCTTTAAGTTTTGAATTTAATTTATTAACGTTGCGTCGTTTGGGAAGTGATTGATCATCTGTTTGCATGGGGCAAGAACCGGGCAGACTGTCCGGTTTCATAAGGGAGAGCGATGCCGGAGACCGGGGAATGGCCGGTCTCCAAAGATCAGTCGCCCCGCTTACCATGTGGTAATAACCATTCGGAACCGGATTCGTTGCGCTGCGTTCCACTCATCCCTGCTTAACTCATTCATTTCGCAGGGGGATGTCACCTGGATTCGTTGACGAGGAGATAACATTGGAAGAATATCATCAATTAGTTGCCCAGCGGAAGCAAAAGCTGGAAAAGCTCTTAGAAATGGGAGTAAATCCCTATCCGTACTATTTTGAACGTACCCATACCACCCGTCAGATAAAGGAAAATTTTGCTGATCTGGAAAATAACAAAGTACGGGTAGCCGGTCGGTTAATGGCAAATCGGTTAATGGGGAAGGCGGCATTTTGTGATATCCGCGATATGGAAGATCGGATTCAAATCTTTATCAAAAAGAATATGGTTAAGGATAATGGGTTCGAAATATACAAACTGCTGGATATCGGGGATATTATTGGGGTGGAAGGAACGGTTTTTAAAACTCGCACCGGGGAAATTTCCGTTCTGGTGGAAACATTGACCTTATTGAGCAAGTCATTGCGCCCCCTGCCGGTGGTAAAAGAAAAAATTGAAGACGGCAAACGGGTGGTGTATGACCCCTTCTCCGATAAAGAACTGCGCTATCGCCAACGGTATGTGGATTTAATTGTCAATCCGGATGTTCGGGAGGTGTTCATCAAACGGTCAAAAATAATCACCGCCATGCGGGAATTCCTGAACGAACGGGGTTACCTGGAGGTGGAAACTCCCATCCTGCAGCCGATTTATGGCGGTGCGTCCGCCCGTCCGTTTGTCACGGACCACAATGCTCTGAAGATGAAATTATACCTGCGGATTGCCAACGAACTTTACCTGAAACGCTTGATTGTGGGCGGATTTGAAGGGGTGTATGAATTTGCCAAAGATTTCCGCAATGAAGGGATCGATCGCTTTCATAATCCTGAGTTTACTCAGATGGAGCTGTATGTAGCGTACAAAGATTATTACTGGATGATGGAACTGACCGAACACATGGTGAGTTATATTGCGGAAAAAGTGCTGGGCACCCCTAAAATTGTTTACCAGGAACAGGAGATAGATTTATCCCCACCCTGGCGACGATTGCCATTGTTCGAGGGAATAAAGGAGTTTGCCGGGGTGGACATCTCCGAAGCTGATGAGGAGGCGTTGCGAAAAATTGCTGCCGATTTGCATATCACGGTGGAAGAAGAGTGGGGGAGTGGTAAAATTATTGATGAAATTTTTGGGGAGTTTGTGGAGCCCAATTTAATTCAGCCCACGTTTGTGATTGATTACCCGATTGAGATGTCTCCTCTTGCCAAAAAGCACCGCAATAATCCCCGCCTGGTGGAACGGTTTGAACCGATTATAGCCGGAAAAGAAGTTGGCAATGCCTTCAGTGAATTGAATGATCCCATCGATCAACGGCAACGGTTTGAAGCCCAGATGGAACTGCGGGCAAAGGGTGATGAAGAAGCCCAGGTGCTGGATGAAGATTTCCTGCGGGCGCTGGAATATGGCATGCCGCCCACTGCCGGGCTGGGAGTGGGGATCGACCGACTGGTGATGCTGTTAACCGATCAATATTCTATCCGGGATGTGGTCTTCTTCCCCCACATGCGCCCGGAAAAGGGCACCGGGATGGGGAATGAGTGAAAGGCGGTGTTCAGTATTCAGTGTGACAGGATTCAATTGCAATGGGTTATGTTTACCCGTCATTTGTGTTTTTATGAGAGGAAATCGTACCGAATATGAATTATGAAACATTTATCGCCCTGCGGTATTTTCGTGCCAAACGGCGCACCGGGTTTATCTCCATTATTACTTATGTCTCTGTGCTGGGGGTATTGATTGGCGTGGCGGCGCTGGATATTGTGCTCTCCGCTTTCAACGGTTTTGAAGGCGAAGTGCGCAGCCGGTTGATCAGTGCAGATGCCCATATTCATGTGCGTAAATTTTATAGTCAGGATATCGAGAATTATCCCGCCATTATCGATTCCATTCGTGCCGTGCCCCATGTTATTGGTGTTTCCCCGGTCATCGCCCGGGAAAGCGTTCTGCGAACCAAAGACCATAATCAGCCGGTGGCGGTTAGAGCCCTGGATCCGGCGACCGCCGGGCAGGTCTCCGAAGTGCCGCGGAGCATTGTTGCCGGTAAATTTGACCTGGGAATGCAGGAACACGAGGGAAAACAATTTCCCGGCATTGTACTGGGGCGTTACCTGGCGGAAAGTTTGATGATCTTTCAGCCCGGAGATGTGGTTGCCCTGTTTTCTCTCCCCCGGGAAGCAAGCATTCTGGCACGCCCTCGGGTCCAGCAGTTTGTAGTCACCGGTATCAGCGAAATCGGGTTCTATGAATACGACAAGGTGCTGGCATATATCTCCATCGAGG
>CAYYGL010000067.1:0-22958 GCA_964471235.1 uncultured Calditrichaceae bacterium
CACCCCTTACTGTCGGTAATTAAACCTTCCATGCAGAGTACCTCGCAACAAGCCTAGTTGGTGGAACCGGTATTACAGCAAGCCCTTAAAGCTGCGGATAGTTACCATCTGCCGGAAAGAATCCTGGAACATGTGGCAGCGATTCGGGAGTATTTAGCCAAAAAAAGTTAGCATCTGCTTTCAGGCAGTCGGCTGTTGAATTGATATTGTTTGGGACAGCTCTCCTTCGGGATTCGATTGCAACCAGAGACAGGGTAGAAAATGAACCGTTTTTATAGATTTATCCTGCTAATTATTGGCACCCTGATTTCATCCGGTGGCTGTCAGCAACAAGGGAAAATGGCGGATATCACCCACCCGCCGGTTGTCACTGAAAAGGATAAGCCGTATGCCAATGTTTATTCGATGTTAGACGGCGTATGGGAAGGGACATTCTACATCTATGAAGATTCAACCGGGCAGCAGCCGGGAATTCCCAAACCGGCAGATTTGGACAGTACCGTTTTTACCCACCTGCCGCTTCGCCTGGTGCAAACCATCCGGGTACACCAGGAATACCATTCCGAAACGCCGTATTTTCAGCGGGTTAAAATAATCGACCGCTATCCGGATAACTCCGGCAGGGAAAAAGTGTCGGAAAGTTACGGAGTGAACAAAGTGCAGAACGGAAAACTGTGGTGTGTGGTTCAAAAGCCGGATGAATTGGTGGTGCACCACGGGAAATTAGCGGATCCACACACCATCATCTGGCAGAGAAGTTTGCGGAAGCCCCAGAGAATCGAATACTTTCGGGAAACCGTAACCGACAGTACTTACCGGATTCTGGGATGGGGCTATTACGGAAATGATGATCCCAGTCTCACCCCAAAAACCTGGTTTTACGGGGATTACAAACGGAAGCAGTAGGCGTGTCAATGCTCCCGGGGGTAGAGAAAGACGCGCAACAAGTGCACAGGAAGCACTCCGGGCACATTGAATTCACCAAACACCGCCATGCATTGTACCGTCACATTCCGGGTGAGCCGGCATTATTTCCAAACGGGTGCAGGGATGTCACCGCTTCTTTCCGAAAAACGATAGGCAAAGTGCCTCAGGGAATCATCAACCTCCCGGTTTTGGATATTCTGCTCCTTGCAACCGCAAGGCATTCACTGGCAAAATCTTTCCAAACTTTATTTTTTTCTTGACAATTTGGGTCGACTATAATAAGTTGTTTCGTTCTTCTTAGGAGTTCCAGCCTGCTTTCTTTCCGGAACAGTCTTGAAGCGCCTAAGGTAATTAAATTTATTTTAAGTTTCATATTCAAAGGAGTCGTAGTAATGTCAGACCGTGTAACCGGAACCGTTAAATGGTTCAACGCTAGCAAGGGCTATGGGTTTATCTCAAGAGAAGACGGCGAAGACGTCTTCGTACACTATAGCTCGATTCGTGACACTGGTGGTTTTCGTTCTTTGGAAGAAGGCCAGGAAGTGGAATTCACATTAGGTGAGGGTAAGAAGGGTCCTCAGGCGCAAGATGTGACCGTGTTGTAGCTCCCGAGATAAAAGCTGACAAAAATGAACAGTGCAGTATGCGTTTTGCATGCTGCACTTTTTTTTGGAAAAAAGTCACCCTGCCGTTTCCTGCAACGTTGCATTTCCTTCCTCTATCTCCCTGCAATAAACATCATCACTATCGGGATTTCTCGCCCGCTTCACCGCTCATTAGCAGCAACCAATATTTGCTCCGCTCAGCAAAGTTTCTCTTTCCTTGATAAAAAATATTCCATTCTATATATTAAATCTTTCTGCAAAACCGGACGTTGTGAAATACCAATTGGAGATGACTTCATGAAATTTGCTTCTGTTGCCTTGTTATTATTTTCCCTTCTATCTTATGCACAAACGCCAGACATTTCACCTGCACAATCCAATTCCACCGGCACCCCCACCGGACCCCCCAACATTGTTTTGGGTGGACTGGACCCGGCAAATCCCACGGAATTGGATTCCGTCACCTTAACGGCCTTTATTTCCGATGATGGGGTTATCATGACGGCATCCCTTTTTTATTCTCCGGACGGCATCGTTTTCGACAGCACTGCCATGACCAATCTTGCCGGTATTCTTTACCAGGGAGTCATCCCACCTCATCCGCCGGGAACCACCGTGCATTACTTTGTGACTGCGACAGATGATGAAAACCTGACCGCGGTCTCCGATACCCTGACGTATACGGTGCTCGGCAGCACGCCGGGCGGACCCCATTTGTTAATCAGCGAATTTGCCGTCACCCCCACTGCCGGGGAATTTGTGGAAATCTATAATCCTACTGACAGCGTGATTGACCTGTCCAATTACTACCTGACCGACGCCACTTTTGCCGGCAGCGGCGCTTATTATTACAACATTGTCACCGGTAATAATGCCGGGGGGGGTACTGCCGGAGATTTTCATGCCCGTTTCCCGGCAGGTGCCACCATTGCCCCGGGCGAGGCGCAAACCATCGCCATGAACGGCAGCGACTTTGTGACAACTTATAGCATCTCTCCGACTTACGAATTGTACGATACCGACGGAAACATCCCGGATATGTTAGAAGCATTGCCCGGTTCCATCAACGGGCAGGGCGGGCTAACCAACAGCGGGGAGGTGCTTATCCTCTATTTCTGGGACGGGCAAAGCGATCTGGTACAGGATGTGGATTACGTGGTCTGGGGAGATAAGGCAGAGGCAGTGGATAAATCCGGCGTTTCCATTGACGGGCCGGACCCGGATAACACGCCATCTACTTACTTAAACGACACCGATATTGCCAGCCAAATTGCCGTTTCCAGTGGGCAGCCGCATGACATCGGGGAGACCAGCCAGCGATTGGATTTAATGGAACATGGCGAAACCCTTTCGGCTGGCAACGGCATCACCGGGCATAATGAAACCAGCGAAAACCTGGCGACTTCTTTTCAGGTCGGGGCGCCCAACCCGGGGTTTGGGCCCGGTGGACCTACACCGCCTTCTATTACCCAGGTTACTCACTCGCCCTCAACCCCAACCCCATCAGACCCGGTGACCGTTACGGCTATCATCAAAGATAATGGCGTTATTGTCAACGCCCGCCTCCATGTTTCCATCAACGGGGCGGCGTTTGACAGCACCGATATGTCACCGGTCAGCGGGGATACCACCTACCAGGCAACCATTCCGGCCCAACCGGAAAGCACCACAGTTGCCTATTTTGTCTCTGCCGTGGATAATGACGGCTTGCGGGCAACCTCTGCTACTGTTACCTATACCGTTTTCACCCCTTCACAGGGAACCCCCCATCTGCTGATCAGTGAAATTGTGGTGACCCCAACAGACGGCGAATTTGTGGAGATTTACAATCCCACTGATAATCCCATTGATTTAAGTGATTATTACCTGACCGATGCCACCTTTGCCGGGGGTGGAACCTATTACTACAACATCGTTACCGGCAGCAATGCCGGCGGCGGCGATTTCGGGGACTTCCACGCCCGCTTTCCTGCCGGGGCAAGCATCGCTCCCGGGGAAGCGCAAACCGTTGCCATGAACGGAAGCGGCTTTGTAACCACGTATGGCATTAACCCAACCTACGAGTTGTATGATACCGACGGCAATATCCCCGATATGTTGGAAGCATTGCCCGGCTCCATCAATGGGCAGGGGGGATTGACCAACAGCGGCGAAATTGTCATCCTGTATTTTTGGGATGGGCAGAGTGATTTAGTTCAGGATGTGGATTATGTGGTCTGGGGCGATAAGGCAGAAGCGGTGGATAAATCCGGTGTGTCAATCGACGGACCGGACCCGGACAACACCCCATCTACCTATTTGAACGACACCCCAATCGCCCAGCAGATTTCCATGTCCGATGCCGACCCCCATACGTTTGGAGAAAGCGTACAGCGACTCTCGACCACCGAATTCGGGGAACGGGAATTTGGCGGGAACGGCATTACCGGTCACGATGAAACCAGCGAAGACCTGGCAAGCGCTTTCCAGGTAGGTGTGCCCACACCCGGGGTGGGTCCGGCTATCGGTGGGCAACCTCAGATAACGGCTGTCACTTTCTCTCCTTCGGAACCCACTGACCAGGACCCCATTACCTTTACGGTAAATGCCTTTGACCCGGACGGCACCATCGTCAGCGCCCAATTGTTCTACAGCGTGAACAGCCAGCCGACCATTACCATTGACATGACCCCGCTTGCCGACACCACTTTTCAGGCAACCATCCCGGCACAACCGAATTACAGCGTTGTGCAATATTTTGTGCAAATCACCGATAACGACAACAACACGGTTTCTTCTGATCCGGCAACGTTGATCATCGGCGCCAGCAATGGCATTATCCCCATCCGGTCGATTCAGGAAAACCCACAACTGTTTGAAGGGCAGACTGTAACCGTGGAAGGGGTGGTCACCCTGGGCGCCGGCATTACCGTTCTGGATCGCACCGACGCTTACATCCAGGATGCGTCCGGCCGGGGGATCAACCTGTTCAGTTTTGATCCGCCCAACACCTATCCCAATATCCAGCGGTTTAACCGCCTGCGGGTAACCGGCACGGTGACCGAATTTAACGGGGTCACGGAGATCACCAATTTCACCCCGCCGCAGACGATTGCCGAAAATCAACCGCTGCCGGAACCTTTTTTTGTCTCCACCAACCTGGCAAACGATTTAACTTTTGAAGGCACCTACATGAAAGTATCCGGCATTGTGAATGACATCGCAGAAGCCGGCGGCGGCACGAATATCACCCTGCAAGATGACCAGGGAACGGTGTTGATCCGGGTCTGGAACACCACCAATATCAACCTGGCGTTTATCAATATTGGCGACACGTTAACGGTAACCGGGGTGATGGATGTTTTCCAGGGTGCCGCGCAGATTGTGCCCGGCTACCCGGATGAAATCATTCTCCCCGGCAAAACCGCCCGGGCAGACGGCAGCGGCATTGCTTTCGTCTCCCAGACGGCGGTAGACAGCTCCGATACGCTCTCCACATTTACCGTCTCCCTGGTAGGTGTGGTGGATGACACCATCGCCGAGGTGCGCATTGATATCCCCTGGAAATGGCACACGACGGGAACCTTCGAACCGACTCTGACCGGGGAAGGGGTGGGAAACGCCCACATACAGACAGCCATCGAACCGATTGACAGCATCGTGCAGGTATTTATCTCAAACACCACCATTACCCGGGGAGATACGGCGAACTTCACGTTTAATCAACTATTAACCCCCCGGGAGCCGGTGAACTCCGTTTTCTGGATTCGCACCGCCGGGAAACAGGGACGGCTTAAATTGATCACCGATGTCCCCAAAATAGCGGTTGCCGGCGGCGGCCGATACCTGATTTATGACTTACAGGTAAACTCGGCAGAATTCTCCGGGAATGTAACCGTGCAGGGAGTTACCACCATCGGGGCGGGGTTGCTGCGGAAAACATCTTCCGCCGGGGATTCCCTGACCACTGCTTATATCCAGGATGAATCCCACCGCGGCATCAACCTGTTTCGCTTCGGTCTAATCGATCCCCTTTTGCAACGGGGCAACCTGGTGCAGGTCAGCGGAACGGTCACCGAATTTAACGGGGTTACCGAGATTGAATACACCGATATTTCCCTGCTGGCAGAAGGGGCGCCGTTACCAAAGCCGGTAAAGCTTACCAACAGCCAGGTCAATTCCCCGCGGTGGGATGGCACCCTGCTTACCACGGAAGGCATCATTCTGGAAAAATTTTCTGCCGGCGGCGGTACTTCGTTGGAGATCGGTGATGGTGAAGGACAAACAACCATTCGGGTTTGGGACACCGCAGAACTGGATTTAAGCGAATTCAACGAGAACCTTCGTATCTTTGCGGAAGGGGTGGGCGGTTTGTTCATTTCCAATGGAGATACTATTTACCAGATTTTGACCACCTATCAGGATCAGTTACGGATTGATCCCAATTATACCCCCTCGCTGGATAATGTGTCACTCTCGGTGGAGCCGCACCCGTTTGTGCCGGACCGCGGGGAACACATTGACATCCGTTACAATGCCGGGGCAGTTAACAATCATATCACCATCCGTATCTTTGATATGGCAGGGCGGCTGATTACTACATTATTGGATGAAAACGCCCTGATATTGGAAAACACCTTGAGTTGGGACGGCAGGGATCGCTTATTTGACCGGGTGCCGTTGGGTACGTATATTTGTCACCTGGAGGTGGTGGAGCCGGTCAGCGGCAAAAAACGCACCCGGATGGCACCGATTGTGGTGGGAACGGTACTGAGCCGGTAGGGATAAACCGATCAATGACTGGATGAATGTTTCACAAAACATCAAATTTGCTGCTAAAGCTGAATCGTTCCAATTATGATGGAAAAAAATCGGGAAGTGTAAATGTTTCATGAGATGGAGCGGTCATCCTGTCGGATCAAGACGTAATAGATGAACATCTCCATAAAACAGTTTTTAATATGACTGGATTCGGAAATCGACTGGTGCATGAATCCTGGAAATCGATCGACATGAAGTGTTTCGCAATTTTACTGAAGCATCTTGAGGATATTGGAAAAATCACTGCCAAACTTATTCACGCTTAACCTGTGGGTTACTCGATATGCAAAATAAAAAGTTTTCCGGCGCTACCGTTTTGTTATGGTTAATCATCTTCGGCTTGCAAGCCCATGCCGGCTTGTTTGACGACCGCTATCCCAGTGCAAAAGTGATAGGCATGGGCGGCTCCGGGGTGGCGGTTGCCAATGATGTCTGGGCGTCTTATTATAATCCCGCCGGGCTCAGCCAAATCAACTCCATCCAATTGGGAACTTCCTACACCAGGCTCTTCAACCTTTCTTTCTTCAAAAATTATTTTGGCGCCGCGGTATACCCCCTTCCTCAAAAATACGGTGCGGTCTCTTTCAGTGTGCAATACTTTGGGGTCGATTACCAGAACCAGACCCTTTCCAGTGAATATACCTTTGCCCTTTCCCACGGTTTTTACCTTATACACGATCTGCAAAGCAGCCTGGCAATCGGATATTCCATTAAAGCCTATTACTGGAATTTAGGCACCTCGGTGGAAGGATTAAACCTGGGCAGCAGCACCACCCTGGGGATTGACGTGGGCTTACAGGCTTCCATCTGGGGGCGCACCTATGCCGGGGTATATTTTTTGAATTTGAATGCCCCGCAAGTCGGTGAGGAAACCCGGCACGATTTGCCCCAGCGAGTCGTCATTGGTGTTGGTTACCACCCCTATGACGGCGTGACCACCAGCCTGGATTTAAACCGGGTGGTTGGTGTGGGAGAAACGGAAGTGTGGGGCGGTGCGGAATTTCAGGTCTTTAAAATGTTGTACCTGCGCTTTGGCGGCACCACCAATCCCAACCGCTTTACGGTCGGGGTAGGGATTGAATACCAGGGCTTTCAACTGGATTACGGCATGCGCACCCACAGTGAATTGGGCGAAACCCACCAGGTGGGGGTTATCTATAATTTTTGATCTCGATTATTTAAAATGCCAATTAACAAAGGTAGGGTGAAATATGAAAGCTGAAATATCCGTTCCCAAACCCGTTTACCAATCTGCAAAAAAATCAGCAAAACAATTAGGGGTATCTCTTAATGATCTCATTACGACAGCGCTAACATCTTATTTAACCTCGCATCGTGTGGAAAATGTAACTGAGATGTTAAATAAAGTGTATGAGGATAATTCATCCGATTTAGATAAGGTCATTTTACAATTACAAATTTCCTCAATTGGGGAAGAACGATGGTAATCAAACGAGGGGAAATCTGGTGGGCTACCCTGCCGGAACCAACCGGATCAGAGCCGGGATACAGGAGACCGGTTATCGTCGTTCAATCTGACGATTTTAATCGAAGCCGAATTGCCACAATTATTGGTGTGGTAATCCCATCCAATATAAAGTTAGCACGCGCACCGGGTAATGTTTTTTTATCAAAAAGAGCTTCCGGTTTGCCGAAGGATTCGGTAGTAAATGTTTCGCAGGTAATCACTATCGATAAAAGGTTTTTAACTGAGAAGGTTAAGAAAGCACCTCAACCTGTCATGATGCAGATTGAAGAAGGACTTCGCCTGGTCTTATCATTATAATTATTATTATGATAAGTTAACAAGAAAAAGCTGTGTGGATAAAATGAAAATTCAAATTAGTTGGATACTCTATCTCATTTTAATCGCTCTCTGGAGTGGGCATTCGCAGGAATTCACTACCCCCTATTCCTATGATCATCAGTTGGACCTCAACAATGCCACATTCGAGGAAATAGCCAAACTGCCAATCTCAGAAGAGCTGGCAGAACGCATTTATGACCGTATCGAATACCAGGGTCCGTTTACCAGCTTTTACCAGTTGCGGGAAATTAAGGGCATGACCCAGGAATTATTGCTCAAACTGAAACCGCTGGTACGTATCGAACCTTATGAAGAAAAAACCGAGCGAGAAGCGCGCATCGAAGAACTCTATTTTCAATTAGACAGGTGGGAAGGGCAGGAAGGCACCAATCAGGCGTTGGTGGATTCCTGGATAGAACGGGCGCTGGAGCCGGTAAACATTAACCGGATGCGTTATGATGAATTGCTCAACCTACAGGGCGTCTCCCCGGTGGATGCCGCAGCTATTGTCAACTTCCGTCACCAGGTGGGCAATCTCTCCAGCCTGCGCGACCTGCGGACTGTACCATACCTCTCCTACTTTGGCTATCGGAATACCCGCAATTTTATCTCCTTTTCTACCACAACCCCTGCACCGGAATTCCACGGGCATATTTTATTTCGAGCCACGGACACGCCTTTTCTTACCGATGAAGCCGATGTGACGGCAACCAGCACCCAGCAAATCATCGACGCCTCTTCCGTGGCACAGGAAACCGCCAATAACTACCCCGATGTCTATACCCGCTTCATAGGCAGTTGGGGACCCAATCTGAAACTGGGCTTCTCCTACTGGCATTCGCTGGAAGAACCCTATTTTACCCAGGATATCGGATTCCTGAAGGTGCCCAAAGCGAAATTCTATATCGGGTTGGAAAACCAAAAATTAGGCCCCCTCCAGTTGCGGAAACTGTATGTGGGGAATTACTCGCTAACCTTCGGCAGCGGCGTGGTGATGGAGAACACTGATTTTTTTACCCCCCGGAAATCCGGGTTGGGATTTCGGAAACGCTTCATCGGTTTGTCCGGGGACAATTCCAGAACCCGGGAATTTAAACTCAGCGGTGCCGCGGCAGAATTGGCTTATCGCAATGCCCACCTGTTTTTGTTTGGTTCTTTTGACAAACGGGACGCTATTTTAAATACCACCCCAATTTTATTTAAAGGAAAAGAAATACTGCCGTTTAACCAGCTAATCGTTTTGGACCAGCGTTTTAAATTTGCCCCGGGGGATGAGTTGCGAACCGGCAATAACCTCTCCTGGCGCAATTCCGTTCAGGAACTACTGTTAGGTGCCCATGCCGCTTATGATATTTTCCCGACCACCCAAATCGGTTTCACTTATTACGAAAGTGCCTACGACCGCCCCATCCGCCCGGACATCGAACAAGTGGTGGCGCCGGATAATCTCGGTCAAATCACTCTGCCGGATAACGAAATTTTTAATTCTTACGGCGGGCCCGTTTCCGACGGCAAGAATCCCTTCTGGAGCGGTGCCAAATCTTTTCGGCGAGTCTATGGGATGGATGTCAGTGCGGTATATCAGAATGTGGCGTTTCAGGCGGAATATGCGGAATTGGACCGGGGGCAGTCCCTCTCTTTATTTGGTACCACCGGTAAAAATCCCTGGGCATTTGTGGGAAGCGCTTACGTTCAATACGACAATTTTTATTTATTCGGATTGTACCGCAATTACCAGTTGGGATTTGATAATCCCTACCAGCGCTCATTTTCCAATTACCGCCGCTATAAGCGCACCATCTACGAAGATTATTTTTACCTGCAATCGCCGTTTTACGGGCAGTTATACACCAATAACCCCCAGCCCCAGGCAGAACGGGGGTTTTACCTGAATTCCCGCTATCAAATCAGCCGCAAGTTCGTGGCATCCTTCGAATACGATAATTGGCGGCGTAATGCCGATGATGTCACCCAATTCCGCTTGCGGGGCACCCTGGAATACCGCCCCATTTTTCCCCTGCGGATTACCCTGCGCCAGAAATACCAGGGGCGGGAGAAGCTCAACAACCTGACCACCGAGTTTTTTGAAAACCGGGAATTTCGCGGGCAGGTAAGGGTTCGGCTTTCCCGCTTTGATGAATTGTCCCTGTTATATTTTAATTCTACGACCATATTTCGCCCCCGCCCCCGGCTTTATTATCCCACCCAGACCGGGGTGCAATACGACAATACCAACCTTGCCGGCAACATCGCCGCCCCCGGAGAAGCATTGGGCGGGTTTTACACCCACAATTTTAATGAATGGTTGAAGTTGAAAGGTTTTATGGGGTATTACACCGGATTTTTCTGGACATTTGAAGATACCCAGTTTTTTGTAGTCACCAGTGACCGGGGCGCCATGCGGTATTGGGTTTCTCTCTACTCCCGGGTTAGTAATCATCTCACCATGCGGCTCAAATTTACCCGGGACCGTCAATTTCCCATCACTTATTTCCAATCCCGGGATACCAATAATGAACCCATAGAGCCGGGGAATCCCAACTTTCGCCAGGGTAAATATTACCGGGGAGATTATATACAACAGACGCAGAATTTCTTTTACCTGGAGTTGAATTATAATTTTTAGGAAAAAGGGGGAATGGTTGACTGCCAGGAGATCAGATTTTAACCAAAAAAGTGCTTCACAAAATTCAGGTAACCCTGCCTGCCACGTTCCCGGGTCCATTTTCCAACGGATTTTTTAATTTTCCTTAAACAAGCAACCATCTCCTCGGCAGTGATGGGTTCCGGTCCTTTTACTTCCCTGCCTTTGCTGTCCTCCAAATATGCATTTCCAATCCGCCACTCACATACCGGCTCCAGTTCAACAAACAATTTTTCGGCGCGTTCACTCAACCGTTTATGGGTATAGGTACGGTTTGCTGATATCGCCCGATATTTTGAAATCAACTCTTCGAGAGCTTCCTCAACATCATAATCGAGCAACTCGGGCTGATCGCGATATTCCTGCACTATTGCGCTTTCGATGTTCTGCAATACGTCCAGGTATTCGTCATCTATTCGCGGATGCATGGCATATCCCTCGTTTATGCCTTGAAGTGGTATACTGGTAAGTTTCTCAACTCTCATCAATCTGTAATTTCTGAACCGCCTGTTTGGCGGCTTCCTGCTCGGCAATTTTTTTGCTCTTTCCCCTGCCTTCTCCCAACTTCTCATTTCCTAACCATACCCCTATCACAAATTCTTTGGCATGATCGGGACCGCTTTCTTCTATAATTTTATAAACCGGGAGTCCGCGGTTATTTCCCTGGGCATATTCCAATAACATGCTCTTATAATTTTTATACAATCCTTTCCGCAGAATTTTCTTAATGTCACTTAACAGATAGTGATGAATAAACTGACGGGCTGCTTCCAATCCCATATCCAGGTAAATAGCGCCAATGATTGCCTCAAAGGCATCTGCTAAAATCGATTTCCGTCGCCGACCGCCGGTTTTTTCCTCACCGCGGTTCATCAACACCAACTCTCCCAGCGATAATTCCCTGGCAATGTCTCCCATTACCGGCTTGCTAACCAACACCGATTTTGCCTTGGAAAGCTGTCCTTCGGTCTTGTTCGGGAATTTTTCAAACAAAAAATGGGTGGCAACCAGGTCTAATACGGCATCCCCCAAAAATTCCAGTCGTTCATTGGAATTAATGCGGGGCTCATTGGTAAGATTCAAATAGGAGCGATGTTTTAAAGCGGTGGCAAGCAAAGCGGGATTGGAAAAGTGTAAATGAAACTGGTTTTGAAACTTTTCCACCACCCGGGCTTCCTCGGGAGGTAAGTCCCCTGTAGAAGCCCTGTCCGTTTGAGGTTCTTTACTTTCAGAATTTTGAAAAATGCGGGAAGAAATTTTCTTTAGCAATTCCAAATTCTATCACCCATTTCATTCAAATTTGGTGACCAACATACAGGCATTATGCCCTCCGAATCCGAAAGTGTTGGAGATAGCGACGTTTACCGTACGTTCCTGCGGGGCATTGGGGGTATAATTCAGGTCACATTCCGGGTCCGGTGTTTCATAATTTATTGTGGGTGGAACCACGTTGTTCTTCACCGCCAGGATAGCAGTAATCAGTTCCACTGCCCCGGCGGCACCCAACAGGTGTCCGACCATAGATTTGGTAGAGCTGATATTCAATTTATAAGCATGATCTCCAAAGAGCGTTTTAATTGCTGCTGTTTCGCTTTTGTCATTATAAGGGGTAGAGGTGCCATGGGCGTTGATGTAATCCACATCTTCCAGATTTAAACCGCTGTCTTCCACGCATAATCGCATGGCGCGCACGGCACCCTCTCCGCCGGGCACCGGGGCAGTGATATGATACGCATCGGCAGTAAACCCGATACCGCGAATTTCGCCGTAAATTTTTGCACCCCGTTTCCGGGCATGTTCCAGTTCCTCTATCACCAGAATACCGGCACCTTCCCCGATCACGAACCCATCCCGGTCTTTATCAAACGGGCGGGAAGCGTGGTGGGGGTCGTCATTGCGGGTGGACAGGGCTTTCATGGCGCAAAAGCCTCCCAGCCCCATCGGGGTAATGGCGGCTTCGGATCCGCCCGTGACCATGATATCCGCATCCCCGTATTTGATCAAACGCATGGCATCGCCAATGGCATGGGTGCCGGTTGCACAGGCGGATACCACCGAGTAATTGGGTCCTTTCAAATGCCAGCGAATGGAAATTTGCCCGGCGGCTATGTCCGATATCATTTGCGGCACAAAATAGGGGCTAATCCGCCGGGGACCTCTTTTGATGAATTTCTCGTGCTCATTTTCAAAAGATTCTATCCCACCGATCCCGGACCCCACCAGTACGCCAATCCGTTCCAGATTCTCTTTTTCCAGGTCTAACCCGGAATCACTAATGGCTTCGGCTGCCGCTATCATGGCATACTGGGTATAGCGGTCCATTCGGTTTTGATCCCGGACATCGATCACACCATCCGGGTTATAATTTTTTATCTCCGCAGCAAATCGGGTACTAAACGGGGACGGATCAAAGCGGGTGATGGTATCTACACCGTTCCGACCTTCCAATAATCCCTCCCAGAACTCCTTCACCGAATTGCCAATCGCGGTGATCGCTCCCATTCCGGTTACAACAACTCTTCTTTGCATAATATTTCCCCTTAGTTTAGCCTGTCACCACAGACCAACTAATGCTTGTTTTCACCTGATGCTCATCAACCGGACATCATTATGTCCGGTTAAGGATTTGATTAACATGTCGTGGGAATTGTCAGATGAAATTATTTCCGGGAGTAATGAGTAAAGAGTGATTAAGCAAGAGAAGATGAAGACGTCCGGTTCTGTTGTAAAAACGAGTATTCCCGGGCTTCTATGCCACTGCTCACTCCTTTACTCATTCACCCATTCATCCACATTCCGGTAACTTTTTTCGGAGTTTAAGATACGGTTGGTGATTATTCACCTTCTTTAATTTTAGCGCTTAAATAATCCACTGCGCTTTTAACAGTTGCAATTTGCTGGGCATCTTCATCGGGAATTTCGACATCAAATTCATCCTCAAATGCCATCACCAGTTCCACCGTATCCAGCGAATCGGCGCCCAGGTCATCAATAAAATGAGCGTCTGCGGTTACTTTCTCCGGTGCCACTCCTAACTTTTCCACAATAATTTCCTTAACTTTTTCCTCTAAAGACATACAGCCTCCTAAGATTTGGTTGTTGATGTAACACTATCTGCATAAAAACAACTAATATAAAATAAGAACTCGTAATTTCAATATGAACAATTTAAATTCCAATACGGAAAAAATTTTATCCCCCCGAACCCGGGCTGTCAACCCGGGGAGTCGTTTCCCGAAGAAAACAGCAATACAAGAGTTCAGACGGTTCCCTGTTCCGGGTGAAGTGTTTCCGGATTCTCCCAGGAAATCCGGCTTTCAAACTTCCTGAAAATACCACCCCATTTTCGGAACACTTAAACACTTCTTGCCTGGAAAGCGTATCACGGATTACCCGGAAGGAACCAATTCCGGCTAACTCATCACCATACCGCCGTCAACATTTAACACCTGCCCGGTGATATAAGCAGCTTCATCGCTTGCCAGAAAAGAAGCGGCTTTTGCCACATCTTCTACGGACCCAAGCCTGCCCAGCGGAATTTGTTCTTTTAAGCTCTCTTTTACCTTTTCATCCAGATTTTCCGTCATATCCGTTTCGATAAACCCCGGGGCAATGGCGTTGCAGGTAATGTTTCGGGAAGCCAGTTCCCGGGCAACGGATTTGGTTAAGCCGATGATACCGGCTTTGGATGCCGCATAGTTTGCCTGCCCGGCGTTGCCGATTTCCCCTACCACGGAAGTGATGTTGACAATCCGCCCGTAACGTTGTTTCATCATCTGCCGGGTAACCGCTTTAATGCAATTAAAGGTGCCTTTCAAGTTGATGTTTATCACCGCATCCCAGTCCGATTCGGACATCCGCATCACCAAATTGTCTTTGGTGATGCCGGCATTGTTGACCAGAATATCCACTTTGCCGAATTCATCCAGCGCGGTTTTCATCAAGGCGTCGGCATCCTGCATGTTGGCAACATCTCCAATCACTGCAACGGCGGTTCCGCCATTGGTGCGAATTTCCTGGCAGACTTGCTCGGCTCTTTCCTGATTGCGCCCGGACACGACCACCCTGGCGCCATGACGGGCAAATTCCAGGGCGATGGCTCTGCCAATTCCTTTGGTGGAACCGGTAACAACGGCAACTCTGTCGGTCAAATGCATGGTTTCACTCCTTATCAATAATGGGTCAAGTCTTATTCGGAAACAACCGCCTCTAAATCGGCGACACCGCTCACCGGGGTACAGGGATATTGGCGATTGATTCTTTTTAACAACCCGGTAAGCACTTTTCCGGGACCCACTTCATAAAAGGTATCGAAGTCATCGGCAATCATGTTGTTGATGATATTTTCCCACAGCACCGGCGCCAATAGTTGTTTCTCCAGCAAATGGCGTATTTTTACCGGTTCGGTTACCGGTTTGGCTTCTACGTTACTGTATACCGGAAGAGCGGCTTTTTCAAGTTTTACCTCCTGCAAGGCTCGGGTTAATCCCTTCAGGGCTTCCCCCATTAACGGGGAATGAAAGGCGCCGCTGACCACCAGTTGTTTGATTAAGCGTGCCCCCTTTGATTTGGCGATTTCCATAGCGCGATGAACCGCTTCTACTTCGCCGGAAATGACAATTTGCCCGGGGCTGTTAAAATTTGCCGGCTGCACCACACCAAATTCGGAAGCCTGCTGACAGGCCTGGTCTACCGCTTCCGGTGTTAAGCCCAGGATGGCTGCCATGGTGCCGGGGTGATTTTCTCCGGAACGCTGCATCAATTCGCCCCGGATTTTAACCAGCCGCAGCCCATCTTCAAACGTCAATGCTCCCGCACTAACCAGGGCGGAATATTCACCAAGGCTGTGTCCGGCGGCGCCATCGGCTGATATCCCGTGTGCTTTCAGTAAACTATCCACAACCACGCTGTGAACAAAAATTGCCGGCTGAGTATAGCGGGTTTGCTTCAATACTTCTTCCGGACCTTCAAAACAAATCCGGGTCAATGGAAATTCCAGAATGGACTCAGCCCGCTCAAAAATGTCTTTTGCCTGCGGATAGGCATCATACAGGTCTTTCCCCATACCGATAAATTGAGACCCCTGTCCGGGAAACAAAAAGGCGATTTTACTCATATTGCATGTCTCCTGTCGCTTCCGTATTCTGCCGTTGTAGCTGTTGTTCCAACTTTTGCCGGTCTTTGATAGCCTGTCGAATCCGTTTCAACGCCTGTAAATAAAGTTTTTTCGGTTTCAGGGTGACGGCGCGATCATAAGCTTTCTCAGCCGGTTCATACATCCCCTGTACTTCCAGTGCCAACCCCAGGTTATACCAGGCGGCATGATTGGACGGGTCTTTGCTCACCACCCCTTCCCATACCTGTTGTGCCTTGTCCCACAGATCGTTTTTGGCAAACTCAATCCCCCGGTTTACTTCCTTGTTTCCCCCGGCGAACTTTGTTTCGATGCGAACGGTGTGGGGTGCCAACATCCGCACGAAATCGTCTACACACTGATGGGTTAACCGGTTCAGGATTGCTTGTTTGGGCGGCAAGGAACCGGACCCGCTTTTTACGCTCTTCTTGTAAGAATGAGAGGTTTCCCGGGTTGCCCGAATTTGACCGGTTTGCACATCGATTAGCCGGAAACTGAGGGTTACGGTTGCCTCCCGTTGGATGACCTCCACATCAACCAGCTCTTCCCGATATTTTTTTTTCTTAACTTTTTTGCCGAACAGGGTTTTCTCGTAGATAAAATTTCCGTTTTTATCTTTCTCATATTCGCCGGTCCAGACTTTGCGCTTCTCTTTTTTAGTGCGCCGGTGATCCTCACATTTATAGCTGATCACATCGCCCACAATCACCGCCTGAACGCCCACCAAATTCCCGGCTTGCACCGCCGTTTCCACATCCACCACCCCGGACATGTTCAGGGCATGTTCCTCCAGAATTTTTTGCAATTCAGACCGTTCCACTAAGGTGTAAAAATTGGTGGAGAACAATTTGCTGGTAAAGATGGAGGCAATTTTTTCACCGGTTCCCTGCGGTCCTCGAAAATCCAACACGGCAATCCGTCTCAGTCCACCGACATCAATTTCCGCCGGTTTTACGGCCTTAATTACTGTTTTTTGAGCACAGGAACTTAAAATGAAAACGATCAACACACTGAGGAAACGTAACCGTTTAAAAGATTTCATAACTCATCCACCTTTAACTCCGTGTCATTAATGGTGCTTATCTTTATACGTGATTCCCGGGAGAATTAAAGAAAGGAAGTTTTTCCCCGGGCAATGGCTATCACAATCATCACAAGGTGCAAATTTAATTTCAAATAAGCAAGGGGAGCAAAGAACTTTTGGAAAAGGGGATCAGATAGCCCAGCGCAGTAACAGGCTTCCCCAGGTAAACCCGGCTCCAAAAGCAGCCATCACGATGTAATCGCCTCGTTGTAATTTTTGATCATGATAAACTTCGGATAATGCCAGGGGAATGGTAGCGGCGGTGGTGTTGCCATAGCGGTCGATATTAATCACCACTTGTGATTCGTCTAAGCCCATTCGGCGGGCAGCCGCATCGATGATACGAAGATTTGCCTGATGAGGGATGAAAAATTTGACATCTTTACCGGTGAGTCCGTTTTTCTCCAGGATTTCCACGGAAATATCCGCCATTTTCGTCACGGCAAATTTAAAAACAGTCCGACCATCCTGGTACAGATAGTGCATTTTTTTATCAACAGTTTCATGACTTGCCGGATATAAACTTCCCCCACCCAGCATATATAAATATTCCCCGCCGCTGCCATCACAATGAAGAATCCAGTCCAACACACCATAATCCTCTTCCTCAGAGGGTTCCAGCAGGATTGCCGCACCGGCATCTCCAAATAAAATGCAGGTGGAGCGGTCGGTATAATCGGTAATGGCACTCATTTTATCCGAGCCAATGACCAGCACTTTGTTGTGGGAACCGTTTTCAATAAACTGAGCAGCAGTGGAAAGGGCAAAAATATAGCCGGTACAGGCCCCGTTCAGGTCAAACCCCCAGGCATTGGTTGCCCCTAACATGTCCTGAATCCGACAGGCAGTACTGGGAAAAACAGTATCTGGAGTAACAGTGGCAACAATGATGAGGTCGATTTCCTCGGGAGATATATTCCGTTCTTCCAGAATCATTTTGGCGGCATGGTAGCCCATAAAGGAGCTGCCCTTTCCATCTTCCAATATCCGGCGTTCCCGAATGCCGGTTCGGGAGACAATCCACTCGTCATTGGTCTCCACCATTTTTTCCAAATCTTTATTGCTCAATATTTTTTTGGGTGCATAATGTCCTACGCCTGTAACAACTGCTTTTCGTCCCATACCAGACCTCTTGCGCTTAGCTCTTCCTGAATGTGTTTATTTACTTGCTTCTCCCCCATTATTCTGGCGACATAGATAGCGTTTTTCATGGCTTTCGGTGTAGAGGTTCCATGGCAAATAATCGAGATGCCATCGATTCCCAACAAAGGTACTCCTCCGTATTCTTCATAATCATAACGGCGTTTCATGGCTTTAAACGCCGGGCGCATCAGGAACATCCCTGCCATGGCAAACAAATTCTTTTTGATGCGGCGTTTTAAACCGCTGCCGAACACTTCCACAAAGCTCTCGGCAAATTTTAACACCACATTTCCGGTGAATCCATCCGTAACCACCACATCGGCTTTGCCATGAAGGACATCTCTTCCTTCCACATTCCCAACGAAGCTGGGCAAATACTCTTCCATCAGGTTAAAAGTCGCCTGGGTTAATTCATTTCCTTTCGATCTCTCTTCGCCAATATTCAATAATCCCACCCGCGGGTTGGGAATTTCATAAATATATTCCATATAGATGCTGCCCATTAGCCCGAATTGCAATAAATGGTAAGGCTTACAGTCAGAATTAGCGCCCACGTCAATCAACAAAATCACCCCATCTTCCCAGGGAATCATGGCGCCTAATGCCGGCCGTTGAACCCCTTTCACCCGCCCTAAAATCAACAGGCTGCCAGCCATCTGCGCACCGGTGCTTCCGGCACTGACAAAGGCATCCGCCTTACCTTCTTTATTCATCCGGATTCCTTTAATCATTGAGGAATCCTTCTTCTGTCGAACAGCCATCGCCGGTTGATCGTGCATATCCACCACTTCGGACGCATGAACCACTTCTATATTATACGGTTTTAACAAACGGTGACGGGCTAATTCCGTGTGGATGATTTCCTTATCGCCGATCAGGATAACCTGGTCTTCACCTTTTGTTTCCCTATCATATAAAAGTGCCCCTAAAACAGGGGCATACGGGGCATTATCTCCGCCCATTACATCGACAACTATGCGCACAACAAACTCCTGATATATGTCGAAACAATTATTCTTCAGCCTCGAACAGCTTTTGACCTTTGTAGTAGCCACACTTCGGGCAGGCACGATGGGGTAGTCGAATTTCTCCGCAATTAGGGCAGGCAGAAAAGTTCGGAGAGGCTAATTTGTTTTTCCACTGAGATCGCCGGCTGTCCCTTTTGGATTTTGACAATTTTCTTTTCGGATTTGCCATTCGATATTTTCTCCTTAACGTGTTTTCATAATCAATAGTGATATGGCTCGAGGATTGCTTTCCGTATTCCGAACCACAGTTCCATTATTTTAACAATTCCCGCAATTTCTCCCAACGCGGATCAATCGTCTCATGATGACAATTGCAGGTGCTTTCATTCAAATTAACCCCACATTGGGGACAAAGTCCTTTGCAGTCCTCCCGACACAGCATCTTCATCGGGATGGCTAAAATCAGGTGTTCAAATATCCAGGGATTCATATCCACTTCTACGGTTTCCCTCGGGATATGCACCACGTCCTCTTCCGGAGTCTGCCAGGTATCTTTACCAATATGAAACAGCAATCGGAACCGGGAAGCGACTGCCTGATCAAATTCCTCCAGACAGCGATCACATACAAATCGTGCCGTTGTCTGGACTGACACCTTGCATAACATGGTGTCTTCGGATTTATTGACCGTAACCTGAACATCCACCCGGTTAGGGTACAACTCATGTCGATAAAAATGAAGGGAATCACTTTTCAAGACATCTTGAAAGTGATGAATCCCATCTTCCAAATGTAAAACCGGTATCTTCATAATCAGACTTGCAATTTAATTTTATAAACAAATTTTGTCAAGGTCTTTATTCATTCGGCAAGATTTTTGTTCCCTATCTTTTTTTCAAATTGAATTTACGGGGGATGTTTTTTAGATTTACCGGAATTCGAAGGTGGGGATTATGAAATTTACCGCAAGGACTATGGTTTATTTGTGGTTACCCCCCGGCGATAGCGGGGCGGCATTTTTTCCACCTGCCACTCTTTGGTCACAACATGTTACTCATCCAACGGATAGGAAATCGATATGGCAATTAAAGAACTCTCCCCAAAGCAGTTGCGCCGCAGCATCAGTGCAAAAGTTCTTTCGTTTGAAACCACCGATCAGCTTAAACCCCTTACGACCGTCATTGGTCAGGAAAGAGCCTTAAAAGCGTTGAAGGTCGCCCTGGAGGTGGAAGCGTCCGGGTATAACGTATTTGTAACGGGCTATTCCGGTACCGGGCGTACCACCATTCTGGAAAAGATATTGAAAGATTATGCCCGCAGCCAACCGGTACCGGATGACTGGTGTTATGTCTATAATTTTTCCAATCCGGATTCACCCGACGCTCTTTCTCTGCCTGCCGGTAAAGGGAAAGAATTGAAGAATGACATGGACCATCTTATTACGACTTTACAACAGGAATTCAAGCGGGCATTTACCAGCGAGCAGTATGAGAATCAGAAAGCGGCGATCATCAATCAGGTGAACCAGGAAAAGCGGCAGTTGTTGGAGCAGTTGGAATCCGAAGCGGAGAAATTGGGATTACGGATTCAACCGACCCCCATGGGGTTTCGTACCGTCATAATGCGGGGAGAAAAGCCCCTTTCCCCGGAAGCATTTGAGGCGTTGCCCGAAGAAGAGAAGAAGGAAATTACTCACAATATCGAAGCCATTGAAAATAAAGTTGCCGAAACACTGCGGTTGCTGGCACGCCTGGATATGGCTGCCCAGAAAACGCTGCGGCAATTGGATAAGGACGTTGCCAGCTTTATCATTGAACAGTATGTCAACGAAATCAAGGAAAAATACAAAGATTTTCCCCGGGTGCTGGAATACCTGGATGAGGTGTGTAAGGATGTGGTGGCAAACAGCACCAGCATTCTGGCGGAATTGGAAAAAGCCGGCGCGGAAAATATTCCCCAGGAGAGAACCAACCTGTTTAAACGCTACCAGGTTAATGTGGTAGTGGATAATAGCGGGTTAAAGGGAGCCCCGGTGATTTATGAAACCAATCCCACTTATAACAATTTGATTGGCAGAATCGAGAAATTTCCGGTCTCCGGCACTTATATAACCGACTTTACCATGATAAAAGCCGGGAGCTTGCTAAAAGCCAACGGCGGCTACCTGATGGCGGATGCCCTGGAAGTGATGACCAATCCCTTTGTGTATGATGCCCTGAAGCGGAGCCTGAAGAACAAGGAGCTTCGCATTGAAGACATGTATGAATTGTACGGAACGGTCTCTTTTGTATCCTTAAAACCCCACCCGATACCATTAAAGGTAAAAGTCTTTCTGATTGGCTGGAATCGCATCTACCACATTTTGCGTGCTTATGACGATGACTTTGTGAAGATTTTTAAAATCCGGGCGGATTTTGATTACGAGACCGATTCCACCCCCCGGACGGTGATGCAGTATGCCCGTTTCATCAAACGGGTGATAGATGAAGAGAAGCTGCCCACATTCCATCGCAGTGCCGTGGAAGAAATTGTGCAATACGGGCATCGGTTATCCAGCGACCAGAAGAAAATTTCTCTGGAGTTCGGGCAACTGCTCAAGATCATCCAGGAAGCGGTTTTCTGGGCAAAGGAAGACAACAGCAAGATTGTGCAAGATAAACATGTGGAAAAGGCAATTACCGAATACGAATACCGCCACAGCCTGTATAAAGAAAAGATTCAGGAATATATCCAGCGCAACATCCAGAAAATCATTGTCAGCGGAGAAGCGGTTGGGGAAATCAACGGGCTTTCGGTGTATGATTTGGGGGACATCAGCTTCGGGAAACCCAGCCGGATAACGGCAAAGACCTACATCGGCAGCGAAAACATTATCAACATTGAACGAAAAGCCGGTTTAACCGGAAAAATACATGACAAGGGAAGTTATATACTCTCCGGTTTTTTTAATTCCAAATTCGGTCAATACATGCCGGTCTCATTTTCCGGCACTCTTGCCTTCGAGCAATCGTACGGCAAGATAGACGGCGACAGCGCTTCCTCCACCGAATTATATGCCCTTATCTCCAGCCTTTCCGGGGTGCCCATCAAACAGGGTATTGCAGTCACCGGTTCGGTGAATCAAAATGGTGAAATTCAAGCCATTGGTGGAGTGAATGAAAAGATTGAAGGTTTTTTTGAAATCTGTAAATACAAAGGGCTCACCGGTGAACAGGGCGTGCTGATCCCCCGGAGCAACATTGAGGACCTGATGCTGAAAGCTGAGGTCAGAAATGCGGTGGCGGAAGGTAAATTTCATATTTGGGCGATTGATACGGTGGAAGACGGTTTAAAGGTACTTACCGGAAAAAAAGCCGGGCGAATGGGCAAACGGGGCAAATTCACCAAAGGCTCCATTTACGACCTGGTGGAAAAACGTCTGAAGGATTATGCTTACCGCTCTGAGCATTACCGGAAAACCCTTGGGGATCATCGAAAGAAGAAGCCCGCGGAACCGGAAAAGCGCAAAAATAACAATAACAGGAATGATAAATAACAAACATTTCTCACTTCAACTGTTGGTGAAAAGTTATTGTTTTTATAGGGACGATGAACTTCAGGGCGCATGACAAATTGCATGTTAGAAGATTTCTCCAACGGAGCCACTTCGTTGCGGCATTCGCCGGGATGACATAAAAACCAGCACCCTGGCTGTCATTCCGGCCCCGACGGGGGGCGTTGCTCCGAATGCCACGAAGTGACCCCGCCACAACGTGGTGACGTCGTCATTGGGGCCGGAATTCCCTAATTTTTGTAACTATTCAGCTATATGCACGCTTGTGTTATTCCGGCATCCGACTCTCAACT